>NZ_LR590469.1:4254515-4558409 GCF_901472495.1 Yersinia enterocolitica subsp. enterocolitica
CAGATGCGTGTCGACCAATCATCGGCTTCATCGACTGAGCGCCAATGGGATTGGAGCCGTTATTACGCTTATCGCGCTATCCCGAGTCTGGGAGCAAAGTTGACGTTGGGGGAAGATTTTTTGAATTCCTCCATCTTTGACAGTTTCCGCTTTAACGGCGCTAGCCTGGCGACGGATGACAATATGTTACCGCCAAATTTACGTGGTTATGCCCCTGAAATTACAGGAGTTGCCCGTACCAATGCGCGGGTAGTTGTCAGTCAGCAAGGGCGTGTGTTGAGTGAAACGCTGGTTGCTGCCGGCCCTTTTCGTATTCAGAACTTGAACAGTTTTGTCTCTGGGACGCTGGATGTGCGGGTAGAGGAACTTGACGGGCAAGTTCAACAATTTCAAGTAAATACCGCCAGTATTCCTTACCTGACCCGCCCCGGAATGGTGCGTTACCGTATCGCTGCCGGTAAGCCTTCGGATATCGGGCATCGGGCGGAAGGGCCAGTGTTTGGCACCGGGGAATTCTCCTGGGGGATCAACAGTGGCTGGTCACTGTTTGGTGGCGCGATGAGTGGTGAAAACGAATATCAAGCGGCATCTATGGGGATTGGCCGTGACTTAATGGAATTTGGTGCGGTGTCGGTTGATATGACCCAATCATGGGCAACGTTACCCGAGCAAGGCACTTTGAGCGGTGGCTCTTATCGAGTCAACTATTCGAAAAACTTTCAGGAAACAGGCAGTCAGGTGACGTTTGCTGGCTATCGCTTCTCTGAACGTAATTTTATGAGCATGAGTGAATATCTCGACGCGCGTTATCGCAGCAATGACGTGGGTGGCAATAAAGAGATGTACACCATCAGCTTCAATCAACAATTTCAGGATCTGGGGCTGAGTGCGTATCTGAACTATAGCCATCAGACCTATTGGGATCGCTCGGCAAATGACCGCTATAACCTGGCTCTCTCGCGTTATTTTGATATCGGTAAAGTGAAAAATGTCAGTTTGACCTTCTCTGCTTACCGTAACCGCTATAACGAAAGCAATGACGATGGCGTGTATTTGTCTATGTCGATGCCATTTGGTAACAGCGCAACCATCAGTTATAGCGCGACGGTGAGTGGCAGTGAACATAGTCAGCGAGTGGGCTATACCGATCGTCTGGATGCTCACAACAACTACCAGATCAATACTGGGGTAGCACGTAGCGGCGTGTTAGTTAGTGGTAACTACAACCACATAGGTAATAGTGCGGATATTAACGCCAATGCCAGTTATCAGGAGGGGCAATACTCTTCCGTTGGTTTAGGTATTCAGGGCGGCGCAACTATCACGGCTGAAGGTGGTGCTCTACATCGGGTGAATACCCTCGGCGGTACCCGATTATTACTGGATACCCAAGGTGTATCTGGTGTTCCGGTTCAGGGATATGGCTCATCAATACGCACCAATCAGTTTGGTAAAGCGGTAGTCGGTGATGTGAATAGCTATTACCGCAATCGGGCCAGTATTGATATCGATAACCTGGCTGACGATGTTGAAGCCAGAGGAACCGTAGCACAGGTCACACTGACCGAAGGTGCTATTGGTTATCGCCGCTTTAATGTGATTTCCGGCGAAAAGGCGATGGCGATGATACGTATGGCAGATGGCACATCACCGCCATTTGGGGCCACCGTATTAAATGAAAATCAGCAAGAGACCGGCATTGTTAACGACGATGGTTCCACTTACCTCAGTGGGATCAAAGCGGGTGAAACCATGTCAGTACGTTGGAATGGTGAGGCGCAATGCAGCATCACCTTACCTAAGGCTCTTTCTCCAGCAATACTGGCGAATCTACTGTTGCCTTGCCAGCCAATAGCCACGGGGGATAAACCTCCGATATCACAGTAGAAAGGTTTAGTACTGAACCTGCGGGTCAGTGCCCGTTCAGATAAGCGAAAAAGTGAGTTACCGCCAGGTTCTGACAACATTAATTCGAGAGAAAAAGTAATGAATTCGAAGGAAAAAGTAATGAAATTGAATAACAAATTGCGTATCACCACCATTTTGGTGACGGCACTGATGACTCAGCAAGCAACAGCAGCGATTGCACTGGACAGAACCCGAGCCATTCTTAATGGTGGCGATAAGTCGATCAGCTTGAATATCAGCAACCAGAATAAGGAATTACCTTATCTGGCGCAGGGATGGATTGAAGATGAGCAGGGTAACAAAATCAATTCACCGTTGACTGTCGTACCTCCGGTTCAGCGGGTAGAACCGGGCGCGATGAGCCAGTTAAAAATACAAAGTTTGCCTGCGGTGAATCAGTTGGCGCAAGACCGGGAAACCTTGTTCTATTTTAACCTGCGCGAAATCCCACCACGGTCGGACAAGCCCAATACTTTGCAGATTGCATTGCAAACGCGCATCAAACTTTTCTACCGCCCTGCGGGTATCGTGCCACAAAAGGCCGATATGTCGACACCTTGGCAAGAGAAGTTACAGCTGACTCGTCAGGGTGATCGCTATCAGGTTAATAACCCGACGCCGTATTACATCACGCTGGTCGATGCCAGTGAGAGCAAAACTGGCAAAACGGCAGCAGGTTTCAAACCGCTGATGATTGCACCAAAAGCGCAGGGCATGTTGGATGTGAGTGCTGCGGCATTAGGTAGCAAGCCAGTGCTGACTTATGTCAACGATTTCGGCGGTCGTCCAAAACTGATCTTCGGCTGTTCGGGTAGCACGTGTTCTGTGGTGGAAAGTATCAAATAACAGTGTATTCCGCTACGACGCATAAGAATAAGACTGGGCGGATGTCTGGCTGAATGATGAAGAAGGAAGATGAGATGGCTGTTAATTGTAGGGGAGTAGTGACCCGGCTGGCCATGATTGGGGTGACAGCCATCGTAACATTTTTAAGTAGCCCGGCATGGGCATTGAATAAGACTGCGACGGTCAATGTCTCAGTCACTATTTTTGCCGCACCACCTTGTGTGATTAACGGTAACAACACCATCAATGTTGATTTTGGCGATACAGTCCTGACCTCAAATATTGATGGTGTTCAATATATGAAGCCAGTGAATTATACGTTGAACTGTACTTCGGCTGCCTCCAATGCATTGAAATTAAGCATCATAGGCAATGGAGCCAATTTTGATACCCGTGTTCTGAAAACGAGTCATTCAGATCTGGGGATCAAGTTGATACGTAATGGGCAGGAATTTCCATTGAATACTGCATCCAATTTTACCTATCCGAATGTTCCTGTCTTGCAGGCGGTACCGGTCAAACAAACCAATGCAACGTTGAGTACGGGCTATTTTTCCGGCACAGCGACTCTGGTTGTGGAGTACCAGTAATGAAAATTAACGCATTGATATCCGGTGGGGTCGTTGCGGTGGTGCTAGCTCTCGGTAGTTCGTTGGCTTATGCCGACAACATGCTGTTCTCCGGCACATTAATTAATCCTCCACCCTGCGTGATTAATGGTGGCAGTACGATAGATGTACCTTTCGGAGAAAATTTGGGTGTGAACAAGATTGATGGCATCAATTATACCCAGACTGTGCCTTATAGCGTGACGTGTGAAACAGTCAGTAGCAGCTTGGAATTAGGTATCACGATTGTCAGTGCTTCCGTGACAACATTTGATCCCGCAGCGATACAAACCGATGTTCAGAATCTGGGCATTCGCATACTGAAAAATGGTATTCCTTTTGCGCTTAATACCCGAGTGGCCTATGACAAAAATAACCCACCGGAACTTAAAGCTGTGCCGGTTAAGGCTACTGGATCAACATTAAGCGAAGGAAGCTTTGAGGCTACCGCTACATTATTAGTGGATTATCAATAGGATCAAATGATGACTAATTTAAATCTGCTGATGCGCGTGGGGAAAGCTATTTTAAGTATTCTTATTCTGAATGTTTTTTGGGCTATACCGGTATTGGCCGCTGATAATATGCGTTTTCATGGTGCATTAGTTGCTGAGCCTTGTACGATTCGTCCGGGTGATGATGCTATTAGTTTAAATTTTGGTACTGTCGTTGATAAATATTTATATTCGAATCAGCGAACACTAGGCAAACAGTTCCAAATACATTTGGTAGATTGTGATATCAGCTTAGGTACAACTGCCAATATTATTTTTACGGGTAATGATAGTGTTAATTTACCCGGATTATTGGCAGTTGATAGTAGTGATATGGGAATCGCCATTGGTCTTGAAACATTGGCAGGAAAGCCGTTGTATCTAAATCAATCGAGTGACGATATCGCACTTGATACAGGTAATAACATTATTACCTTGAAAGCTTATGTTCGAGGTGAACCCGAGGCGATATCTCAACGTACTATTAAGCGCGGTGAGTTCAATGCAGTCGCAACATTTAATCTGCAATATTATTAATGGGGTCTCCCCTCTAATCTTATTTCACTACGAATATGTTAACGCTGAAATTCATTATCAACAGGTTAAATGTGGATAGAGACAATGGAACTTAAACGAATGGAACAGCCTAATATGCGATTAAGTCATAAATATTGCTGGCTAATCGCTTGTGTGCTGTTTTTATTTCCGCTTTATAGTCAGGCCAGTGCCTGGGTTTCGACACAAACGCGAATAGGCGGCCAATATACCGGAACATTCTCCTGGCCAAGTGAGGAACTGACCAATGTACTTTGTACATCCACATCTTGCTCTGTGGCTATCTGTCACTACTCCAGTCTTGAAGATGAACGGTGTCTTAACCCGAGTGCGGCATCAACGCGAGTCATTGTGACTCAAGGTGCAACGGCGAAAACCATGAGAGATGCGTTTGTTAGTCGCAATGGTGCTTCTGGAAGTTGGAGCACCACGACCCCTGTTTTGAGTTCATCCAACACTTGTTTTGGCATCATATATTGGCAAGGTGCTGGCGATTTAAACTTTAGCGGCAACCTGATCCCTGGTTCCTATTGTGGTGCAGTTCCTCCGACCCCGGAAACTTGTGATATTACCGGTGATGTTTATATCAACTACGGTTCGCTTAATCAGCAAAGTGTTGATGGCGCAATAAAAAGTGAACCACTGACGATCAATTGTACTGTCAGAACATCTGTGAAATTAACGCTGGTAGGGGCTAAAAGTATTAACCTGGGGCAAAATGGCAATCTGACGTCCACATTAAAAGTATCAGGGCAAGACTTAGCCAATGGCGTCACGGTAACGGCAAACATCGGTAATACCTCTTTCCCGATTGAGTCAACACTTCATGCTCCAGCATTACCTGACGCGGGCAACTTCTCCGGTAGCGGTGTGGTGATTATGTCATATTATTAATTGAGATTTATATGTACTCATTCGCTGAGTGCATAATTATTGTGAATATAAAATAGAGTTTTCAATTCGTTATTTTTTATATTCATGAAATGGGACAATTACTGTTATTTATATATGACAGGGATTTCCCGTGGTATTTATTTGTATATTTAATTATATTGAATAAATACTATTTTCAGGTTGTAATGTGTCACATTAATATAGTATAAATCTGATGCGTTAGATTAATTGGGTATTAGGCTATAACCTAAAAATGAAACGCATACTTCAATGGGCTATTAAATAAATAGGCTATAAATTTTTATTTTCTCTTTAAGGATTTTCTCATGAAAAAAATGAACATGGCAGTTGCTAATACAATCGTTGGTGGTACTGGTCAAACTTGTAAAGATACTTTCCAGTGGCAGACTAGTGGTACAACTGCAACTTGCATGGCAGTCACTACTTGTACTGATAAGCATGGTAAAGTATTAAGCACTACTTCTGCGCCAAGCAACATTGCTAACTGCCGTTAATTAAGTATTCGTTAGTTTCTATCGATATTTAATCGTATCCCAGGCAAGTGCGGGAGGTATTATTGTACTTGCCTGATTTGTTTTTTAAATGTGTTATTGATGCTTAAATTCAAGAATTTTCGCATTAATTGAATATTATAAAATTATTCCACGGGCATAAATATCGTTTGATTTTGTTTATGTCTTACCTTAACTCTGATTGTGAATAAAACTGACGATGTCTACTGAAAAAAATATGTTTAGGAGTAAGGGGTTCTTTATAGGCTACACACTGTTGGTTATCCTTATTTCTTCATTGATAACAACGGCCTATTTCCACTATTTCGTCCTCAATCAGGATGCACCAGAAAGTTTATTTTCTGTCAGCAGCAGTGACATTGAAAACAGCCCAATCAAAGACGATAACAGCATTATCGAGATCTTCTCTTATGGCTGCCATTACTGCGCCATCAATGAAGATAATGTCAGCCAATTAGAAAACCGTATGCCAGAAGGGACTCGTTTTATCCGCTTGCATATTAGCAGTGATAAAACCACTGGCTTGGGGCGTTTTGCGCCTGTTTTTGCCACCTTATCGGTGATGGGTATTGAGCCGCAACATCGTCAAAGTGCTTACAAAGCGGTACTCGACGACAACAGCGACTTGAGTGATAACCGCCAACTCGAAACCTGGCTAAAAGCCAATGACATTGATGTGGCTAAATATCAGCAAGTGAGCCAGTCCGCTGAAGTTAAAGCGTTAATTTCCTATATGACGGCAGTGACTGCGCATTACAAGATAGATGCAACTCCGACCTTTATTGTTGGCAAAAAATGGATAGCGTTGCAGGACAGGGAATTCCCAGCGTTCTCGGATCACCTCTTGTCATTACTCGAGCACGATAAGGCGCTGGAGAAATAATGAGACTGCTAGCCGTATGGGGTTATTTTGCCTGGCGAAACCAGCTCGATAAGTTGGCTTTTAGTGGGCGCTTATTCGCTCGCGGGCAGGCCAGGGTAGCTATCTGGCTGTTACGGCGTAGTGATTATCGTTTCTTGCTGATGTTCGGTGCTTTGCACCGGGCTTTCGGTTTGGCTTCGCGGCGGCAGAAGAATCTGGCGCGAGTGGCGGCGGCCAACAGCCACTGTTTGCTCAATGGTCAAACTAGCCCATCAGCACAGAATTTTATTGGTACTGCGCAGCGTCGTCAGGTGTTGGAATTGGCGGCAACTTATGGTCAAAACCGGCAAATTTTAGCCCAGTTAGCAGCCTGTACCCAGCAATTAGACTGCCAGGTTAGTGCGCTGCATGACGCCGGTTCTCCGGTTATTTTGGCACCATTGCATATGGTGTCAGATGTGCTGGCTGGCATGGTGGGTGCGAATGTTTATCCGGGTCAGGCGACCGTAGTCGTTTCTGCCAGCGCTGAGGCTTATGAAGAGCAGGCGCGGCAAATGGGTGGGGTAAATATTTCCTATTGTTCCATTCATGCTGATAGCCGTGCCATCGCCGGTAACCTGATGGATGCCATCATGGAAGCAGCCGAGCATAAGCGAAATATTATGATTTTTCCGGATATTACGCCGGACTACACCGTTAATAACCAGCCAGCAGAAACAGCAAAAATGGCCTGCCAACTGTTTAACCGCCCAGCCAATTTACACAGCGGCATCGTTCGTCTTGCCAGAGCATTGTCAGCGCAGGTGGTTTTTTATTATCTGTATTACGACAAAGAAATAAAAATACATATCTATCCTGCACTTAGTGCGCGGGAAGTGAAAAATAAATTGCCTGAATTGATTGAAACATCCTTGACGCAGCATCCACAAGATTGGCTGTTATGGCACTCACATTCGTTATTTTTTATAAACGAATAATGTCACTGACGAAGAATAGTAGAAAATGGAAAAGATAATCCCAACGCTAGTATTTCAAAGCGAAACCAATGAATGTGGTTTGGCCTGTATTGCGATGCTGGCACAGACGCAAGGCATCAATGCGCCGCTGGAAAGCTTGCGTGAGCGTTATCCTGCCTCTGGGCATGGCACATCACTGGCCACGCTTTGTACTATTTTATCTGAGTTGGCAATACCGGCTTATCCGGTGGTGTTTGAACATCAGGAGCTGTCGGCCTTACCGCTGCCTGCCATCTTGCATTATGGTGCCAGCCATTATGTGGTGCTGGCGTATCGTAAAGGTAACTATGTCTGTGTCATGAACCCGGCAATCGGGCAGCAGTTACTGCCGCTGGATGCACTGAAAGCAGAAATCAGTGGTTATGCGCTGGTACTGGACCCGGAAACGCCCGCGTCACCTGACGCGCTGAAAAATATTGAACACAGCAAGCGACTCAGTGCGCTCGATTGCATGAGCTTGAAAGAAACCGCCAGTGTTCGCGGTATCTATTGGCTGATGACGTTGGCGTTTTTGATCTCGCTGACACTGTTTATTATGCCGACTATGGTCAGCAGCGCCATCAATGATGTGTTCTCTTCTGCGGGCGATAAAGATTTTCCCTATTTTTATTTTCTGCTGGTTTTTGTGGTCTCCACATCACTCGCTTTTTGCGTGCGATATATCACCGAGCGTTATATTAAACATTTTGTGGTGCTTAACAGTGTCGCGGGTTTCTCTCGCTTGCTCAGTCACTCGCTGAACTTCTTTGATAAGCGCGCACCGGGTGACATCTTTAGCCGCTTCTCTAACTGGCAGATGGCTGCGACGCAAAAAATCGAGCTGGATAACGGCCTGCGCACCGATTGGATAATCGGTGCCATCGCGTTGGCAGTGATGTGCTACATGAGTCCACTACTGGCGATGGTCTCTGCTATTGGTGTCATGTTGATGGGCCTTATCAGTATTTGGGCTATCTACCGTGACCGCTACTACACCCAGCAGTTGCAGGTCAAAAGTGCCGAGCAAAGTGATTTTATTCTGGAAACTATTCAGGGTTTTTCCACCATTAAATCGGCCGGTTTATCCAGCCAGCGCCAAGGGGTATTTGCTGGACTGGCGCTGTCGTTATTCACGACCTTGCAGAAGAAGAAAATCTACGATCAGGTTAAAAATAGCCTGTATCAGCTGATTGGCAGCTTGGAAATGGTGTTCTTTATGCTGCTGGCTTTGCCGCTGTTGAAGCAGGGGACACTGAGTCTGGGTGAGTTCTTCGCCTATAGCTTTGTGCGCGAGATTTTCACCTCCTATATCACCAAGATTTTCTATGCGATTTTGCAGAAAAACCAGTTGCACGTTATTGATATCCGCGCGCGTGATTTGTTCCCGGCCGGGCAGTCTACACCACCGGAAAAGCGTTCATCCATTCCGACCGCACCACCGACATTTACGCAGAAATTGGTCTATCAGAACATTCGCTTCGCCTACGATGCCAGCCAGCCGGTATTGTGTGGTTTATCGCTGTCCCTGACGCGCGGGCAAAGTGTGGCGATTATCGGCGAGTCCGGTGCCGGGAAAAGTACTTTGCTAAAAGTGATGGCAGGATTGATGCCACCACAGCAAGGGCAGGTATTGGTCGATGGCGAAGCTGTTGATTTCCAACAAGCACATGCTCTGTTTTTTCTGCAAAGTCAGGAAGACATTCTGTTTAATGCATCGGTATTACAAAACATCACTTTGTTTGATGGGCATTTGGATACCGATAAGCACCAACGTATCGAACGCTCATTGCAAGGGCTGCAATTAACGCAAGTCATCGAAAAATTACCCGGTGGCCTCAACGCGCTGGTGCGCGAAAGTCACGCCGCGCTTTCATTGGGGCAACGTCAGCGGTTATTACTGGCTCGCGCTATGTACAGCGATTGTCCGGTATTGGTCCTGGATGAACCCACGGCCAACCTGGACGAAGAAACCGCTCAGCAGGTGATGCAGACTCTGCTTGCTCACTGCCGTGACTATCAGAAAACATTGATAACCGTGACCCACAGCGAAAGTGTGTTACCGCTGTTTGATTGTGTTTTCCGCTTAAACGACGGCCAATTGGTGCGCCATGCTCAATCGGTGTCCTTAAGTCGCCTGACGCCAGTGGCAGTTAACTGATGCGTATCAACCTGAAAAATAAGAAACATCAGCTCATGCTGGGGCTGTTTATTGTTTCGTTACTGATTATCAGTAGCGTCATTGCGTTGTCGATCTCGGATAGTCAGCAGGATGTGCCGCAGTTAACTGAAACCATCGGGCGCGGTGATATCGAACGGAATGTCATGGCAACCGGCAGTTTAAAACCTTCATTGCAGGTCAATGTGGGCGCGCAGGTGAATGGGCAGCTAACCAAACTGTATGTCAAACAGGGCGATCGCGTTACCCGTGGTCAATTGTTGGCTGAAATAGATCCGACTTTGCAGCAAAACGAATTACGTAAATCGGAAGCTGAATTACAGAGCGCGCAGGCGCAGAAGCAGGCCAGTCAGGCTTTGTTACGCCAGTATCTGCTCGAGTTCCGCCGCCAACAGATCTTGGCAAGAGACGGTTCTGGCGTGAAAAGTGCGCTGGAAAAAGCACAAGCGCAATATGACAGCCAGCTAGCGCAATTGCATGTAAATGAAGCGCAAATTGTGCAAAGCCAAATGGCGATGGAAACAGCAAAAGCCAATCTGGGCTTTACCCGCATCATGGCTCCGATTGACGGTGAAGTGCTGGGCATTGTCACTAAAGAGGGGCAAACCATTGTTTCCTCTCAAACCGCACCGACCATTTTGGTGCTGGCGAATGTCGATACCATGACAGTACACACGCGCATTTCAGAAACCGATATTCTCAAAGTCAATGTAGGGCAACCCTTGTGGTTCTATGTGGTCGCTGACCCCGAGCGTCGCTATGACAGCCGGATGGATGCTATTCAGGAAGCGTCGGCTGAAAGTTTGCGCGAAGACAGTTCTGGCTCAGCGAACAGCCAGCAACCTTCTGCGGTTTATTACAACGGCATATTCAACATTGCCAACCAAGAGCGGCTATTACGTACATCAATGACTGCGCAGGTATTCATTATCACGGCGCAGGCAAAAAATGTGTTACGGGTGCCACTGTCTGCGTTGGGTGAGCAACAACCCGATAAGCGCTATCGGGTTCAGATTATCAACGGCAAACAGACGTCAGTGCGCTGGGTCTCTGTTGGCCTGCGTAATGCGCAGTATGCCGAGGTGAAAGCAGGGCTGGCGCAGGGCGACCAAGTGCTGTTGCTGGGAACGCCTGCGGGAGTCAGCAATGAACATTAATGCCATCCATCCCGCTGATGCCAACGATAACCCATTGATTCAACTCAAGGGGATCTATCGCCATTTTACTTCCGGCGCAGCATCCGTAGCGGTGCTTAAGAATATTTCATTGTCGATTCACCGCGGTGAAATGGTGGCAATTATTGGTGCTTCTGGCTCCGGTAAATCAACACTAATGAATATCATCGGCTGTTTGGATAAGCCCACACAGGGCGAGATGTCGATTCATCATATCCCGACACGGCAGGCCAGCAGTGAACAATTGGCGCAATTACGCAGCCAGTACCTCGGTTTTATTTTTCAGCGCTATCACCTGATGCCGTATTTAACTGCGACTGAGAATGTGGTTATCCCTGCGCTTTATACCGCCATGACCGCCACCGAACGCCATGAGCGTGCGGTGTATCTGTTGCGTCGTCTGGGCCTGGGGCAGCATTTACTGCACAAACCGGCACAATTGTCAGGTGGGCAGCAGCAGCGAGTGAGCATTGCCCGAGCCTTGATGAATGGTGCCGGTATTATTTTGGCCGATGAACCTACTGGTGCGCTTGACCGCAGCAGTGGTCAGGAACTGATGGGCATTTTGCATAGTCTGCATCAGTCCGGCCATACCATTATTATCGTGACCCACGACCGCAATATTGCCAATCAGGCGCAGCGCATTATCGAAATTAGCGACGGAGAAATTATTGCCGATCGAACTAATGAGGCAATAGATACCAGCGCGATTCAAGCTGCATTACCTGCTCCGATTGCCACCGGCCGGCCGCACTGGTGGGTGAGTGTTAGAGAAGCGATCAAAATGGCCTGGCGCGCCCTGTTAGGGCATCGAATTCGCGCCTTTTTATCAATGCTTGGCATCATTATCGGCATTTCGTCGGTGGTGTCCTCTATGGCGGTGGGCGAAGGCGCTCGTCAGGAAATTCTCAATGAAATTAGCCAATTGGGAACCAGCAATCTGGACATTCGCCCAGGGCTTGGTTGGGATAAACCGCGCCCGGATTTTGAGCGCGCGCTCTCGCAGGCAGATATTGAGCTACTGAGTCAGCAACCTTATGTCGATAGCCTGTCCCCAGTGGTGAGTAAAATGGTCGCTGCGGTGCGGGGCGACAAACAAGTGATGGTGTCGCTCTCTGGCGTCAGCCACGGGTTCTTTCAGGTGAAAGGGCTAAATTTTTCTGTGGGTGATGGTTTTACCCCGAGCCACGTCACTGCGCGTGAGCCGGTTGTCATCCTGCAACCAGAACTTAGCGATACGCTGTTTGCTGCTGGGCAAAATCCACTAGGCGAGATTGTTCAGCTCGATGGTATTCCCTTGCGCGTGATCGGTGTAGCCAAGCGCGGTGGCTCATCCTTTGGCGGGTTACTGGCCGCGTGGATGCCTTATACCTCACTCACCGAGCGTATTTCAGGTGACATTCCGCTGGAGTCAATAACTGTGCGGGTGCGCGAAGGTTACAACCTGAATAATGTGCAGCGCGATGTTGAAAAACTGCTGGAAAGTGCCCACGGTCAGCGCGATTTTTTCATTCTGAGCAATGACCAGATGAGTAAGGCAATTCAAAAAACCTCTGACTCGATGACACTACTGATCACCTCGATTGCCGCTATTTCGCTGCTGGTGGGCGGGGTTGGCGTGATGAATATCATGTTGGTGTCGGTGACTGAACGCACCCATGAAATCGGTATTCGTCTGTCGGTCGGTGCTCGTCCAAGTGACATCATGACTCAGTTCCTGATTGAAGCTGTGGTGATTTGTACCCTCGGCGGCCTGATTGGGATCGTCGGTTCGGCGCTGGCAGGGGTGGTTTTCTCGTGGGTTACCCAAGAGTTCACTATGATTTTTACCTGGCCACCGTTGGTGTTGGCTTGCAGTTTCTCCGCGCTTATCGGGTTGGGGTTTGGCTTTTTCCCGGCGCGCAATGCCGCTCGTTTGCATCCGACTGAGGCATTGGCACGAGAATGACCAGATTGATGATTAAACTTTCAATATTACTGATAAGCCTGCTGCTTATGGGCTGTGGCTCATTACTGAAAAGTGAATATCAGCGACCGATGTTGTCAGTTCCCGATGAGTGGCGCGTGAAAGATACCGGGGGCGGTTATCTGCATCATAGTGTGCATTGGTGGGTCAATTTTGACGATCCTCAACTGTCGGACAGCATTAGTCGCATGTTGGTCAGTAATAACGATTTGGCCGCCGCAGGTCTTAAGTTGCAACAGGCACGCCTGACGGCAGGGCTGAGCAATACCAACATGACACCGAACGTCACCTTGACCGGCGTGGGCAGTAACACCCGCTCGCTGAATGAAAATACTCAGCCGCGCGAGAGTTACAGCACTTCGCTTGGGCTGAGTTACGAGCTGGACTTGTGGGGCAAACTGGCCCGCGCCCGTGAACAATCTGCGTGGCTGGTGAATGCCACCGAGCAGGAGCGGCAGGAAACGGCGCTGTCACTGATTGGCACCACCGCGGATCTCTATTGGCAGATTGCTAAGTTCAATCAGCAGTTGGGCTACCAACAGGCGGCGTTAGCTATTTCGCAAGATACGCTCAACATTGTGCGTTCACGGCTCGCGGCGGGTGATGCCAGTGAAATTGAGTTATTGCAGGCGCAACAAACCCTGCTGGATAGGCAAAATCAATATCAAAGCCTTGAGCAACAACGGGAAGCTGCGCGTAATGCTATGGCATTACTGTTTAACCGCGCTCCGGATTATCGCCAGGCCGAACGTCAATCATTGGATTTAAAACAACAAGTCGCGATAGCAAACAGTGTGCCACTACAGGTTATTGCTCAGCGGCCAGATGTGCAGGCGGCCGAGTGGCGCTTGCGTGCGGCATTGGCTGGCTCCGATGTAGCGAAACTGAATTTCTACCCGACACTTTCGCTGGGAGCGACATTGGATGCCGGTAGTGCGGTGTTTTCACAATGGTTTAGCAACCCGAGCCGGACACTCAGTGCCAACAGTGCGTTGCCTTTCTTACAGTGGAACACCGTGCAACTCACCATTGACCAGTCAAAGTTGGATGTGAAATTGGCCGCCGTGGATTTTCGCAGCAAGGTTTACAGCGCCCTTAAAGATGTCGATGACGCCATGACGGCACGGCTGAGCTATCAGCAGCAAAAACAGAATCAGTGGCAGAACCTACAACTGAGTCAGCGGCGGTTAACTCTGACTAACAGCCAATACCAGGCAGGTGCCGTTTCATATCAGACCTTACTGGATGCGCAGGATGCCCTGCTGACCAGTGAAACCAGTTTGCTCGAACTTCAATATAACTATCTGAATGCCACCATGAAACTGTGGTTGGCGTTAGGTGGCGGCGTTGATAACAGCAGGGACAGTAAAGGAATTAAATCATGACGAATACAGTTAAACAGCGCCGGGTGGTTGTCACCGGGTACGGCAGTGTGACCCCGATGGGCATGACTGCGCAGCAAAGCTGGGAAGCTATTATGGATTATAAATTAGGTTATCGTTATTACGATAAATCCGCGCAGGGGATCAAGTCGCGCTTTTTTGGTCTGCTGGAGGCCGAACCTAATTTGAAATCAGTCCCTGCCGCAATACGCCGCCGTCTGCCGCGCTATGCCCGACTGGCATTGGCCGCTGCACGAGAGGCCATGACTATGGCATTCGCTGAGAAATCTGTCGCGGATTATTACGATTTGCTCGATTGCGGCACTATCATCGGTAGCGGCTGGGCTGGGCAGGATGAAACCCATGATAACTATGAAGGTTATCTGGAAACCGGGCTGGGTACCCCGTTTGGCTGTTTCTTATCGATGCCGAATGCGGGTACCGCAGCATGTAGCTTGTATTGGGGATTGCGCGGCTATCAGAACTCACCGATTGCCGCCTGCGCCACCGGCACCATAGCCATTGGTGATGCATTTGAAATTATCCGCAGCGGACGAGCCTCCATGATGCTGGCAGGGGCGGGTGAGTCTCTGCGCAGTAACGCGGCAGTATGGAATATCGATATTTTGGGTGCCTTGGCGCGCGAACAGGAAGATGCCAGCAAAGCCAGTTGCCCTTTCAGTTTGGACCGAAACGGCTTTGTGTTATCCGAAGGCGCGGCGGTGCTGTGTCTGGAAGAACGTGAAGGCGCGATTGCCCGTGGCGCTAACATTCTCGGCGAAATTAAAGGCTACGGTAACTATTCTGATGCGTTTGATTTCACTGCCCCGGCAGAAGATAAAGTGGCGCGGGTGAAAACCATTCAGCACGCCTTGCAACAAGCGGGTTTGAGCGCCGATGAAATTGATTATGTCAACCTGCACGGCACCTCGACTCAGCTTAACGATCTGAATGAAACCCAAGCCATTAAGCAAGCCTTTGGTGCAGCGGCGTATAGCACGCCACTGTCGAGTACCAAATCCTATTCTGGGCATTTGATTGCCGCGGCGGGTAGCTTTGAATCCATTATCTGCCTGCAAGCGCTGGAACATCAGATGATGCCCGCGACCTGTAATCTGAAAAATGCTGACCCGCAATGTGACCTTGATTACATCAGTGAAGGGCATCGGCCAAAAACCTTGCGCAATACGCTGAACTTGAGCTTCGGTTTTGGTGGTGCGAATGCCGCATTGGTCATCGGGTTGGATTAAGTATGAACTCGACTTTTAACTACCACTACAGCCTCAACGACGCCGAGCGTTGGGCTGAATTTTCCGGTGATTACAACCCGATCCATTTTGACCTGCAACAGGCGCAGCATTTGGGTCAGGAGCAACTGACTGTTCACGGTATGCGCGCCATGCTGGATATCAAATATCAGCTCAGTACGGCGTTATTATCGCTGTTGCCGGAGGTTGAATTCCTGCGTTTTAACGCCCGCTTACGTCAGCCGGTACAGTGTCATACCTCGTATCAGCTGCAACTCAGCGCAGCGGCAGGGCAGGTGAGCGGTAATCTGGTAGATATTGGCAGCGGTGAAAGTTGTTTTACCGGCAAGCTGCGCAGTGCGCCAGCACTGGTGCAAACGGGCACTGAATGGGTTTCTTTATCTGCGGATGACGTTTTCCAGTTCAGCCAGCAATTCCTGGGTGATGCATCACAATCGGCTGAATGTTGGGGCTTTTTTGATGCCTTATTGTTCAAACTGTTGGTCGCTGCGCCGCAAACACTGGCAACGGCCAAACAAGTGTTACCGGGGATTGAAGCTGAAACTTTGATTGATGTTTTCAAGTCGGTACCGGTTATCCAGACTCACCACGATGTGCATTTCAGTACAGATTTGCTGCGCATCAACCATCCAAATGTATTTGTCCGCAGTGCACTGCACTACGCCATCGAACCGACACTGATTGTCGGTAACCCTACCGATGGCTGGGTATTGCGCGCGGCTATTGCGGCCCGTTCAGACTTAGGGCCATTAATTACCACCGCAGTAACATTGAAAACGTGGCCGTTAGCCGCGCATTAAGAAAGGATAAAACTATGGAAAAGTATCAGCAGGTTTATGACACCGTATGTGAAATGTTATGTGACGCCAAAGATCTGGAAATGTCGGCACTGTCACCTGAGATGCCACTGCACCAATTAAAACTCGACAGTCTGGATTATGTCGAATTGATGGTGCTGGCGAAGCGCGAATTCAGCGCCACACTGAACGCAGAGATGTTTATGGAAAATCCGGACATGACTTTAGGAGAGCTTTGCCAAAAGTTGGCCGAGCAGAAGAAATAATATTATGAACAGGCAATGGGTGTTAATTACCGGTGGCAGCCGTGGCATTGGCCGTGCATTGGTCGAAGAGCTGGCCAAAGAGTGGGATGTTGTTTTTACCTGGCGCAACGGTGAACAGCAGAGCCGCGATGTTATTGCAAGCTGTGAAGGACTGCCCGGTCAAGTGACCTGCTATCGCTGTGATGGCAGCAATGAAGCGGATGTTGATACATTGGCACCGCAATTGCTGGAAAAATACGGCCCACCCGGCGCGGTAATTCATAATGCTGGCATTACTGGCGATAATTTACATATTCAGCAAAATGGTGATAACTGGCGCAGTGTGCTGGATACCAATCTGAATGCGGTTTTCTACTGGAATAAGCATGTCTTGCCGCAAATGATGATGCAGGGCGAGGGGGCAGTCTTGCTGATGTCTTCAGTGAGTGCGATTAAAGGCAATATCGGCCAGAGCGCCTATGGTGCCAGTAAAGCGGCGCTGATTGGTCTGGGGCGTTCGCTGGCGCTTGAGATGGGGCGTTTTAATATTCGCGTTAACTGCCTGTTGCCAGGGGTTATTGACAGCGATATGACCCGCGACATGCCTGCTGATGCCTTAAAAGGATTACGTAAGCAGATACCATTACGCCGTTTAGGGAATGCGCAAGAAGTCGCTCGCGTCAGCGCCTTTATGATAGGCAATGACAGCCGTTATATGACCGGGCAGACTTTGGTGTTAGATGGCGGGCTGACGGCGTGATGCTGTTATAAAAATTGCCAAGGATGGTAATGCCATTAAAGCCATAGGTGATTGCCAGCCCAGATAAACTGGCAATCAACAGTTGCTATTCGGATAATCAGGAAGGTAATCATGCCTTCCCTTTGATAGCCGATGGCATTGGATAATATCCGCTATACCCAACCTTTGGTGCGGAACATTTTCAATACAGTAACAAATGCAATCATCTCTTCTGGTGTTCCTAATGTAAGGCGATTCCAGCCAACGGCAGGAGGGAATTCACGCCCGACAAACACGTGATATTGTTTCATGCGGTTTTGATAAGTTTTTACATCCCCAGTCACATGATGGAATACAAAGTTTGCCTCAGAGGGAAGGTAGGCCAATTTCAGTTGATCAAGAGCCTGAGTCACGATGCGCCGAGCTTGATCGGTCGACTGGCGACTGTATTGTACCAAAGGCTTATCCTGCAACGAGGCTAATGCTGCAACAACTCCTGCGGTATTGGTGTTATTCAGAGAGACAAAGTTTTCCACCATCGAAATCAGTTCTGGATGCGCAATGCCATAACCAATCCTCAGGCCAGCTAAGGCGAATATTTTCGAGAATGTTCGTGTCACTAACACATTTCTGTGACCAGCTTGAACCAGTGAAATAGCGCTACTAAATGCAGGATTGCTAACAAACTCAGCATAGGCTTGATCAAGAATAAACAGTGTCTCTGGCGTGGCATTTTTCACCCATGCAGTAATAAGGTCTGCTGGAGTGATGGTCGCAGTTGGATTATTTGGGTTACACAGATAGACAATTGAACGCCCATTGAAGTCGGCTACTTTATTAATTAAGTCTGGCTGAAGCCGATTGCCTTGAATAGTTGCGCTGAAAAAATAGACAAAATATAAGGAGAGAAAATATCCGCAGATAATTTGTACTGCGGATATTGAGATATGAATTCTCGTTATTTATGTGGGATATATTCCCCAGTCAGGTTTTCGAGATGGGCAATGATATCGTTAATATCTTGTGCTGGCAGGTTAGTAGCCACTTAATA
The DNA here is from genome assembly GCF_901472495.1 of Yersinia enterocolitica subsp. enterocolitica. Classification (NCBI taxonomy): domain Bacteria; kingdom Pseudomonadati; phylum Pseudomonadota; class Gammaproteobacteria; order Enterobacterales; family Yersiniaceae; genus Yersinia; species Yersinia enterocolitica. The sequence goes on from NZ_LR590469.1 coordinate 4,273,010, forward strand.
CTTCAGCATCATTTCAATCGCTTGATTCAGATTCTCAGCTTGTTCATCGTGGAAATAAGGAGCTGTCAGAGCAATGTTACGCAGTTCCAGTATTTTAAAACGGTTGGCCGCTTTGACATTTATGGTTTTTATCCAGCCAATGCCCTATTCATTGAATGGAGTTGTCTCTGGGCTGTGTTGAGTGACGGTTGAGCTTTATCAGGCGACCAGGACGCGTCGATTACGGCGCGCCCAATTATCACCACTCTTCTGCCATTTTTTTAACCACTAAACAAAGGCATTAATTTTCGGCCATTGTCGGTCATGCAGCAAGGTACATTGCCTAAGATTGTTCAGATTGCCCTTAAGCTGATGTTTTTCTGCATATTCTGGGCTGCATACTGGCACCATTGATTCATCCATCAACTGTTGATAGGACAATTTCTCCGGTGTTTTATCGTCAAAATAGCGGCCTTTATCGCGTCGGTGATTGCATTGGGTACCACTTTCCTGCTTTCTTACATCATATGATCGAAAAGAGACATTCTATGAACCGCACTAAAATTGATAAATTAATTACCGACTATCCATTGGTCAAAAATCTTATCAATCTGGAAGAGGTGACGTGGTTTAATCCGCAGGCGACCACCCTGGAAAAGGGGCTGCCTTATGTCGGGTTATCGCAGCAGGATGTTGCCGATGCTGAGGCCCGGTTGCAACGTTTTGCCCCTTATTTATGTCAGGCATTTCCTGAAACACAAAAAACAAAGGGCATTATCGAGTCGGATATTGTGGCTATCCCTACCATGCAGAATGCCTTGCAACAACGTTATGGGGTGGCGATAACGGGTCGCTTACTATTGAAGAAAGACAGTCACTTGCCTATTTCCGGCTCCATTAAAGCCCGTGGTGGCATTTATGAAGTATTAACCCATGCGGAAAAACTGGCGCTACAGGCCGGTTTATTGCAAGAAACCGATGATTACAGCAAGTTGTTTTCCGATGATTTTCGCCAATTTTTCAGGCAATACCGCATTGCGGTAGGGTCTACCGGCAATCTGGGGATGTCAATTGGCATCATGAGTGCCAAGTTGGGATTCAGTGTCAGTGTGCATATGTCCGCTGATGCCCGTGAATGGAAAAAACGTAAACTACGCGAACATGGCGTCAATGTGGTTGAGTATGCACAGGACTATGGCGTGGCAGTGGCGCAGGGGCGCAAGCAGGCGGAGTCTGATCCAAATTGCTTCTTTATCGATGATGAAAATTCACCCACCTTATTCTTAGGGTATTCGGTGGCGGGCGACCGGTTGAAACAGCAGTTCGCCGAGCAGCAGATAGTGGTAGATGAAAATCATCCGTTATTTGTTTATCTCCCCTGTGGTGTGGGCGGAGGCCCCGGTGGGGTGGCGTTCGGATTGAAACTGGCCTTCGGTGACCATGTGCATTGTATTTTTGCCGAGCCAACTCATTCGCCGTGCATGTTATTGGGTGTTTATACCGGTTTGCATGATGGCATTGCTGTGCAAGACATTGGTATTGATAACATTACTGCCGCAGATGGTTTGGCCGTCGGACGGGCATCCGGCTTTGTTGGTCGGGCTATGGAGCATTTACTGGATGGTTTCTATACCTTAAGTGATGCTGAAATGTATGACCTGCTCGGTTTACTCAATCAGTATGAAGGCATTCGGCTGGAGCCGTCAGCATTAGCAGGTATGCCAGGCCCGGCACGGGTTAGCAGCAGTTTGGATTATTTAGAACAGAATCATTTTAGCGTCGAAAAAATGCGTAATGCGACCCATCTGGTTTGGGCGACAGGTGGCGGTATGGTACCGGTTGAAGAGATGGAGAAGTACCTCGCAACCGCCAAAATTTAATTTTTACCCTGCACAGAAAAGGCGCAAATTTGCACTTTTTCTGTGCGTTTAGCCTGCACTGACTCAATCACTTTCCTACCCTTTCTTTATCCTGCCCATGCTGGTTATTCAGCACTAAATAAAAATAGATCTTTAACTACAGTCAGTTACTGAAAACCCCTTCACTTATTTTCTCCCTTGATGCTTGCTGGCACAGTTCATGCTTATGTCATTACATTCAAGTTACTTGAATACACTTCACACTACTTTAAATGGGGCGGCAATCATGACACGACGTAAACAGGCGATACCTCTGTGCTGGGCAATGCTGTGTGCTGCCAGCGTATTCTCTGGCGCGGTTCACAGCGCAGATTTGCTGGACAAAATTAAAGCCGATAAGACGATAACCATTGCAACTGAAGCGCGTTATGCACCTTTTGAGTCGGTAGAGAATGGCAAGATTGTGGGGTATGACGTTGATTTAATGAATCATATTTTGCAGAAAAGCCTGCCGGGTGTTGAAGTTAAGCAACTTGATTTACCTTTCCAGGGCATCTTGCCCGGCCTTGATGCCAAGAAATTCGATTTTGTCGTCACCGCCGTGACGGTGAACAAACAGCGTATGGATCACTTCGCGTTTACTGTGCCAATTGCCGAATCGACTGTAGCGTTACTCAAGCGTGGCAACGATAGTTCTATCAATTCGTTAGATGACTTGAGTGGCAAGGTGGTCGGCTCTCAAGCTGGTTCGGGGCAGCTCCAGGTGTTGCAAGAGTTTGATAAAAAACTGAAAGCCAGCGGTAAGCCGGGCATCAAAGAAATTAAACAGTATGTCTCTTTCGACGAAGCCTATGCGGATCTGGCGAACCAGCGCCTGGATGGTGTCGCCCAATCACTCGCCAACCTTGGCCCATTGATCAAAACCCGTCCGGGCGTCTTTACCACCCTGAAACCCATGTTAGGGCCAACCACCTATTTTGGCTGGGTTGGGCGTAAAGGAGATGACAGTGCAACCTTGGTGAAGCTGTTCAGCGATGGCATCAGTGAAGCTAACCGCGACGGCACCATGAAAGCATTACAGCAGAAATGGTTCGGCTTCGTGATGGATGTTCCGGCCGACCAAATGCCCGCGCCAAGTTTGTAAGAGGACTGATGATGGGGGAATTTTTCCAATTACTGAGGTCGTGGCTGCCGATGTTGATAGACGGCGCGGTGACCACCGCCTCGCTGTGCATCGTGGCTATTGTTGCCGGTTTCTTTATCGGTGTGGTGATTTACCTGATGGAAAGCGGCCACTCACGATTGGGAAGAGGGTTCGCCCGTATCTATATCAGTTTGTTTCGCGGCACGCCGGTTCTGGCTCAGGTTCTATTGTGTTTTTACCTGCCGGGGGAGTTGGGATTGTCACTTCCCGGTTATCTGGCTGCGGTGTTGGCACTCACACTCAATACCGCAGCCTATCAATCACAAATCTTACGCAGTGGTTTTAATGCTATCCCGCCGGGGCAGTTAGAAGCCGCGGCAATGTGCGGATTAAGCCCGCGCCAGGCCTTGTGGCATATCCAAATTCCACAAGTGTTGCGCCTGACCCTGCCATCACTGATTTCAGAGTTAATTGATGTGATTAAGGCCTCGGCAGTGGTATCGGTCATCGCCATCACCGATTTGATGCGGGTGGGGCAGCAGTTGGCATCGGCGACCTACCGCCCATTAGAGGTGTATATCGCGATTGCGTTGTCTTATCTGGTGCTGACCAGCTTGCTGGCACTGTTAGGCAACTATGTTGAACGGCGCTGGCATAAGGAGAGCCGATGAACGATTTCTTCCTTTATCTGCCGGACTTTGCTCGCGCATTGGGTGTCACGCTGGGTATTAGCATGAGTGCGGCGATCATCGGGGCTTGTGCCGGGTTTATCTTGCAGGCGGTGTGCCGTAATAGCCGCTGGTTGTTCTGGCCCTGGCGCACCTATGTGTGGCTGATTCGCGGTACACCTTATCTGGCACAGCTAGCGGTGTTTTATTTCGGTTTACCCGCTATCGGTGTGACGCTAAGTGCAGTTGAAGCCACGGTGATATCGCTGGCTATTTACAGCTCTGCTTATTTTGGCGAAATCTTCCGCACCGCGTGGAAAAGCATCGGGCACGGGCAGTTGGAAGCGGCGCAAGTACATGATATTTCAGCGTGGAAAAGTTTTTGGCACATCCAGACGCCACAAGCTTTGCGCTTTAGTTTACCGCTGTTGGGTAACCAGTTCATTTTGACCATTAAAGAGAGCGCCGTGGCATCGATTATCACGGTGCCGGAGTTGACCATGACCACTGGGCAGATAGTCGCCAATACCTACACCTATATTGTGCCTTATACCTTGTTGATCCTCAGTTATTGGCTGCTGGCGCAAGGTGTCAGTGTTGGTGTGCGCTTACTCAGCCGTCAGGCCATAGAGGGATAATATGACGAGTCACGAACCCATTATTGAATTACGCCAGCTAGGCAAATCCTTTGCGGCTAATCGGGTGTTGGCAGGAATTAACTTGACGGTCAATGCAGGTGAAATTGTCACCTTAATTGGCCCCTCTGGTTCAGGGAAAACCACCGCGTTACGTTGCATGAATTTCCTCGAAGCCTATGACGAGGGTGAAGTCCTGATCAAGGGGCAATTACTGGGTTATAGCAGTGCCGGGCGTGAAGCAAAACACCGTGATAGTGCGGCGTTAATTGCTGAAGTGCGCCGGCCACTGGCGATGGTATTCCAGCAATTCAATTTGTGGCCGCACATGACGGTGCTGGAAAATGTCTGTGCGCCCTTAATTCTGGGGAAAAAACTGCCACACGATGAAGCGCGCAAAAAAGCGGCCGCGGCATTGGCTCAGGTCGGGATGTCGGATAAGACGCAAGCTCGTCCGTCGCGATTATCCGGCGGGCAGCAGCAGCGGGTAGGCATTGCCAGAGCATTGGCTCTGGAGCCTGAGTTATTGTTACTTGATGAGCCGACCTCCGCCCTTGACCCAGAGCGGGTGGAGGAGGTGCTGGATGTCATTAAGGCACTGGCAAACAACGGCATGACCATGGTGATGGTGACACATGAAATGTCGTTCGCTGCCAAAATTTCGTCCCGCGTGGTGTTTATGGCTGACGGCTCAATTGTTGAAAGTGGTGCGCCCGCGACTTTATTCCGCCAACCGCAGACTGACCGGTTGAAATCATTTCTTGCGCCGTGGTTTAAACGGCCACTGCAACTGGATGAACCGGAGGCCGAACATGCTTAATCGCGCAGGTGTTCAGGTTGCCGGTCATGTTAGCCAACAGCGCTTAATGGATAAATTGGCGCAATTAGCCCGCTTTGGAGCGTTGGAGAACGGCGGTGTTAATCGACAAGCTTTATCCGCTGAAGAATTAGAAGCCAGAGCATGGCTCATTGACTGGGCCTATACATTAGGCTGCGAAGTGATGACTGATGACTGCGCAAATCTGTTTATTCGCCGCGCCGGTCGTGAAGATTTACCGCCGGTAGTGACGGGCAGCCATATTGATACTCAACCCTGCGGCGGCAATCTTGATGGTTGCTATGGCGTCATTGCCGGTATGGAGTGTTTGAGCGCTCTGGCTCAGGCCGGAGTCACTACTTTGCGCCCGATTGAAGTGGCGGTTTGGATGAACGAAGAAGGTAGCCGATTCTCTCCCGGAGCCATGGGGTCGAGTGTCTTTGTGCAACCGCAGCGTTTGGCAAATTATCTGAATAATCAGGATGCACAGGGCGAGACTTTAGTGCAGGCGCTGACACGCTGCCATCAGCGTTTTCTACATTTACCACGTCGTGCCACCTTGCCCTTGGCGGCTTTTGTCGAATTGCATATCGAGCAGGGACCGGTACTGGAACAAGCCAATCAGCCGTTAGCACTGGTGCAAGGTATTCAGGGCGTGCGTTGGTATCAGGTCACCTGTCTGGGGCAATCGGCCCATGCAGGCACCACGCCGATGTCGGATCGCCAGGATGCGATGTCACTGGCCCGCCAGACAGTTCAGCAATTGGAACAACGAGCCACCGCACTGCCAGCAGATGAATTACGTCTGACTTTTGGCCGCTGGGAGATTGAGCCAAATGCCATTAATACCATTGTCGGTCGTGCCACCTTCACCCTCGATTTCCGCCATGCCAGTCCTACGGTATTAGCACAGTTTGATGATTGGATGCAGCAGATAGCTGCGGATAACGTGGTAGTCGAGTGCGTATTCAGTCATGCACCGGTGGTCTTCAATACACAGCTATTGGCACAACAATATGCTTGCACCCAGGCATTAGAGATAGAAACCGCGACGCTGACTTCCGGTGCATTTCACGATGCGATGCATCTGGCCAGTCATTGCCCGACCAGTATGTTTTTCGTTCCCAGCCATAACGGCATCAGTCATAACCCGGCTGAATATACAGACCCTCAGTATCTGTACCTCGGCGCGAAGGCTTTAGCCTGTTGCCTGACAGAACTGGCAAATCAACCCATAGGAGTTACTCATGAGCACCCACACTTATCCTGCTTGCTGTGAAAAAGACAACGGTAGCGCGCTGGGCACTAATGCCACGTTATCCTCGCCCATTTCTGTTGATGGGACGCCGGTGATTGGCGAAGTGTATACCGTTCCTGCCCGCTGTGGCCGGGCGGTGCGCTTAAAAAAAGGGCAGGTTATCCGCATTATCAACACGCCCGGTAGTCAGGTGTGTGACACCTGGTTATTTAATAGCGCCGATCTGAGTGAGTTCTCATCAATGGAACACACTCGTGCATTTATTGATAAAATCATTCCTCAGCCGGGAGATGCACTGGTCACCAATCAGCGCCGCATCATCGGCACATTGCTGACTGATACCTCGCCGGGGGTGCATGACACGCTGATTGCGGCTTGTGACCTTTATCGCTATAGCAACATGGGGATCACTGAATACCACGACAGTTGTGCCGATAATATGCGCTTAGCGTTGAACGCGATCGGGCTACGTGCGCGTGAAGTGCCACAACCCTTGAACCTGTGGATGAATACACCCGTCAATCCGGATTACACCATTTCCTGGTTACCGACGGTGAGCCAAGCGGGTGATTATGTTGAGATTCGTGCCGAGCTGGAATGCATTGTTGTGATGTCTGCTTGCCCGCAAGACATTGTGCCAATCAATGGCTGTAACCCACAGGATGTGCATTTTAGCGTCGCTGAATAAGGGTACATTGCGTTCTGTATTGATAACGTTGCCCGGCAAGGATACGCCGGGTGTTTGAATTTCTTTGAGCAGCAGATATCAACTTATGAAAAAAAACGGCGATAACAGCGGTTTTGTTTTATCTGATTTAGGGATGCGTTTACGTCATGCCCGTGTGGCGCAGGACATCACGTTAAAGCAGCTAGCGCTCAAAGTGGGATGCTCAGAGAGTTTATTGTCGAAACTGGAAAATGAGGTAGCGTCGCCCTCGCTGGCCATGTTGCACCGGCTCGCCAGCGCGTTGGAAACCAATATTTCGGATTTGATGGCCGAAAGTTGGGTGGCAGACTCACCGGTGTTGAAACCGGAGCAGCGCATCCGTAAACGGTTTATGCACCGTAATAAGAAAGGTGGCATTGCGCTGGAAAATCTAACTCATCATCACAAGGGCGGGTTGTTACAGGGAAATATTCATATTATTGAGCCAGGTGTCGCCAGTGACGGGCAGATAGAACACCACGGTGAGGAGATGGGATACGTGCTGGAAGGGGAAATTGCCCTGTATTTAGGTGAAGAGACCTATACCCTCAGCGTGGGTGATTCCTTTTATTTCCCCAGTAATGTACCCCACGGTTATCGCAATATTGGTCAGTCAGCCGCGAAGGTGTTGTGGGTGAATACGCCGGTGACCTTCTAATTCTCCGTCATCTTTCAGGTTGCAGGTGTGTTGGCTGCATTCGAACCCCCGAATCACTTACTTGAGTAAGCTCATCGGGATGCTCTTATTTGCCGCCTGCCTGCACCACGAAAGCTATAGGAGAATGCTATATGGATGTTGTCTTTCACATTGCAGGTGTGTTGGCTGCATTCGAACCCCCGAATCACTTACTTGAGTAAGCTCATCGGGATGCTCTTATTTGCCGCCTGCCTGCACCACGAAAGCTATAGGAGAATGCTGTATGGATGTTGTCTTTCACATTGCAGGTGTGTTGGCTGCATTCTGGTCAATAAAAAGCCGCCATTGGAACTTCTTCCAGTAGCGGCTTGGTTTGTAACACTAATAGTGGCGGTTAGCTTCTATTACCCCGCGCCGCAATAATGGCATCGGCCACATTACGTGGCGCTTCAGCGTAATGTTTGAATTCCATGGTATAAGTCGCGCGGCCCTGTGACATGGAACGCAATACCGTGGAGTAACCAAACATTTCGGATAACGGCACTTCGGCACGGATAATTTTTCCGCCCCCGACCATCTCTTCCATCCCTTGCACCAAGCCACGGCGAGAGGAAAGGTCGCCCATCACATTACCGGCATACTCTTCCGGTGTTTCCACCTCGACACTCATCACTGGCTCCAGAATCACCGGTGAGGCGCGTTTGGCGGCTTCTTTGAAACCAAAGATAGCGGCCATTTTAAATGCCAATTCTGATGAATCGACTTCGTGATAGGAACCGAATGTCAGAGTCACTTTCACATCCACCACCGGATAACCAGCTAGCACCCCGGTATTAGTGGCTTCGAGCACCCCTTTTTCGACCGCGCCGATAAATTCACGCGGCACCACGCCACCTTTAGTCGCATCGACAAAAGCAACACCGCTACCCGGTTCCTGAGGTTCGAGGGTAAAGACCACATGACCATATTGCCCTTTACCACCGGACTGACGGACAAATTTACCGTCGACATCGGTCACGGTCTTGCGCACTGTTTCGCGGTAAGTGACTTGCGGTTTACCAATATTGGCTTCCACACCGAACTCACGTTTCATGCGGTCGACAATGATCTCCAGATGCAACTCCCCCATACCGGAGATAATGGTCTGGCCTGATTCCTCGTCAGTCCGAATGCGGAATGAGGGATCCTCCGATGCCAGCCGTTGCAGTGCGATCCCCATTTTCTCCTGATCTGCTTTAGTTTTCGGTTCAATGGCTTGCGAAATAACCGGCTCAGGGAATTCCATCCGCACCAGGGTTATTACCGCATCCGGGTCACACAGCGTTTCTCCGGTGGTCACATCCTTCAACCCCACACAAGCCGCGATATCACCAGCACGGATTTCATCCACTTCAATCCGATTATTGGCATGCATCTGCACAATACGGCCAATACGCTCTTTCTTACCGCGAATTGGGTTGTAAACACTGTCGCCTTTACTCAGTACGCCGGAATAGACGCGCACGAAAGTCAGCTGACCGACATAGGGGTCAGTCATTAATTTGAACGCCAGCGCCGAGAATTTTTCGTTATCATCGGCTTTACGGCTGACTTCATTTCCATCTTCATCGGTGCCACTGACCGGCGGAATATCCACTGGCGAGGGCATCAATTCAACTACCGCATCTAACATGCGCTGCACTCCTTTGTTCTTAAAGGCGCTGCCGCACAACATGGGCTGGATTTCACCGGCAATGGTCCGAATACGCAGACCTTCGGTGATTTCATCCACCGTCAGGTCGCCGGTTTCCAGATATTCTGTCATCAGCGCTTCAGAGGCTTCAGCCGCCTCGGAAACCATTTTCTCGCGCCACTCATTGGCTGTCGCCAGCAAGTTTTCTGGAATTGGCTCATAGCTAAATGTCATGCCTTGAGACTCTTCATCCCAAATAATGGCGCGCATAAGTCGTAAATCCACCACACCAGTAAAGTGTTCTTCACTGCCGATTGGTATCACAATGGGCACTGGATTAGCTTTCAGACGATCAATCATCATCTGGCGTACGCGGAAAAAATCAGCGCCGGGGCGGTCCATTTTATTAACGAATGCCAGACGTGGAACACGGTATTTATTGGCCTGCCGCCAGACGGTTTCCGATTGTGGCTGCACACCACCGACTGCGTCATACACCATGACCGCACCATCAAGTACCCGCATAGAACGTTCCACCTCAATGGTGAAATCTACGTGCCCAGGGGTGTCGATAATATTGATACGGTGCTCGGGTAAGGTTCTGTCCATACCTTGCCAAAAGCAGGTCACGGCAGCCGATGTAATGGTAATGCCACGTTCCTGCTCCTGCGCCATCCAGTCAGTTGTCGCGCCACCATCATGCACTTCACCCAGCTTATGACTGACGCCGGTGTAGAACAAAATGCGCTCGGTAGTGGTGGTTTTACCAGCGTCGATGTGGGCGGAGATACCGATGTTGCGATAGCGCTCGATAGGAGTTTTACGTGCCATATTAAGTCCTTAAATGGTAATGGCAATTTCGGGGTGGGCGGTTTGATGCCCTACCGGGAAGTTGTGAGTTTAAGTTCAGCATTGCTGCTAATGATCATGTGATCGCCACTAGTATAGTCCCATTGTTCGAATATACACGTACAATTTAATTATTTGTTCTGAAACTATGCAATAATAGCGAGGAGCGATGACTGAGGGTGCTTCCATCATTGCGCTAGAATTATTAGTAGGGTCAAAATGGAGTATAGGCTATATTGCCGCCCGCTAAGGGCCGTTTGATTTGGCCGAACCCGGTAGTTTGGTGGGGGATTTCCCAGCTGACTGTCACTTATTAATAGGAACACTATGATTGCAAATCACCCTGAGCGTGAGCAGATCCGTTTGGAAAATGTGCTGACGGCTTTAGGTAATCCGCTGCGGTTGGCTGTGGTACGCAGACTGGCAGCAGGGGGCGAACATGCATGTGGTACTTTGGTACACGGGCTATCTAAATCGACCTTAACCCATCATTGGCGGGTACTGCGTGAAAGTGGTGTTATCTGGCAACGACCATGCGGGCGTGAAAGTTTGTTATCACTGCGACGTGATGATATTGATGCCCGCTTCCCCGGCTTGTTGGATGTGCTACTAAGTGCAGTCGAGAATGATGCGACCACTGATGAGTCAACGGCAAAACATCTGCCGGGGGAGTGAGTTGAGGGCGGCAATATATTTTCCGCCCTCGCTCAACAGGTTAAATCTCTTGGGCGTGAGCTAAAACAAAATCTTCAGCTGCTTTTGACCACAACCCGTCAGTTTTACGCAAAATAGCCTGTAGCTCTTGTAATAGCGGTGAATCTTGCTGGTGGCTCATCAGTTCACTCAATGATGTCAGCGGCATATTTTTGCCGGTGTAAACCAACTTCTTGCCACCGATAATTTGCGGTAAATTCAATGTGGTTTCTGCCGCGTCATTTAGCCCAAGAATATGAGATACCACTTTGCCTGCATTCACTTTCTTCGCTTCAATTAACTTTACTGCTTCTCTCATGTCGTCGGTATTGCCACCCGAGGTGCCAACATAATGGGTAAAGGAATAATGGATGTCGTAGAAATTAACCGACGCCATAAAATTCTTATCCTGTGGGCCGGCAAAGAAATTAAAGCAGCCATCGGGTGCTAATAGGCTTGAAGCTAATGTGACCAATTCAGCTGAAGGGACGAACACAAAGATATCGTCATAACCTTTACCCTCGGTCAGGGCCATTAAACGTTCAAACTGATCATCAGTTTGTTTAGTATTGAGATAATGCACTCGCGTCTGTGGTTCACTCGGATACAAGCGGGCGGCATAATCCAGCTTTTGCTGGTGGCGGTCTGTAACAACCAATAATTGCGGATTAATTGGCCCGTGCAGTGCGTAATCAATGGCTAATAATCCCATCGGGCCGGTACCGCCAAGAATCAACACATTACCGCCAGGCTTGATTCCCATTTTATGCTGATAAGTACCGGGAACCAGATGATAATTGGCATTAAATGCACCGATAACACAAGAAAGCGGCTCGACCAATGAACCCTCAAAATAACTTTCCCCTTCATATGGTAGTAAGCAATCTTGTTCCATCACTTCATTGGGAATAACCACATGGGTGGCCTCACCTCCAACATAGGGGAAAGAATATCCGGGGCAATCTGGGCGGTCGGGTAATTGCAAATTAGCCTGAATAACATAACGGCTGCCGGGTTTGAATTTATGCTGCCATTTCTTACCGACTTGTAGAATATCACCGCAAAATTCATGACCAATAATAATCGGATTTTCCGCCACATTATCCGGCACTTTTTTATGGTCAGCGCCCAAATTGGCTTCTTTCCATGAAGAGAGGCAAATACTGTCGGTTACCACTGTTGCCAGAATTTCATCGTCGCCGATTTCCGGTAAATCAAAGCTTTCCAGACGTAAGTCATTTTTACCATATAAACGCAGTGCTTTAGTTTTCATGTGGAACCACCTCAATTATTTTTCAAATATAAAACTTCAGGTCGAATAAAAAACTTCAAGTCGAATAAAAAAACTCCCCGGCATTAATTAGGAAAGAATGCCAAGCCATGAGCCTACAATTCCGAGGCCAAACAGGGAGAAGATGAGCCAGATAGGGTTAATTTTGCGTTTGAGCAAACGCATCATTAATAGAGTAAGACCCAGTGCTAATAAACCTGGGCACAGCTGATCGAGAATATTTTGTACGGTCATGGTTACTGTTGTGCCGTCGTGGCCCGGTGTTTTCGATATCACCAGCGGCACATTGATACTGGTCCATTTGGTGACCAATACCCCCATGATAAACAAGCCCAGAATCGAGGCACCCTCGGTCAGTTTTTGCAGCACATTTCCGCCAAGATCTTTGACGATGTTGATACCCTTAGTGAAACCGTATTGCAGGCCGAACCATTTCAGGGCCAGGCGCACGGAGTTGAAGGACAAGAAGAAAAGAATTGGCCCTAGCACATTGCCGTTCAATGCCAGCGAGGCTCCCAGGGCGGCAGTGATGGGGCGCAAAGTGCCCCAAATCAGTGGGTCACCGACCCCGGCCAGCGGCCCCATCAGCCCAACTTTCAAGCTATTGATCGCCCCCTCATCAATGTCAGCGCCATTGGCTCGTGCTTCTTCCATGGCGGCGGTGACGCCGATCACTGGCCCGCAGACCGCCGGAGTGGTGTTGAAGAACACTAAATGGCGTTTCAATGCGGCAATTTGGTCTTCTTTTAGCGGATACAAGCGCTTGATTGCGGGTACCATGTCATAGCAGAAACCCAGGCCATGAATACGTTCATAGTTAAAAGAGGCCTGTTGCAAGTTGCTGCGTAAAAACATTTTAAACAGATCAGACTGGGTTAATCGTTTGTTTAATGTGGTCATGTCGGCGTCTCCTAATCTTCTAATTCATCAAGTTTGGCTTGGCTGGCTTGCGCTACAGGCGCGGCCGGTTTCTGATAAAGCGGGTTTAACTGGATATACAGCAAGGCAATGATCAGACCGATACCGCCGAAGGCGAGTAGGCTGAATCCGAGGTAACCGCCGACAATAAAACCGAGGAAGAAGAAGGGCATAAGGTATTTCACCCCCATCATGTTGAGCACCATGGCGTAACCGACGACGACGATAAACCCGCCAGCAATTTGCAACCCATGAGTCACTACAGTTGGAATTGCATTAAGCATATGGCTAACGGTATCGGCACTCACAAAGATAGAGACGATTAAGACCGGAATGGCGACCCGCATGGCCTGAACCAGCAATGCCGACACATGCATAAAATCAATCATAGCGAAATTGGCTTTTTCAGCAGCCCGATCGGCGGCGTGTTGGAACGCCACGGTGAGGGTACGGGCAAAGACAGTCAGTACCTGACCTGCTGCGGCTACCGGCAGGGCAATAGCGATCCCGGTGGCAATATTCTGATGGCCGACAATGACCAGAATGGTTGAGATAATACTGGCGAGCGCGGAGTCTGGGGATTGCGCAGCACCGACGTTCATCCAACCAAGGGCAATTAACTCCAGTGTCCCGCCGAGGATAACGCCGGTGGTCATATCACCCAGAATCAGTCCGGTAATGGTGCAAGCAATTAATGGCCGGTGAGTTTGGAATTCATCCAACACGCTGCCGATACCGGCAATGCATGAGAAAATAAAAATTAAGATTATTTGTAGTAAACTTATTTCCATGGTGGACCCCTTTGGACAATACACTCCCATGGCTACATAGCCGTGGGTTATAACTAAATAGTTGTATTGACCAGGTTAAGTAATCGGATTTAAATGTTTAATAAAACCTGGGTTATTACTTATATTTCAAGTGAAGTGTTGTTATTTAGACCCCAGCTCGCGTAACTTTTTAATCACATCCACATCAGGGTCGGAAGTGACTACCCGTAAATCTAAATGAACACCGCGTTCTGCTAATGCATAAAAAGCGTTAATGTCATTTTGATCAACTGATACCGCTTTGGTCAATTGTGTTTTCCCATGTTTAAAGGCCATGCCGCCAATATTAATAACATCAATTTTTATGCCCTGATCTATCAATCGTAAAACATCTGTTGGATTAGTAAATAAATAAAACACAGTGTCATTGATATAATTTGGGTTGTGATACACCGCTACCGCCTTTTCAATATTAACGACATTCACTTTTATTCCCGGTGGTGCTGCCTGTTTTAATAATGTTTTCCGAATTTCATCGTTATAAACGTCGTCACTACAAATAATAATACGTCCAGCTTTAGCTTCTTTGGCCCAAACCGTGGTGACCTGACCATGAATCAGCCGGTCGTCAATTCTTGCCAGATTGATTTTCATATAAAGTCGGCCTCTTCTTCTTCGTTATTTTGTTGGTGACGGAATGACTGCACGCACTGTGTGCCAATGTCGAGTAAATAGTCTGTCAGCTCTTCAGCCGCCATCACTTGCTGGTTATCGGCAATTTCTAGTGCTAATGGTAGAGATAATCCACTGATAACCTGAATACGACTATTACTGAATGCCAGGCGCGCGGCGGCGTTATAAGGGCTGCCACCTTGCAAATCGACGGCAATTAGCCAGGAGTCATGTTGATTCTTTGCCATGACATCCTGCATTTTATTTACTAAATTTTCGGCATTTTCACCTCGGTTAAACAGCAGCGGGGTAATATTCTGTGTTTCGCCATATACCATATTGACGGAATTGAGCATTGAAACCGCTAAGTCACCGTGAGCACAAAAAATGACGTTAACCATTATGCCTCCTGTTAGCCTGAATTTGGACAATACTCAGCCACACACGCATATAATGTTGTGGTGAGCTATTTGGGGAAATGCTTCCCCATATTTATAATTTATACTGTGAGTGCCAGGATCTCCTTGGCAGTTTCTTTGGTGGTTACCAAACTATTAATATATTTTCCTTTAATAGCGCCGATGATCCCGCTAATTTTTTCATGGGAGTGCGCAATCCCAATGGAATAACGCGCCTTTTTAATTTTGTCTAATTGAATGGTAATGGTTTTATTCGAAATATAAGTTTCTACCGGATTACCTTGTAAATCATAAAAACGTGAGCAGATATCACCGGCAACTTGTCGGTCATTAAAGTGATCAATTACATCGCTGCCATAAAAGGCACGCCAGGTAGAATTGCCAGAAATATTAGGTGAACCAATACCAAATATAGCGATATCCAGCCGCTGCCAATAATCTGCAATAGCCTGATAATGCTGAGACTGCACTATTCCATCGCGAATAACACTCTCTTCCAGAATCGCCGGAAAATCGATCAGCAATGACTCACCTTTTAATTTCATCGCGGCGCTGTAGACCAGCGTATTCACATGAAAGCGGCTTTCCAATTTACCTGAAGGGCCACCGACCATTGGGATACAAGTTAATTGGCGCGATACTGGCGAGGTATCCATTTGCTCAACCAGTGTGGCAATAGCACTGCCCCAGGAGAAGCCCAGAATATCGCCATTTTCAATAATTCGGTTTAGCAGTGCGCTACACTGTTTTGCCATCAAGATCAGTTGTTGTTCTGGTGATTGGTCTTGCTCGGACGAAACGACAATTGCCTCGCGTAATTTAAAGCGCGATTTCAACTGCTGTTCCAATAACAAATTTTCGTTATAGTTGTAGTTGATTGAAATAGTGACAATGCCTTGTTCGCGCACTCTCTTAAGCATGCGGCTGATGCTGGTGCGATAGATTCCCAGCGCCTGCGCTATCTCAGCTTGCGTGAAATTTTGCTCGTAATACATTTGTGCAATTTTCACCATCAGGCGTAGATCATCGCTCTTTTCCATTTCAGCCTCTTGCACATTTGTGCAAATGTCATTAAGTTATCTATGACCAGATATAATCACTTTCTATTTTTTAAGTCAAAAGCACAAAATAACGCCTCTCTCTGAAATTGCACAATAATTCCCTAATACAATCGATGAAATTAATTTCTGATATCGCACAAGTGTGCAAATATCTTTAATTGTTTGATTTATATTAATTAAATAGAAAAGTGATTTTTGTGTTCGACTACTTTATTCCGGACAAATTTTGGATTCTGATCACATTTTTATTTTGCGTGATGTGGTCGGTTTTGCACATATGTGCAGAGCAGTGTAAAAAAAAGCCCTGATATTAATTATCAGGGCCGGTTTCACTCAGTTTATTTAACCGCAGCGGTTACATTTTGATGCTTGGATCTGTTGGAAGAAATCATTGCCTTTATCATCTACCAGAATAAAGGCTGGGAAATCTTCGACTTCAATTTTCCAGATGGCTTCCATACCCAGCTCAGGGTACTCCACACATTCCAAACTCTTGATACTGTTTTGCGCCAAGACGGCTGCGGGGCCGCCAATGCTGCCCAGATAGAAGCCGCCGTGCTTGTGGCAAGCATCGGTGACTTGCTGGCTGCGGTTGCCTTTTGCCAACATGATCATGCTGCCGCCGTGGGATTGCAGCAGATCAACATAGGAATCCATGCGCCCTGCGGTGGTGGGGCCAAGTGAACCAGAAGCATAACCTTCCGGGGTTTTCGCCGGCCCTGCGTAGTAGATCGGATGATCTTTAATGTATTGCGGTAAACCTTCGCCGTTATCCAGCCGCTCTTTTAATTTGGCATGAGCAATATCACGGCCAACAATAATAGTGCCGGTCAGCGACAGGCGGGTTGATACCGGATACTGTGACAGCTCTTTTAAGATATCGGCCATCGGGCGGTTAAGATCGATTTTAACCACTTTGCCTTCGGTGCTATGGCGCAGGTGCTCAGGGATATATTTTCCTGGGTTTTGCTCCAATTTCTCCAGCCAGATACCTTTGCGGTTAATTTTACCTTTGATATTCCGGTCAGCCGAGCAGGAAACCCCCATGCCAACTGGGCAGGAGGCTCCGTGACGCGGCAAACGCACCACCCGTACATCATGAGCAAAGTATTTACCGCCAAATTGCGCGCCCAGACCTAAATCCTGTGCTGCTTCCAGCAGTTCTTGCTCCAGTTGGATATCACGGAAAGCTTGCCCGTGCTCATTGCCTTCGGTTGGCAGACCATCGTAATACTTGGTGGAGGCCAGCTTAACAGTTTTGAGCGTGCTTTCTGCCGAGGTGCCGCCAATAACAAAGGCGATATGGTACGGCGGGCAGGCAGCTGTCCCCAAGGTACGCATTTTCTCAACCAGATAGTCTTTCAGCTTACCCGGAGAGAGCAGAGCCTTGGTTTCCTGATACAGATAGGTTTTGTTAGCTGAGCCGCCACCTTTGGTGACGAATAAGAATTTATAATCTTCACCCTCAGTGCTGTACAGGTCGATTTGCGCTGGCAGGTTGGTGCCGGTATTCACTTCTTGGTACATATCCAGCGCCGCGTTTTGTGAGTAGCGCAGATTGTCTTCAATGAAAGTGTTATACACACCGCGTGATAGGGCTTCGGCATCATTCCCGCCGGTCCAGACGCGCTGGCCTTTTTTTCCCACGATAATAGCGGTGCCGGTATCCTGACAGGTCGGCAAAATCCCTTTGGCTGAGATTTCAGAATTGCGCAGGAATTGCAGGGCAACATACTTATCATTTTCGCTGGCTTCCGGGTCATCCAAAATGGCAGCAACTTGTTTTTGGTGAGCGGGGCGGAGCAGGAATGAGGCATCGTGGAAAGCATGTTGGGCGAGGAGGGTCAGGGCTTCAGGTTCGACTTTCAGCATGTCGTGACCTTCAAACTGTGCGACCGAAACATGATTATTACTGACAAGGTAATACTCAGTATCGTCTTCCTTTAACGGGAAGGGATCCTGATAGTGGAACGGTTTGTTTGACATATTTTTCTCACATTCAACATCAGTTAGCGAAAGCGTTCGATAACAGAAACAATCGATAGAAGAACCAAGCCGATATTTTTTGTTTCCCCTTCGAACTTGAAGCTGCAGGGGGGTTAGCGGCGCTCCAATCTCTTTGGGGATATGACTTTAACAAGAATTTTACTATAGATTGTCGGTGCGAGGCGATGGCTCCACCCTCTTTATAAAGGGTGGATCTCATTTTCCGCACTTATCGATGGTACAGGCAGGATGATGGTGGGACACTGACCGACCGCCAGTATATAACACTGCAATAACTGGGCTTTTTATCACTAAATTATGCATGCGGGATAAGCTATAACTTATTGGTAATACCCATTGCAGTTGACACCAGCAGTGGTTGAGTTATCTCGCTAGAGAATATATCCATATTAATAAGATGGATTTTGTTATTGATATATTAACTTTGTCTTTCTTTAGTCCAGTCTTCTATTGAGAGGGTTGGAACCATTGAAAACGTTTTATCGTTTTTCACTAAAATGGCACTAAGGCTGATTGCATGAGCAGCAATCAATTGATCCAACGCCCCCATGACATGTCCTTTCTTTTCCATTTTCATCACGGCGAATGTAGACTTTATCGGTATCGGTATCGGTATCGGTATCGGTATCGGTATCGGTATCGAATTCGAACTCGAATTCGACAGGTGATCTAACTGATTGATTTATAGGGTTTTTAAATAACTTCGCGACTCTATCCATTATTTATCCCCTTAGCTTTTGGCCTATGCCTTGGCATTGTCAAATTTTGACTTATGCCAAGGTGTGATTTTTCCACCTCTATTCTTATGCTTCCACTCCCCAATCGACTAATTTGTGACCGGCTTCTACTTTCCTTGCTCTCATGTTGGACAAGCCGTGGGGCGTTTGTATTATTACATTGAATATAAATTTAATGGTGAATATATATTCAATGCGGAGCAAAATAATGAAAAATACCCTACTGAAATCCTGTCTTACCGCAGCATTGATCTCAATGGCGGGGGTTGCTGGTGCTGCCAGTAACGGCCTGATCGCCATTATCACCCCATCCCACGATAACCCGTTTTTCAAGGCGGAAGCCGAAGGTGCCAAAGCTAAAGCGGCGGAGCTGGGATACACCGTATTGGTGGCGTCTCATGATGATGATGTAAACAAACAGAACCAACTATTGGAAACCGCTATCGCCCGTAAAGCCAAAGCGATCATTCTGGATAATGCCGGATCGGATGCCACTATCGGGCCGTTGAAAAAAGCCAAAGCCGCAGGTATTCCCACCTTCCTGATTGACCGCGAAATCAATGAAACCGGCATTGCAGTTTCACAAATCGTGTCCAACAACTATCAGGGGGCACAGCTCGGTGCTGAGAAATTTGTCGTCCTGATGGGGGGCAAAGGCAAGTATGTTGAATTACTGGGCCGTGAATCAGATACCAACGCACACGTGCGTTCACAGGGTTATCACGACGTGATCGACGAACATAGCGACATGAAGATGGTCGCTCAACAGACTGCAAACTGGAGCCAGACTGAAGCCTTCAACCGTATGGAGTCCATTTTGCAGGCTAACCCAGATATTACTGGGGTGATTTCGGGTAACGACACTATGGCGTTAGGCGCTGAAGCCGCATTAAAAGCAGCAGGGCGCAATGATGTGATTGTGGTCGGATTTGACGGTAGCGACTATGTCCGCGACTCCATCATCAATAAAGGCAATATCAAAGCCACCGTACTTCAGCCAGGTTGGGCACAAGCCCAGATGGCGGTGGTTCAAGCTGATAAATATCTGAAAACCGGTGCCACCGGGCAAGAAGAAAAACAGTTGATGGACTGCGTATTGATTGATGAAAACAATGCCAAAAACCTGAATGTCTTTGCGCTGAAAGAGTAACTCCTTAAGCAAGGTTTGCTAACACGCGCATTTAAAAGGCAATGAGGGGCGTACCAGCCCCTCCTGACAGGAGGCAGTATGTGGTTCAGTGTCCTATCGAAAGCCGGCGGCTTGTTGGTTATCAGCACCGTATTAGTGGCTTGTACCGTGGTGGATTTGGATGAAAACGGCAAACCGATTCTACCGGTCGATCCGAATGCGGTGGTCAGCGACTATAACCAATCACCGGACAAAGTCGCCTCCACCATTTGGGTGAGCAAAGTCATGCCATTTGCCAACAGCAACGCTCTCAGTTGGCAGCAAGTGAAACAACAGAATCAACCAGCAACAGGGAAAAATAGCCAAAGTCATTTTGTTCGCTTCAACGGCAAAGTGGTGGAGGTAGAAACAGAAGGGCGGGAAGGGGCAATAAGAGTGGCAGTCGAGGGCGATGAGCAAGTGCTGCAATTGGGGCCTATCGTCAAAGGCAATGCTATTCGTGATGCATCAACCTTTATCCGCTTCGAAGATTTTAAAAATCAGGTGCAATATGCCCAGCTTTCCAAGGCGTTGAGTAAAAGAGCTTTACAGGATGTGGCCAAACCTGATGCCAGTTGGGTCGGCCAGCAAGTTGAAGTATTGGCTGCGGTGACAGTGGCTCCCACCGGCTTGAGTAATGCGGTACCGCTCAGTCTGAGTAAGGAGAGCCACTAATGAACCATCGACCTGACATCGTCATGCGTGCTGAGGACATTTCGATGCGTTTTCCTGGCACATTGGCGTTAGATGCCGTCAGTTACCATGTATATCGCGGCAAGGTGAATGTGATTATTGGTGAGAATGGTGCGGGAAAATCCACTCTGATGAAGATTCTGGCGGGGGTGCAGCAACAAACTTCCGGCCAGATTTACCTCAACGAGCAGCCGGTAACCATTGCCAATACCCGTGAAGCGGCAGCATTGGGTATCGGCATGGTGCATCAAGAACTGAATTTGTCAGAAAATCTTAATGTTGCGGAAAACATCTTTCTGGGACGCGAGATTCAGCAAGGTTTGAAGCCGATCAATCAGGCGGCGCAGGAATTGATCGCTGAACAACTGATGGCACGTCTTGATCAGGCTATTTCACCCAAAGAAATGGTGTCGAACCTGAAAGTCGGTCAGCAGCAACTGATTGAAATTGCTAAGGCTCTGGCTGAGCAGGCAGATATTTTGATTTTGGATGAGCCAACTTCGGCGCTGAGCAAAACTGAAGTCGATATTTTGTTCCGGGTGATTCGTGAACTGACGCGCCAAGGCGTTTCTATCGTCTACATTTCGCATCGGTTGGAAGAGCTGATGGCCATCGGCGACTATATCACTATCCTGCGCGATGGCCGTTTTCAGGCGGAAGCCGCCGTCAAAGATATTGATGTACCGTGGATTGTGCGTGAAATGCTGGGTAGTGATCCGGTTTCCAGCTTCCTTCATCCCGACCGGACTTTCGGTGCACCAATGATGGAAGTCGATAACGTCACTTTAATCAATGAATCCGGTAATACCGTGGTGAATCAAGTCTCGCTGCAAGTGCGTGCTGGTGAAATCGTGGGTATTTATGGATTGATGGGGGCTGGGCGCACCGAACTGTTCGAATGCCTGCTGGGCACGCAACAGAGCTATCTCGGCACTATTCGGCTCAATGGCACCGCCATCAGTGCCAAAACCTCAACCGCAGAGCGCATCCGCCTTGGCATGAGTTTAGTGCCGGAAGATCGCAAAAAAACCGGTATTTTCCCGGTGTCATCGGTGGCTAATAACCTGACCATTTCCAGCTTATGGCGTCGGTTGAAACACCGCTTTGCCATCTGGCAGGAGAGTGAATCACAGGTGGTTGCCTCGGTGATTGGCGACCTGTCTATCAAAGTCTCTTCACCTGAAGTGGAAATTCAGGCGCTCAGTGGCGGCAATCAGCAAAAAGTCGTCATTGGCCGCTCATTACTCACCCGTCCGAACATTTTGCTGCTGGATGAACCGACACGGGGCATTGATGTCGGTGCGAAATCGGATGTGTTTGAAATGATGGTGAAACTCTCTGAGCAGGGGATCGGCATCCTGTTTTCCACCTCAGATCTGAAAGAAATTATGGCGGTATCAGACCGCATTCTGGTGATGTCGAACGGCAAGCTGACCGCGAATGTTTCCCGTCAGTCAGCCAATGAATCGGCATTGGTTACGGCAAGCGCACAAGGGTTTGAATGATGAAAGCAACAACTGGCACTGCGTTGGCGAGTCACCAGCCCGGTGGAGCGTCGTGGTCACGGGAAAATATGCTGCTGCTTCTGCTCAAGATGCGCACCTTTATTGCCCTGTTCCTGATCTTGGGTTTCTTCTCTGTCATGGTTCCGGGGTTTTTGGCAACCGGTAGCCTGATCATTATGGTCAAGCATATCGCGATCAATGCCTTCCTCGCGTTGGGTATTACTTTTGTCATTATCACCGCAGGGATTGACCTTTCTATCGGGGCAACCTTGGGGCTGTGCGGCATGATTGCAGGTTGGATGATCACTCAAGGTATTGTTTTACCGATGTTTGGTATTGCTATCTTCCCGAGCGTCTGGGTGGTAGTTCCGGTGGTATTGGTTATCGGAGCACTGATTGGTGCGGTTAATGGTTGGATCATTACCCGCTATAACGTTGCCCCGTTTATCTGCACCCTCGGCACCATGTATGTGGTGCGCGGTGCGGCGATGCTGATTTCTGGTGGTGAAACCTTCCCCGGCTTACAAGGGAATCCACAACTGGGTAATACCGGCTTTGACCTGTTGGGGTCTGGCACCTTGCTGGGCTTGCCGATTGCCATCTGGATCATGTTTATTCTGGCGCTGGTTATTGCTTATGTTGCCCGCCGACTGCCTTTTGGCCGCCATGTTTATGCCATTGGTGATAACGAACGAGCCGCAGAGCTTTCTGGCGTCAAAGTGCGGCAGGTTAAGGTGTGGGTCTACACCATATCGGGCTTCTGCGCAGCTATTGCCGGGATCATTGTTTCCGCTCAGTTGGTGGCCAGCCACCCAGCCAACGGCAGCGGTTTTGAGATGAATGCCATCGCCGCCGTGGTACTGGGCGGGACTTCTCTGGCCGGAGGCCGGGGCACTATTCTCGGTACGCTGATTGGCGCATTTGTTATCGGTATTCTGGCTGACGGTTTAGTGATGATGGGGGTTAGCGAATTCTGGCAAATGGTAATTAAAGGTATCGTGATTATAGTGGCGGTCATTATCGATCAGATGCAGAACCGGATGCAGCACAAAGCGGCGATTGTCTCGCAAAAGTCCACTGTGATGGCGCAAGTTGGGAAGAGCGAACAGGCATAAAGAATAGGCAAAACAGGTCGTTGTTGCCTATTAGCTACATAAACAGATTAGCTACAGAAATATATTGGCTACATAAATAGATTGGCGACAGAACACGAAGATGTCACGCCGGAGGGCGATTTCCGGACAGGCTTGATGAAAGCTATTTTTTAGCACCATCAAGAATAAATATTCGGTAATGAGTAAAGATTCAGTTATCGATAAAATTTAAGAGAGGTAATGTCATGAATCCGTATTCACTGTCAGTCGATGAGCTGGTGAAAAAGGCTCGGGCCATCCGTCGCCGCATCGTCCTGCTTAATGCGAACAGCCCCGCAGGGGGGCATACCGGTGCTGATCTTTCACAAGTAGAGATTCTGACTGCACTCTATTTCCGTATCCTCAATTGTGCGCCAGACCGACTTACCGATCCTGAGCGCGATATCTATGTTCAGTCTAAGGGGCATGCGGTCGGCGGTTATTACTGCTGTTTGGCCGAGGCGGGTTATTTCCCCGAAGCGTGGTTGGCGACTTATCAGCACGCCAACTCACATCTCCCTGGGCACCCCGTCAAACATAAAACTCCAGGTATTGAATTAAATACCGGTGCTTTGGGGCACGGCTTACCGGTGGCGGTGGGGATTGCACTGGCAGCAAAACGAGCTAACAGCAAACGTCGGGTATTTGTACTGACCGGTGATGGTGAACTGGCCGAAGGCAGTAACTGGGAAGCTGCATTAGTGGCTGCTCACTATCAGTTAGACAACCTGATAATCATTAATGACAAAAACAAACTCCAACTGGCAGGTACTACCAAATCCATTATGAACACCGATCCGCTGGCGGATAAGTGGCAGGCATTTGGCCTACAAGTCACTGAATGCCAGGGCAATGATATGCAATCAGTGGTGAGCGCATTGGAGGGATTACAAACGAACGGTAAACCCAACGTGGTGATTGCCAACACCGAAAAAGGTGCCGGTATCTCCTTTATTCAAGGGCGCGTGGAGTGGCATCACCGGGTGCCGAAAGGTGCTGAAATTGATCTGGCGCTGGAGGAATTGAGCGATGAGTAATGCAGAACATTTGGCCGCAGTGATGGTTGAGCAGTTTATTAAAGCCGTGGATAACGGGGTGGATTTGGTACCTGTGGTCGCTGACTCCACTTCGACGGCGAAAATTGGGCCGTTTATAGCCCGTTTCCCAGACCGAGTCGTTAATGTCGGGATTGCCGAGCAGGCGATGGTGGGCACGGCGGTAGGGTTATCCATGGGGGGAAAAGTGGCAGTAACCTGTAATGCCGCGCCCTTCCTGATTTCGCGCTCCAACGAACAGCTCAAAATCGATGTTTGCTACAACAATAGTAATGTAAAACTGTTTGGTTTGAACTCAGGAGCCAGTTATGGGCCGTTGGCGAGTACTCACCACTGTATTGACGATATCGCCATTCTACGCGGTTTTGGCAATATTGAGATTTATGCCCCTTCCGACCCGCAAGAGTGCCGCCAGATAATTGATTATGCTCTGGCGCATATTGGGCCGGTTTATATCCGCCTCGACGGTAAATCTTTACCGCCACTGCATGATGAACACTACCAGTTTGCTCCCGGCCAGATTGATGTTTTGCAGGAAGGGCAGGATATTACTCTGGTAGCTATGGGTTCTACAGTTCATGAAGCTGTTAGTGCAGCTGCGATACTGGCAGATAACAACGTTTCTGCTGCGGTGGTCAACGTTTCTTCGATTCGCCCATGTGATACTCAAAAGCTGTTAACCATCCTCCAAAACAGCCAACGGGTGATAACCATCGAAGAGCACAATATTAATGGCGGTGTGGGCAGTCTGGTGGCTGAAGTGCTGTCCGAAGCAGGTAGTGGTATTCCATTGGTGAGACTCGGTATTCCTGATGGCGGTTATGCGATTGCGGCCGACCGAGCAGAAATGCGAGCTTATCATGGTTTTGATGCCGCAGGCATTGTGGCTCGTGCTTTGCGGTTTTGCCGGGGAGAGTAATCATGCCGACGCCGATTATTTTGGCCATTGATGAAGGAACCACCAACGCCAAAGCCATTGCGGTGGATGCTGCTGGGCAAATTCTGGCGAAAGCCTCGGTGCCGCTGCTGTTGGAGCATCCAAGGCCCGGCTGGGCGGAGCAAGATCCGCTGGCTATCTGGCAGGCAGTTTCTTTAGCCATAGAAGGCTGTTTGAGCCAGTTAGCAGCGGGGCGGGTTGCCGGTATTGCTATCAGTAATCAACGCGAATCGGTGCTTATCTGGGAGCGAGAGACAGGAATACCACTGACTCGAGTGGTCAGTTGGCAGTGTCGGCGCTCGGAGGCGTTCTGCCAGACGCTGAGTCAGTTACCGGAAGCGGCGATGATAGCCGAACGTACCGGATTGCAGATTGATCCCTTATTCCCAGCAGCTAAAGTTCACGGCATGTTGGCGGAAATTCCGCAGGGTGTCGAGCGCGCGGCCCACGGCGAATTGTGTGTTGGTACTATCGATTGCTGGCTCACCTGGCAGCTCAGTGGCGGCCAAAGTTTCTCGACTGATTTTTCCAATGCTGCCCGAACGCAACTGTTTAATATTCATTCTGGTCAATGGGATCCAGACCTGTTGGCGCTATTCGGCATTCCCAGCCTTTGTCTGCCCGCGGTTTTACCTTCGGCGGCTGTCCACGGGCACACCGGCAATATTGGTATCACTGGCTTGAGTCAGGGGATACCGATTGTGGCGCAAATTGGTGATTCGCATGCTGCGCTCTATGGGCAGGGCGGTGACCGTGCTGGCGAAATCAAAGCCACCTACGGTACCGGTTCATCTTTGATGACCACTCTGAAACAAGCCAGTGTGCAGAGTCACGGCTTAAGCACCACGATTGCCTGGCATGACGGTGAATTACGTTACGCCCTTGAAGGCAATATCACTCATACCGGCTCCGGTGTGGCGTGGGTTTCGCGCATGTTGGGGGTGACTGACTTAGCTCGCCTGACTGAAATGGCGCAAAGCCAGCCAGGTAATCAAGGCGTCTATTTTGTCCCGGCATTATCAGGTTTGGGGGCACCCTATTGGGACAGTCAAACTCGCGGTTTGTTCTGCGGCCTTACTGATGCAACTACCCCCGCAATTCTGGCCCGTGCCGGGTTGGAGTCTGTCGCCTACCAAATAGCAGATGTCTTTTTTGCCATGGAGCGGGCCGGTCATCATCGCCTTGAGCGACTGCGGGTTGATGGTGGCGCAACCAGTAACCGCTGGTTGATGCAATTTCAGGCCGATTTGTTGCAGCGCACCCTGATACGCAACCATACCGCAGAAGTGTCGGCATTGGGGGCGGCATATTTAGGCGGGAAAACCTTGGGTTGGTGGCAGGATAGCCAGCAACTGGCGGCACTCCCCCGTGAAGTGGAATACATCGAACCGCGTGCTCAAAGTGCGGAGATGCAAGATAACTATAGCCTCTGGCAAACGGCCATCGCGCGTGCGCGTTTTCAGCCGAAATAACCCAAACCAGGAGTAAGCATATGTCAGCAATACCTCGTAAGTTAACTTTCGCGGTGATTATCGGCAACCGGGGTTTCTTCCCTGGTTATTTGGTTGCAGATGCACGCCGCGATGCCCAGGCACTGTTTGACCGCTTGGGGATCAACATCATCATGCTGAATGAAGAGCAAACGCCGCTGGGTGGGGTGGAAAACTGGCGCGATGCCAAAGTGTGTGCCGAATTATTCCGTAAACATAGTGAAGAAATTCATGGTGTGGTGGTCATTCTGCCTAACTTTGGCGATGAAAAAAGTGTCTCCGATGCCATTCGTCTCTCTGGCCTTAAAGTGCCGGTACTGGTGCAAGCAGAAGAAGATGCACTGGATAAAATGGGGCTGGCGACACGGCGTGACAGCTTCTGCGGTAAAATCTCGCTCTGCAACAACCTGCGCCAATATGGCATTCCCTTCACATTGACCCAGCAACATGTTTGCAGCTTAAACAGTGACATATTCAGTCGTGACGTAGAGCAGTTTGTACAACTGTGCCGTGTGGTACATGCTATGAAACGCGTCAGAGTTGGGGCTATTGGCGCGCGCCCAACTAACTTTAATACCGTACGTTACAGTGAAAAGTTATTAGAGAATTTGGGAATTACCGTTGAGACCCTTGATCTCTCAGAAGTATTTTTCCGCGTAGCTAACCTCAGTGACAATGATATCCGTGTCGGTGAAAAACTGGCGTTATTGAAAGCCAATGGTGATACCAGTGCTATTCCACAAGAAAAATTGCACAAAATGGCAAAACTGTTTGTGGTTATCAGTGAGTGGATTATTGCCAATGATATTGATACCACCGCCATGCAGTGTTGGACTTCATTACAACAGAATCTGGGAATTAACGTCTGCTCCATTATGAGTGTGATGTCCGGGCAATTAATGCCAAGTGCCTGTGAAGTGGATGTGATGGGCGCATTATCGATGTATGCCCTGGCAAGTTGTTCGTTGGCACCGGCTTCGATTGCTGACTGGAATAATAACTTTGGCGAAGAACGTGATAAATGCGTGCTATTCCATTGCGGCAACTTTGCCAGTGAAAGTTTAGAAAGCTCAACTATGGGCACTGCGGATATTATCGGAACAACAGTGGGTTGTGAGAATACCTGTGGCGCGGTTCATGGCCGCATGAAATCCGGCCCATTGACCTATTTCCGCCTCTCATCAGACGATTTCACCGGGCAGGTGCGAGCCTATGTGGGTGAAGGGCGTTCAGTCAGTGATGAGTTGGATACCGTTGGGTGCCGCGCAGTTGTAGAAGTGCCGCAACTGGAAAGTTTACTCACACATATCTGTAATAATGGTTTCGAGCACCATGTGGCGATGAACCATTCGGCTACAGCTAAAGTGCTGCAAGAAGCATTCAGTAAATATCTGGGTGTTGACTGCTATTGGCATGCAAAATAGCGTGTTGGCGTTAAGTGCTTAAATTATGCCGCACCAGGGACGGCGCGGTTAAATCCAAGGCTTCAGTAAACCTATGGCTTCAAGTAAACCTATGGCTACAGTAATGTCTCGGCGGTAATTCTGTCAGTAATCAATACATCAATATAGTTACCTGTCAGCGCGCCACGAATGGCGGCACTTTTCCCTACCCCTCCGGCCAGTGCGACGACTCGCGGGCAAGCCCGTAATTGTGGCAAAGACATACCAATCACCGGATCTTCTTCGTCACTAAGTACTGCGTTCCCCGCAGCATCAAAATAATGCAGACACAAATCCCCCACGGCACCGCGATCAGCCAGTAATTTAAGCATCTCTTCGTGGTAATAGTTACCGGAGTTTTTCAATAGCTGGGATGGCTCGAGATCGCCAATCCCAACTAACGCCAGATCAACTTCAGCAAATTTATTCACCACATCAGCGACTTCGCCACTTGATATCAGGCGGGTGCGATCTTCAGTCGAGCGCTCGATACTTTGTGCGGGCAGTAAATAAGCTGGGCAATTCAAAATATTAGCCAGAGCCTGGGTTAACAATGTGGCTTGCACATTGCCGTTGGGGCCAACTCCGCCCAATAATTGAATGACGCCGCTGGTTTTGATGTTAAGCGGATGAAGGTTATCAACCATTGCCCGAATTGTGCTGCTCCACGAAGAAATACCCACCATATCGTTTGGGCGAATACTGGTTTGCATATAGTGGGCTGCGGCAGAACCGATAGCTTGTTTTATCTGAGCAGAGCTGGCGTCATCGGCGATATCGACCACGATGGCCTGGTCGATACCATAGTGTTTTTGAATGCGCGATTCGATACCAATAAACATGTTAGGGGGCTGGATGACGCTGATTTTAACCACCCCTTCTTTAACGCAACGGGTAATCGCTCGGGAAACAAATGACTGGGATAAATGCAGGCTGTCGGCAATTTCTGATTGCTTCATACCTTCGGTGTAATACAGCGTGGCTATTTTTACCAATAACCGCTGTTCATCTTGTCTCGACATTGCTCTACCCCGCTAAATACCTCATGCCGGTATTTTTATTCAAAGCCGAATAAATAACAAGCAGTACCCATTTCAACTCTTTTTAATCAATATTTAGCAAAGTACCTATAGAGCAAAGCCATAGGTATTAAAGTTCCTATGCCTGCCACCATTGGGACTATTGCTGCTGAGGCTCATCTTCCGATGAGCTTTCTACCGATTCTTTTTCTGCTTCAGCTTGATCAGGCGGGGGCATGATGTCGTGAATCAATTGTTCATCAAAGCTGGGATTAAGTGCAGGGGAGAGTGGAGAACTGACCAAACTGTCAGGTATAGCCATATGTGGCACCGGAGCATCGTTAACAAATTCGTCTTGATCCTGTTTAACTGTTCTGCTGAATGCTATCAAACTTAAGCCGCAGAGTGAGAAAAACGCATACAGAATATTGCCACCCAGAGGAGCAATCAGCGCGCCCACGGCGAGTGGCCCGATACTGGCACCCACACCGAATGACATCAGTAAACATGCCGCTAAAGAGACTCGCCGTTCCGGCGCAATCAGGTCATTGGCTAGTGCAACGACCAACGGATAAAGCGTGAACTGCAACATGCTAACGATAAAACCTAAACCCAATAAAAAATGGAACGAGATATGCGGCACCAGCGCAAGCGGCAGTGCTGTTAAGGCCAGTAATAATGCATTAATACGCAGCAGGAGTGTGCGGTTATAGCGGTCGGACAGCCAACTGAGTGGAAGCTGGGCGACCAATCCGGCAAAGATAGATAATGCCATGAACAGGCCGGTTTCTTGAGTGGAAAGTGATTGCAAGCTGGCATAAACCGGTGCCAGACCATAAAACGAGCCGACAATCATGCCGATAACTAATGTCGAGGCCAGTATTTTGGGAATGGAGTTGATAAAGAATTTCAGTTCCATAGGAGCCGGTGACATTTGCTGAGCATTACTGCGAGTGGTCAGGGCTACAGGGACCAAACACAGAGCAAAAAACAGAGCAATAATCATGAGAGTGCTTAAACCCAGCTCAGGTTGAAGCATCAACACGACTTGGCCTAATGCCATACCAGCATAAGTTGCCGCCATATAAAAGCCAAACACCGTACCGCGCTGGCTAGACTCTGCTTGATCATTTAGCCAACTTTCTAACACCATAAACTGGCACATCATGCAGAGGCCAATAATCAAGCGTAGAACTACCCACGCAGGGATATATTCAGTAAGGCCATGACTTAACACCGCAGCTGTAATAATGCCGGCACAGGCCACGTAGGCACGGATATGGCCTACTCGAGCTATCAGGAAGTGGCCGACCTTGCCTCCAATCACCAAACCAATATAGTTTGCAGCAATGATTGCCCCGATTAATGCACCGGAAACATGGATAGCAGTTAACCGTAACGAAATATAAGTGGTCAGTAAACCTGATCCTAATAACATCAGCACCGTTGCGCTATAGAGTGGGAAGAAGGCGTTGAGAATTTTTTTCACTGTCACGTCCTAAGTTCATCATGCCGGTAAATTACCGGTACTTCAGATGTCGCCAGTCGCATCTTCTTTATTTTGATACTAACAGCTGAGTCCCTGAGGTAAAGCTTTGTACGGCAATGTGCTTTTTTTTCATGACACCTTGCGAGACGTTTCGCATAACGAACAGCTGTTGTCGTTACGGCCCAAAGAAGTGCTACTATCGGCAGCGGCAGACTTCATTCGAGTAGGGGCAATAATGCGCGAAGAACAATTACGTCAGCTTAGTACTGCAGTCGGTCATAAACTTAAAGATCGTGGTGCCTGGGTTACTTGTGCCGAGTCATGTACAGGTGGTTGGGTAGCTAAAGCCCTGACAGATATTGCGGGCAGCTCGGCCTATTTTGACCGTGGTTTTGTCACATACAGCAATGCGGCAAAACATGATTTACTGGGTGTAAAAGAAAGTACTTTGGCCGGGCATGGCGCTGTGAGTGACGCTGTCGTTCGGGAAATGGCATTGGGTGCATTGCGAGCGGCTAATGCGGACTTTGCGGTATCGATAAGCGGAGTTGCCGGGCCTGATGGCGGCACAACAGAGAAACCGGTGGGTACCGTGTGGTTTGCTTTTGCTACACGCGACGGTGAGGTTAGTGCGACAAAAAAACTTTTTCCCGGCGATCGTGATGAGGTCAGGCTGCAAGCTGCTGTTTTCGCACTACAAACACTTCTAGATGATTTTCTATAAAATTAGTCTTGATACTGTATGATTGTACAGTATAATTAGTGGTAATTTCTTGTACAAACAACATTCAGTGGTGATGACGGGGCAACCCGGCATCCCAGAGAGGGAGTAAAAATGGCTATTGATGAGAATAAACAAAAGGCGTTAGCAGCAGCACTGGGCCAAATTGAAAAACAATTCGGCAAAGGTTCTATCATGCGCCTTGGCGAAGACCGCTCAATGGATGTTGAAACCATCTCTACTGGTTCTCTTTCTCTTGATATCGCATTGGGGGCGGGTGGCCTGCCAATGGGGCGTATTGTTGAGATTTATGGCCCTGAATCGTCCGGTAAGACAACACTGACCTTACAGGTTATTGCTGCCGCACAACGCGAAGGTAAAACCTGCGCCTTTATCGATGCAGAGCATGCTCTTGACCCTATTTACGCTAAAAAACTAGGCGTAGATATTGATAACCTGCTGTGTTCTCAGCCAGATACCGGCGAGCAAGCACTGGAAATCTGTGATGCGCTGACTCGTTCGGGCGCAGTTGATGTCATCATCGTTGACTCCGTCGCTGCATTAACACCAAAAGCTGAAATTGAAGGTGAAATTGGTGACTCTCACATGGGCCTGGCAGCTCGTATGATGAGCCAGGCCATGCGTAAACTGGCGGGTAACCTGAAAAATGCTAATACCCTGTTAATCTTCATCAACCAGATCCGTATGAAAATCGGCGTTATGTTTGGTAACCCTGAAACTACGACGGGTGGTAATGCCCTGAAATTTTATGCATCCGTACGTTTGGATATCCGCCGTATTGGTGCAGTAAAAGAAGGTGATGTGGTTGTTGGTAGCGAGACACGCGTTAAAGTGGTGAAAAACAAAATCGCAGCGCCATTTAAACAAGCCGAATTCCAGATCCTGTATGGTGAAGGTATCAATATTAACGGTGAGCTCGTTGATTTAGGCGTTAAGCATAAACTGATTGAGAAAGCCGGTGCATGGTATAGCTACAACGGTGACAAGATTGGTCAGGGTAAAGCGAATGCCAGTAACTACTTAAAAGAAAACCCAGCAGTTGCCGCTGAGTTGGATAAAAAATTGCGTGAAATGCTTCTTAATGGTGGCAATGGTGAGCAGCCTGTAGCAACAGCCGCATTTGCTGATGAAGCAGATGAAACCAGCGAAGAGTTTTAATTTGTAAGGTCATCGACCGGGTTAGCAAATTAAGCAATTAGCAAACGGCTCACTTAATCAGTGGGCCGTTTTAGTTAATGATGATGTACATAAGTGCTTCAAGTTATACCTACACCCAAAGTAATTGGGTTACAGCAAGGCAGCAAACGAATGAGTCCCGATGAGCTGACATCAGTCAGTGATTCGGTTGACAAATCTGCTGGGAGCCGATTTGAACGCTGCTTGCAGCGGCCTCACAGAGGCGAGGCTCATGGATGGGCCGAGTAACGAGCGCAGCTAACACGGCTATAGCTTCAAGAAAGAAGGGGATTACCCAAAGTAATTGGAGTTGCAGCAAGGCAGCAAACGAATGAGTCCTGATGAGCTGACATCAGTCAGTGATTCGGGTGAAAGAGCGCAGCTAACACGGCTGCAGCTTCAAGTAATAAGGGTAATTATGAATGACCTACTGAGTCGTGCTATGAGACTCCTCTCTCAACGTGACCATAGTGAATCAGAACTGCGCCGCAAGCTTGCATCTCAACCATTCTCGGCAAAAGGCCATTGGGGGAAACAAACAGGCCGTAGTGATAACGAACCCGTTGCAGATATCGATCCGAAAGTTATTGAGCAAGTGATTGCTTATTGTTACCAGCATAATTGGTTGGATGATGCCCGCTTTGCTACCAGCTATATCAATAGCCGTAGTCGTAAAGGATATGGCGCACAGCGTATTCGTTCTGAATTGATGCAAAAGGGTGTCGATAAAGAGCTCATTCAAGCTGCTTTTGAAATCAGTGAAATAAATTGGTGTTTGTTGGCAAAAGAAGTCGCGCAACGCAAATTTAGTGAAATTTTACCGATTGAATGGAAAGAGAAGGTCAAAGTTCAGCGCTATCTCCTGTATCGTGGTTTCTTCCAGGAGGAAATTCAGTCGATTTACAATGATTTTGTTGAATGAATGCACACAGGATTTTACTTCCCCGCGAAGAAAATTTATCTTAGTCCCACTTTTTGTTCGTGAGCTTACCCATTGTGTTGCCTTTTATCGTTACACAATCTGCTCGCGAGCTTATTCTTTTAGCTTGTTTCCGGGACAATTATGAGCAAGAGCACCGCTGAGATTCGTCAAGCGTTTCTCGATTTCTTCCATAGCAAGGGACATCAGGTTGTATCAAGCAGCTCTTTGGTCCCTAATAATGACCCTACGCTGTTGTTTACCAATGCCGGGATGAACCAGTTTAAGGATGTCTTCTTAGGTTTGGATAAACGGGCATACTCCCGTGCGACGACCTCTCAGCGCTGCGTGCGAGCAGGTGGTAAGCATAATGACCTTGAGAACGTAGGCTATACCGCACGCCATCATACTTTCTTCGAAATGTTAGGTAATTTTAGCTTCGGCGATTACTTCAAACATGATGCCATCAGTTTTGCTTGGGAGTTATTAACTGGCGAGCAGTGGTTTAATCTACCGAAAGAAAAACTGTGGGTAACTGTTTACGAAACCGATGACGAGGCTTATGAAATCTGGGCCAATGATATTGGCATCCCTCGTGAGCGTATTATTCGCATTGGTGATAACAAAGGCAGTGCCTTTGCATCAGATAACTTCTGGCAAATGGGTGATACAGGCCCTTGTGGCCCATGTACAGAGATTTTCTTTGACCACGGCGACCATATTTGGGGCGGCCCTCCAGGCTCGGCAGAAGAGGACGGCGATCGTTATATTGAGATCTGGAATATCGTCTTCATGCAGTTCAACCGCCAGTCTGATGGCACGATGCTGCCATTGCCTAAGCCATCGGTTGATACCGGCATGGGGCTTGAGCGTATTGCTGCGGTTTTACAACATGTTAACTCGAACTATGAGATTGACCTGTTCCGCGATTTGATTAAAGCGGTAGCGGAAGTTACCGGTGCGACTGATCTTTCTAGCAAGTCGCTACGAGTTATTGCTGACCATATTCGCTCTTGTGCTTTCCTTATCTCTGATGGTGTTATTCCGTCGAATGAAAACCGTGGTTATGTTCTGCGTCGTATCATTCGTCGTGCTATCCGTCATGGCAACATGCTGGGCGCGAAAGAGACTTTCTTCTACAAATTGGTCGCTCCACTGATTGCTGTTATGGGGCCAGCTGCCGATGAGTTGAAACAACAACAGGCAATGGTTGAGCAGGTTCTGAAAACTGAAGAAGAACAGTTTGCGCGTACATTAGAGCGCGGCTTAGCTCTGTTGGATGAAGAGCTCAGTAAATTGACCGGTGATACCCTCGATGGTGAGACAGCTTTCCGCTTGTACGACACCTACGGCTTCCCGGTTGATTTAACCGCAGATGTCTGCCGTGAACGTAATCTGAAAGTGGATGAGGCCGGTTTCGAGCAAGCAATGGAAGCTCAACGCCGTCGTGCGCGGGAATCCAGCGGCTTTGGTGCCGATTATAACAACTTAATCCGTGTTGATAGTGCAAGCCAGTTCTCTGGCTATGACCATGTTCATCAGCAGGCCACAGTGACTGCATTGTTCCGCAATGGCGAAGCTGTTGATGAAATTCATGAAGGTGAGGAAGCGGTTGTTGTCCTCAATCAAACGCCATTCTACGGTGAGTCTGGCGGCCAGGTTGGCGATACAGGCGAGCTGAAAAATGCGACTGCAACCTTTGCAGTGGCTGACACTCAGAAATATGGTCAGGCTATTGGTCATTTAGGGCAATTAACCCATGGAACATTGCGGGTTAATCACAGTATTGATGCTCAGGTTGATGTCGCACGACGTAACCGTATTCGCTTGAATCATTCCGCAACTCATTTATTACATGCAGCACTACGTAAGACACTGGGCGACCATGTTGCTCAGAAAGGCTCATTAGTGAATGATAAATACCTGCGTTTCGATTTCTCTCATTTTGAAGCAATGAAACCGGAACAGATTCGTCTGGTAGAAGATATGGTTAACGAGCAAATTCGCCGTAATATGCCAGTCCAAACTGAAGTGATGGAATTGGATGCGGCGAAAGAAAAAGGTGCTATGGCCCTGTTCGGCGAGAAATATGACGACCAGGTACGAGTCTTGACCATGGGTGATTTCTCAACCGAGCTATGTGGTGGTATTCATGCCAGCCGCACTGGTGATATTGGTCTGTTCCGTATTTTATCTGAATCAGGTACCGCAGCTGGGATTCGACGTATTGAAGCGGTAACTGGCGAGGGCGCTATTGCGCTATTGCATCGGCAGAGTGACCTGCTACAGGATGTTGCTCACTTGGTGAAAGGTGATACCAATAATCTGGCTGATAAAGTCCGTGCGGTGCTGGATCGCAGTAAAATGCTGGAGCGTGAACTTCAGCAGTTGAAAGATCAGCAAGCGGCTCAGGAAAGTGCCTCATTATCCTCCAATGCGAAATTGGTCAATGGTGTGAAACTTTTAGTTAGCCAGTTGGATAATGTTGAGCCAAAAATGTTACGTACCATGGTTGATGATCTTAAAAATCAACTGGGCTCCGCTATTATTGTGCTGGCGACGACCGCAGATGATAAGGTCAGTCTAATTGTTGGCGTAACTAAAGACCTGACAAGTAAAGTCAAAGCGGGTGAATTAATCGCTGATATTGCTCAACAGGTCGGTGGTAAAGGCGGTGGACGCCCGGATATGGCTCAGGCAGGCGGTACTAATGTGCAGGCATTGCCATCGGCACTAGCTAGTGTTGAAGCGTGGGTGGCATCCCGTTTATAAGTCAGTAATGACCCCTTAAATCAATGCGCCATATCTCTATGTTGGGTATGGCGTTTTTCAGTTTTCCTGTCATAGTTCGAAAACAAAGTTAAACGCAAAGTTATTTGCTTCAGCTAAACTTGTATTAGTTAGAGACTTGACCAAGCTACTTACATTTAATGTGAATGTGATAGCTTACGTTTTCACGGTGTATGATGGATAATGGCGGGGAAACTGAGAGACCCGACTCTTTTAATTTTTCAAGGAGCAAAGAATGCTTATTCTGACTCGTCGAGTTGGTGAAACACTCATGATTGGCGATGAGGTTACGGTTACTGTATTAGGAGTTAAAGGCAACCAGGTTCGAATTGGTGTAAATGCTCCGAAAGAGGTTTCTGTTCACCGTGAAGAAATCTACCAGCGCATCCAAGCAGAAAAGTCTCAACCGACGACTTACTGATTTTGAAGAAGCGTCTCGTGTTACACGAGGCGCTACTGCTGCTTATCCCTTCGTATTTCACTATTCATTTCCTTTTTGTTTTCTTATTCTGGTAATAATTTTCTGTTCGCGGCCAATTTAACGGGGTGGGTAGGATAATTTCATTTTTCTCTCAATTTGATTACACCGCAATAAACAGTATCTTGCCTGTTGATAAAACACTCTTTTTGACGCCAAACTGGTCATGTTGCGTGTGAATTGTGCAAATGAACGCTAGTTGGGAAAAATTGTTTGACTTATAAGTGCGGGAAAGTAATATGTGCGCCACGCAGTGCCGATGAGCTTCTTCAAAAGCAAGTTAGGCACAATTCGAAAGAAGCGTATGGTGAGGTGGCCGAGAGGCTGAAGGCGCTCCCCTGCTAAGGGAGTATACGGTCAAAAGCTGTATCGAGGGTTCGAATCCCTCCCTCACCGCCATTTACTATGCACCCATAGCTCAGCTGGATAGAGTACTCGGCTACGAACCGAGCGGTCGGAAGTTCGAATCTTCCTGGGTGCACCATATTTTGCAGTATGGTGAAATAGTCAAATGAACATCAGGTAGTGTCAAAGAATTAATTGCACCCATAGCTCAGCTGGATAGAGTACTCGGCTACGAACCGAGCGGTCGGAAGTTCGAATCTTCCTGGGTGCACCATCTTTCTAGGTCATCAATCTTGTTGTTAAGTTTCACTCGCTGAAACTCCCCCGTAAAATTAGAAATATAAAACTGCACCCATAGCTCAGCTGGATAGAGTACTCGGCTACGAACCGAGCGGTCGGAAGTTCGAATCTTCCTGGGTGCACCATCTTAAGAAACCTCGCTACGGCGGGGTTTTCTGTTTTTAGATTCTACAAATACGCAGAACCGAGCGGTCGGAAGTTCGAGCCGAGCGTAGCGAGACAACGTTGCTTTAGCAACGGCCCGCAGGGCGAGGCGTTAGCCGAGTCATCTTCCTGGGTGCACCATCTTAAGAAACCTCGCTACGGCGGGGTTTTCTGCTTTTAAGCCTCGCTCTACTCAGCGATTAGCATGTTTTAACCCTCTCATCTTAGTACACCTATCAATGCATTGATTTTTACGATGCATAACAGCGCTATTTCCTATTGTGAATGATATTTTATTTAATTAATTCAATTGATTATACAGTGAGCGACAATTTAGTTAGTTTGCGATAAAGTAGCTTTTCATTTCTCCTTGGTCGTGGAGCCACGATGTACGAGCGCTATGAAGGCCTGATTTTTGATATGGATGGCACCATCCTGGATACTGAGCCCACGCATCGGCAGGCATGGCGACAGGTTCTGACACCTTATGGCATGGCATTTGATGAGCAGGCATTAGTGGCTTTGAATGGGGCTCCAACGTGGAAAATTGCCCGCGTAATCATTGAAAATAATCAATCGGACTTAGATCCCCATGTATTGGCCGCTGAGAAAACAACACTGTTTAAATCACTGCTACTGGACAATGTGAAGCCTCTGCCGCTCATAGACGTGGTTAAAGCCTATTATGGGCGTAAACCTATGGCTGTCGGCACTGGAAGCGAACACGCCATGGCAGAGCTGCTTTTACGCCATTTAGGCTTACGTGACTATTTTGATGTTATTGTCGGTGCCGACGATGTCACCCAACATAAGCCAGAGCCAGAAACATTCTTGCGCTGCGCACAGCTATTAGGTGTGCCACCAGAGAAGTGTGTGGTTTTTGAAGATGCTGATTTTGGTATTGAGGCGGCAAAAAGGGCGAATATGGCAATAGTTGATGTGCGTCTACTGTGAGTAGTACGCTAGCTGTTGCTTCATTATTTGGGAGTAGCTTTCTCAGCGCGACACTCTTACCCGGAAATTCTGAAATTCTATTAGTCACCCTCTTAACGGCAAGTAGTGCGCCGGCCATGATGCTGGTGCTGTCTGCCACTGTCGGAAATACCCTTGGGGGGCTAACGAACGTTGTTATAGGCCGTTTATTACCGGAACTAAAACCACAACGTGGGATGAGTACAGCTCTTGGCTGGCTTCAACGTTTTGGCCCAGCAGCTCTGTTACTAAGCTGGCTACCGGTAGTGGGCGATTTGATGTGTGTGTTGGCAGGCTGGTTGCGTATGCCTTGGAGTCTTGTGGCTTTTTTTCTGTGTCTGGGGAAAGCATTGCGTTATATCGTATTAACGGTAATTACGTTACAAGGAATTGCCTGGTGGCAGTAAAGAATGTGACAAACTTACGTAGTCACATCTATGCAGTTTCAGTATGCTGACGAGTTATGGTTTTCAAGAGCGGGAGGTCGATTTGATCCCGGATGTATCACACGCGCTAACTTGGTTGGAAGCGCACCCTAAAGCCCTGAAAGGTATCCGCCGCGGTATCGAGCGGGAAACATTGAGAGTAACTGCCGATGGTCAATTAGCCTCGACAGGCCACCCAGAGTCATTGGGTGCAGCGCTGACACATCAATGGATTACCACCGACTTTGCTGAGGCATTGCTGGAATTTATTACTCCAGTAGATGGCGATATTGACCATTTGCTGACTTTTTTGCGTGATATTCACCGCTATACCGCACGCAAACTCGGTGATGAGCGTATGTGGCCACTTAGCATGCCTTGCTTTATTGGTGCAGAGCAGGATATTGAGCTCGCTAAATATGGCTCTTCTAACATTGGTCGTTTCAAGACTCTTTATCGTGAGGGTTTAAAAAACCGTTACGGTGCCTTGATGCAAACTATTTCCGGCGTGCACTATAACTTCTCTTTGCCGCTGGAATTTTGGCAAGCGTGGGCGGGTGTTACCGATGAAAAAAGCGGCAAGGAAGAGATTTCAGCGGGATATTTCCGCTTGATACGTAACTATTATCGCTTTGGCTGGGTCATTCCTTATCTGTTTGGTGCGTCACCGGCCATTTGTGCATCATTCCTGCAAGGGCGTGAAACGGCATTACCGTTCGAGCGCAATGATAAAGGGATGTGTTACCTGCCGTATGCCACCTCATTACGCCTGAGTGATTTGGGTTATACCAATAAATCACAAAGCAATTTAGGGATTACGTTTAATGACCTGCATACCTATGTTGCTGGGCTGAAGCGCGCAATTCAAACGCCATCAGAAGAATATGCGGCATTGGGACTAAAAGACGGTGATCGTCATCTGCAACTGAACACCAATGTGTTACAGATTGAAAATGAACTCTATGCTCCGATTCGACCTAAGCGGGTTACCCGTGCTGGCGAATCGCCATCTGATGCATTATTGCGCGGCGGTATTGAATATATTGAAGTCCGTTCCTTGGATATTAATCCATTCTCACCTATTGGTGTGGATGCGGTACAAGCGCGCTTCCTTGATCTGTTCTTGATTTGGTGTGTACTGGCAGATGCGCCTGAAATGAGCAGCGATGAACTGCTGTGCACCCGTAAAAACTGGAATCGGGTTATTTTGGAAGGGCGTAAACCGGGGCAGACTATCGGGATGGGATGTAATGACACCCGTGAGCCGCTGGAAAAGGTGGGTAAAGACCTGTTTACTGACCTGCGCCGGGTTGCAGAAGTCTTGGATGGTAAAGATAGCACCGAATACCAACAGGTTTGTGATGAACTTGTCGCATCCTTTGATGATCCGAGCCTGACGTTCTCTGCACGTATTTTGCAAGCGATGAAAGAAGGAGGTATTGGTGGTGTTGGCCTTGAGTTAGCGGAGCGCTACAGGGAAATGCTGCAAAATGAACCGTTGGAATTGCTAACTGAAGAGCAATTATCCGAAGAGGGTGCAGCTTCTTGGGTGCGTCAACGTGAGCTGGAACTCAAAGATAAGCTAAGCTTTGAAGAGTATTTGGCACTACACGGCGGCCAATAAAAAGAAAAGGCCACATTGCTGTGGCCAAATTAACATCTCTGATAACAGGGATGATGATAACAAATGCGCGTCTTTCACATATTAAGACGTGCGGGATACCAAAAAGTTTCATGAGTTGCGAAAAAAAGATCGAATAAAAATTATTTTTTTATGAGGAGGTAACTAAATGCCATTATTGGATAGCTTTACCGTAGACCATACCATTATGAAAGCTCCGGCTGTACGCGTTGCTAAGACGATGAAAACCCCTCATGGCGACGAGATAACGGTATTCGATTTACGTTTCTGTGTGCCAAATAAAGAAGTGATGCCAGAACGAGGGATTCATACACTTGAGCACTTGTTTGCTGGTTTTATGCGTAACCACCTCAATGGTAATGGCGTGGAGATTATCGATATATCCCCAATGGGATGCCGTACCGGTTTCTATATGAGCCTGATTGGTACGCCAGATGAGCAACGCGTTGCTGATGCCTGGAAAGCGGCAATGGCTGATGTATTGAAAGTGACCGACCAGCGAAAAATTCCTGAATTGAACGAATATCAGTGTGGTACTTATCATATGCATTCGCTGGAAGAGGCGCAGGAGATTGCCAAAGGGATTATCGACCGCGGCGTGCGTATCAATCACAACGAAGAACTGGCATTGCCGAAAGAAAAACTGACTGAATTACATATCTAGTTTTCAGTTGTCGATTTTTATGCTCGGTAGATAAATGCAAAAAAGACGCTGAAAAGGCGTCTTTTTTATTCCCTTGATATCACTGATTAGCTCGCCTGGTTATCAGGTAGGATAGGGGTAACCCGCACCCGCTTAATCATGTTTTCCTGTACGTCCAGCACATCAATCAGATAATTTCCAACACGAACCTGCGCATTTACCTGAGGGATCTCTTCGAGTTCTTCCAATAACATGCCATTGATCGTGCGTGCTTCGATAGGGAGTGACCAGTTGAATGCTTTGTTCAGTTCGCGCACATTGGCGCTGCCATCGATGAGTACAGAGCCATCGCTCTGCGGATTGACCTCTTCTGCCAGGCTAGGAGACATTGATGTTGTGAAATCGCCGACTATCTCTTCCAAAATATCTTCAACGGTCACTAACCCCTGAATATCACCATACTCGTCGACAATCATGCCGACTTTTTCTTTATTGCGCTGAAATTTCACCAGTTGCACATTTAATGGTGTGCCTTCGGGGATAAAATAGATCTCATCGGCAGCGCGTAACAAATTTTCTTTATTGAATTCTTTTTTCTCTGTCATGAGCCGGTAGGCTTCTCGCACGCGCAGCATGCCGATAGCATCGTCTAATGATTGACGATATAAAACGATACGGCCATGTGGGGAGTGGGTGAGTTGTCGCATAATTGATTTCCAATCATCATTGATATCAATGCCGACCACCTCATTACGCGGCACCATAATATCGCTGACGGTGACCTTTTCCAGATCCAGCACGGATATCAACATATCTTGATTACGACGAGAAATTTGTGAGTGTGATTCATTCACAATACTGCGCAATTCATCTTTACTCACTGCATCACTACTGTGAACGTTTCCGCGGATACCACACAAGCGCATCAGCCCACGTGTGATGGTATTGAGTAGCCATACCAGTGGCAGCATGATTTTTTGTAACGGGGCCAGCAAAACACTGCTGGGGAACGCCACGCGTTCAGGATAAAGGGCGGCGATGGTTTTCGGCATCACTTCAGCAAAAATCAGCACCACAAAAGTTAATACGCCAGTAGCTATGGCGACCCCGGCATTGCCATAGAGTCGGATACCAACA
The DNA here is from genome assembly GCF_901472495.1 of Yersinia enterocolitica subsp. enterocolitica. NCBI lineage: Bacteria > Pseudomonadati > Pseudomonadota > Gammaproteobacteria > Enterobacterales > Yersiniaceae > Yersinia > Yersinia enterocolitica. Next base: position 4,315,446 of record NZ_LR590469.1, read on the forward strand.
ATGGTTGCCAGTGCTGAGGCCAGAATATTGACCAAATTATTGCCAATTAATACCAAACTTATCAGGCGGTCAGGGCGACGTAAGAGTTTCTCAACGCGACGTGCGGCGCGGTTACCTTGCTTGGATAAGTGGCGTAGACGGTAGCGATTGAGTGTCATCATGCCGGTTTCTGAAGCTGAAAAATAAGCCGAAACCACGACCATAATGACCAGAATGATGATCAGCGTGCTAGTTGAGACATGATCCAACACAGTGTTCCTTAATAACAATGAAAGCCCTGTGGATTCAACAAGGCTATGTGTGGATGATTGTAATAATGGCTAAGAGATCATGATCTCCTGTAGCAGGCGGCTGCCAAAATAGGCCAGAGTGAGTAAAAATGCGCCTGCAAAACTGAACCAAATCACTCTGCGCCCGCGCCAGCCTTCATGGTAATGCCCCCACAATAAAACGATGTAGACAAACCAGGCCATGATTGATAACACCGCTTTATGGACGTTTTCTTTACTGAATATATCATCCATATAAAGCAGGCCAGTACACAGTGTTAGGGTCAGTAAAACCACCCCGATTTGGGTGATGTGAAACATTTTACGTTCAATGCTCATCAAGGGCGGCATATCAGCATTAAAGGTGACTTTCTTATTTTTTAACTGATAATCGAGCCAAGCCAGTTGAAGGGCGTATAGTGCTGCGATGATAAGAGTGGCGTAGGCAAAGAGTGCTAGCCCGATATGAACGAAAATGGCCGGGCTGGCTTCCAGATGGGTAATGAACTCACCAGGGAGCAGACTGGCCAGTGCCAGATTGATCATGGCGAAACTGTAGACGATCGGCAGCAAAAACCATCCACGGCCTTGTGAGGCGACGATAGTCATGATGGTGCAAATCATCAGCCCGACAATGGAGCCGATATTCAATAAAGTGAGGTTTTGTCCACCGCCGACATCAAAAATCTGATGCTTCAGAGCAATAGCATGGCACACTAGCGCCACGACGGCAGAAACCAGCGCTAACCGCCGGTAAGCACTATTTTTCTGCACCAGGCTTGGGACAATCAAGCCCAGGCTGAGCGAATATGCGATCAAAGCCAAAATGGAGAACACGGGCATAGCGTTATATGGGCATCGGCTAAGTGAATTAGGTAGCCAGTATAGCGTCGAGCGCGTCCCTCTCCAACCGTTCTCCGACGTGAGGGCAGAGATCGTTTAAGCTTCGTGTTATAATCCCCCCATTGTGTCGCCAGAGCGGCCTGTTTCCACGTTGAGTATGAGACAATGTTTGAGAACTTAACTGATCGATTGTCGCGCACATTGCGCAATATCAGCGGCCGTGGCCGGCTGACAGAAGAAAATATTAAAGAAACGCTACGTGAAGTACGCATGGCGTTACTGGAAGCTGACGTAGCTCTGCCGGTTGTTCGTGATTTTATTAACCGGGTAAAAGAGCGCGCTGTCGGGCATGAGGTAAATAAGAGCCTCACGCCAGGACAGGAATTCGTCAAAATCGTTAAGAATGAACTTATTGCCGCGATGGGCGAGGTCAATAACGAACTGAATCTGGCAGCGCAACCGCCAGCAGTGGTGTTAATGGCTGGCTTGCAAGGTGCAGGTAAAACCACCAGTGTGGCTAAACTGGGTAAGTTCCTTAAAGAAAAACAGAAGAAAAAAGTGCTGGTTGTTTCCGCTGACGTTTATCGCCCTGCGGCGATCAAACAGTTGGAAACCCTGGCTCAGGGTGTTGGCATTGATTTCTTCCCGTCTGATGTACAGGAAAAACCGATTGATATCGTCAATCGTGCTCTACAGCAGGCGAAGCTTAAATTTTATGATGTTCTGATTGTCGATACCGCCGGTCGCTTGCACGTCGATGAAGCGATGATGGACGAAATCAAACAAGTTCATGCTGCGATTAACCCGGTTGAAACTTTGTTTGTCGTGGATGCCATGACCGGTCAGGATGCGGCCAATACAGCGAAAGCATTTAACGAAGCGCTGCCGCTCACTGGTGTCGTGCTGACCAAAGTTGATGGTGATGCCCGTGGCGGTGCTGCGTTATCGATCCGTCATATCACCGGTAAGCCGATTAAATTCCTCGGTGTCGGTGAAAAGTCAGATGCGCTTGAACCCTTCCATCCAGATCGCGTGGCTTCACGTATTCTGGGGATGGGCGATGTCCTGTCGCTGATTGAAGATATCGAAAGCAAAGTTGACCGCGCGCAAGCGGAAAAACTGGCAACTAAGCTGAAAAAAGGCGATGGCTTCGATCTCAATGACTTTCTGGATCAACTGAAGCAAATGCGCAATATGGGCGGTATGGCCAGCATGTTGAGTAAAATGCCGGGTGCGGGCCAGTTGCCAGATAACGTGAAATCGCAGATGGATGACAAGGTGACCGTGCGGATGGAGGCAATCATCAACTCGATGACGCTGAAAGAACGCGCCAAGCCAGAAATCATCAAAGGTTCACGTAAGCGCCGTATTGCCACTGGTTCTGGTGTGCAAGTGCAGGATGTTAACCGCTTACTCAAGCAGTTCGACGAAATGCAGCGCATGATGAAGAAAATGAAAAATGGCGGTCTGGCCAAAATGATGCGTGGCATGAAAGGTATGATGCCACCAGGTTTCCCGGGCCGCTAAATGTCACACCCAAAGTGATTGGAGTTGCAGGTAGGCGGCCAGTAAACGAATCTCGATGAGCTTACTCAAGTAAGTGATTCGGGTGAGCGCGCGCAGCTAACAACCCTGCGGCTTCAAGTCCGAAAGGTATATTTCGCGCTGTGATGTTAACCGGCGTGATGTGAGTAAAGATTTCCCGCTGAAAACAGCGGTAAACGAAGAAAATTGTGCTCATTACAAAACTAGCGCATAGGAATCTACGCTTTAGATTGCTTTTTGCGCCAAAATGAGTAAAATTTTCGGGCTTTTTATATTGCAACTGGACCCCGTTCCCCGATGGGGTCCAGTTGTTTTATTAACTAAAGAGGATGTTATGGTAACAATTCGTTTGGCTCGTGGCGGCGCTAAAAAGCGTCCGTTCTATCAAGTAGTAGTGACCGACAGCCGTAATGCTCGTGACGGCCGTTTCATCGAACGTGTAGGCTTCTTTAACCCGATCGCATCTGGTCAGGCTGAAGCTCTGCGTTTGGACCTGGATCGTATCAACCATTGGGTTGAGCTGGGTGCAACTGTTTCTGATCGCGTATCTGCGCTGATCAAAGAAGCTAAGAAAGCAGCTTAATCTGTCGCGGTGGTGGTTATTATGAGCAAGCAACTCAATCCAGTGGTTCCCGAACAGCCGATTGTACTCGGTAAAATGGGTTCAACTTACGGCATTCGCGGTTGGCTCAGAGTATTTTCATCCACCGAGAACGCCGAAAGCATTTTTGATTACCAGCCGTGGTTTATCCAGCAGGGTGGTAAGTGGCAGCATGTCGAGTTGGAAGACTGGAAGCGCCACAGTCAGGATCTGATCATTAAAGTTAAAGGTGTTGATGATCGGGATGCTGCGAATCTACTGACCAATTGCGAAATTGTCGTCGATTCCAAACAACTGCCTGAACTGGAAGAGGATGATTACTACTGGAAAGACCTTATGGGCTGTCAGGTAGTAACAACCGCGGGTTACGAACTAGGTAAAATCATCGATATGATGGAAACCGGTTCTAACGATGTGATGGTAGTGAAGGCAAACCTGAAAGATGCATTCGGTATGAAGGAGCGGTTGGTCCCGTTTCTTCATGGGCAGGTTATCAAGAATGTCGATCTCACTGCTCAACGTGTTGAAGTAGATTGGGATCCTGGTTTTTGACCTCCGAATTAAACGGCAAAGATGAGTGGAACAAAACAATGTGGATTGGTGTTATTAGCCTGTTTCCCGAGATGTTCCACGCAATAACCGATTACGGGGTGACTGGCCGGGCAGTAAAAAATGGCCTGCTGAGCGTGCAGTGTTGGAGTCCTCGTGACTTTACCTACGACCGGCATCGTACCGTGGATGACCGCCCATATGGTGGTGGCCCGGGAATGTTGATGATGGTGCAACCGCTAAGGGAAGCCATTCATGCAGCAAAAGCAGCGGCAGGCGAGGGAGCAAAGGTGATTTATCTGTCACCTCAAGGGCGCAAACTGGACCAACAAGGTGTTTGCGAACTGGCGACTAATCAGAAGATGATTCTGGTGTGTGGTCGGTACGAAGGAGTTGATGAGCGCGTAATCAAAACCGAAATTGATGAAGAATGGTCAATTGGAGATTACGTTCTCAGCGGTGGCGAGCTACCAGCAATGACTCTGATAGATTCAGTATCCCGCTTTATCCCGGGAGTGCTGGGTCATCAGGCCTCTGCGGAGGAAGATTCCTTTGTTGATGGATTGCTGGATTGCCCACACTACACTCGTCCTGAGGTGTTAGAAGGGATGGAAGTACCGCCAGTCTTGCTGTCGGGTAACCATGCCGAGATTCGTCGCTGGCGCTTAAAGCAGTCGCTGGGCCGTACCTGGCTTAGAAGACCTGAACTTCTAGAAAGCCTAGCTCTGACTGACGAGCAAATGGTGTTGCTGGCTGAGTTCCAACGGGAACACAAGCCCTGAAGCAACAGAACTATGAAAGGAGTGTTGTGCCGCGTGCCAACTTCCTGATATATCAGTTTACCTAGGGTAAGAGACTTATTATGAGCAATATTATCAAGCAAATCGAACAAGAGCAGATGAAGCAAGACGTACCTGCATTCCGTCCGGGTGATTCCGTGGAAGTTAAGGTATGGGTTGTTGAAGGTTCTAAAAAGCGTCTGCAGGCATTCGAGGGCGTGGTTATCGCTATTCGTAACCGCGGTCTGCATTCTGCGTTCACCGTTCGTAAAATTTCCAACGGCGAAGGTGTTGAGCGTGTATTCCAAACTCACTCCCCAGTAATCGACAGCATTACTGTGAAACGTCGTGGTGCCGTTCGTCAAGCGAAACTGTACTATCTGCGTGAGCGTACTGGTAAGTCTGCTCGTATCAAAGAGCGTCTTAACCGCACTAATACTAACTAAGATACAGCTCAGGCTTCATCCAAAAGTTAATAGTTATGAAGGGGTTAGCCATGTGCTAACCCCTTTTTTATTCCTATACTCGTCATATTTCAAATTGCATATGCGTTAGCTGCCTTGGTGCAACTCGAATTATTTAGGGTATAGAAGATAAATAGAAGGGATATCAGAGGGAATTAGCGTGGCATCACACCACGCTATAGATAATGATTAGAGGCCGTAAACCAGAGTTACCGATGTTGTGGTATCCGTATTTTTTGGTGCGCTGGCAGGTGGCTTAGTGTTGTAGGTCACGACATAGGCTAAGCGCAAGGCGAAGCTTTTATTAATAGCCACGTTCAATGCCGTTTCTGAGTTCAACGTCGTTTCTTCGTTTGCCAGAGCTGAAACGCCTTCACTGAACACTGTGTTGTCGGTTAACTGATAAGTATAGTTACCGCCAGCATAGGCTAAGGCTTTCGTCGCACGCCCACCTTCATAAAACTCATCATGGCGAACACCTGGACCAAATTCCACCCGCAGATTATGCAGTGGTGTGGTCATAATCTGACGACCATAACCCGTGGTTAAAACTGAGCGGGAATCAAAACCGTTATAGCGGTCATTCAACCAGCTGGCTTGTCCAAACAGGTAATTTCGATCAGTCAAATTATAGCGAGTACGGCCACCTAACTGATAACGTTCGGAAGAGCGTTCATTGTTGGCGCTGGTATTACGGGCTGCCCCCCACAAGCTATAAGCGGTGTTAGGCTGGAACCAGGTTAACGTTGAGTTGGCAGTCAATGTTGAGTTAGTGGTATTGCCTGACTGGGCGGTATAGCCTGCTTCAACGGTACCATCGAAGCTCTTTTTGGCTGTGGCTGGATCGTCTAAGGCAGTAAAAACAGTCGCGTCAGCAATAACTGAGGTGCTGATGAGAGATAAAGCGAGTGTGCTGATATAGAACGGCAACGCCCTGGTATGACGCAAAGAAAACATAATAGGTCCATGGTGAAGAAAATGATTTTTGTGATGCGGCACGCATTGTAGCAGTTGTGATCCTACTTACTCAGAAGATATTTCGGATTGAATAATTAATTATAATAAGACGGATTTTTTGATGAGTTCATTCTTAAAATGTAATAAACAGCAAAAATCTGCACTTGGATACAAACAAAAGAAATAAATGAAAGGGCCAGAATTGCTCTGACCCCTAATTTAGTACTTACCCGTTTTTACATAAAAGTGGTGACTAACACGTAGCCGGTGATGCATGAACAGATAACACCGATAAGGCCTGGAATAATAAAGCTGTGGTTAATAATAAATTTGCCAATTTTGGTAGTGCCTGAGCGGTCAAAACCGATACAAGCCAGATCACTCGGATAGGTTGGCAGAACAAAGTAGCCATAAGCCGCAGGGAAAAAGGCTATTAGCATTTTAGGATCAACACCCAACTGCAATCCCATTGGTGCAATGGCAGTAAGCGCTGCGGCCTGGCTATTAACCAATTTTGAAACCAGGAATAGAACAATGGCGTAGGTCCACGGATGACCTTTCACCACATCTTCCAGCACGAGTTTCAGATCCCCCATATGGGCCTGGAAGAAGGTATCACTCATCCAGGCAACACCAAATACTGAGAATATGGCGACCATACCGGCTTTGAATACTGCGCCGTTAGAGATATCGCTGGGTTTAACTTTACAACCAATCAGAATAACGGCACCGGCAATCAGCATCATCATCTGAATAACCAGATTCATTGATAATGACTGCATTTTGCCTTTAACTTCAAAAGCAGGGCGCAGGTCTGCAAACGCACCGAGTAATACCACTAACGCGATAGCAACGAAAAATATCCCGGTCGACCAATAAGCTTGTTTCGGGAAAACCTGATTTAACAAAGTATCTGTTGAGCCATAGATAAAGTCGCGCTGTTCAGGGTCTTTGATTCTTGCCTGGAAATCTGGGTCTTTATCCAGATCTTTACCGCGGCGTAGGCTCCACAATGCAGCCATCAAAACACCAACTAAAGAAGCGGGGACTGATACGGCCAGAATCTCCAGAATACTATAAGCCTGACCTATACCGTGATTAGCACCAATAATTGATACTAATGACACCACCGCGACCGATACTGGGGAGGCTGTAATTGCCATTTGCGAGGCAACTGATGCCACCGCCATTGGCCGCTCCGGGCGGATACCTTTTTTAATGGCAATATCGGAAATAATAGGGAACATGGTATAAACAACATGTCCGGTGCCACATAAAAAGGTTAATGACCACGTTGTAAAGGGTGCTAATAGCGTAATGTGCTGAGGATGTTTTCGTAATAATCGTTCAGCAAATTGCATCATTACATTTAAGCCACCGGCAGTTTGTAATACAGCAGCACAACCGATAACGGCTAATATTGTCAGCATCACATCGACAGGGGGTTTACCTGGTTCGAGGCCAAAGATAAAGGTCAGAATAAATAAGCCAATACCACTTATTAACCCCAGCCCCATGCCCCCATAGCGTGTCCCAACTAGCAGACAGAGAATTATAATTATAAATTGTAGTGTTATCATAATATTACCTTGCTTCCAACATGAATGAAATTCCGTTGTATTTAGCCGGTTTTAAGCAATGGACATGGCTCTTACTCATTTTTATCTATCAGAGCACAGGTGAATTGATTAAAACCTTGCTAATATCAAGGCTATATTGTTTAGTTATGTAATTAATTAAATCTGAGATCTGTCTCTGTTTTTATATCAGATCTGACTTTTCTAATTAATTAAAGTGGAATTGGCTGACGTTAATAGAATATAAGATTCGGTTGTGAAAATAATGTATTAATATTGTTTTAAATAAATTCATTAATAGCACAATGGCGCAACATATAAACATATTCCAGGCTGAAATAGTCGCTAGTTAATTCCCAACTTCTCCTTTAGGAGTTTTAAGTAACGTCGACTCACAGGAATATGTTTACCACTGCGGGTAATAACTTCGGCAGAACCGTTATCCATCAGTTGTATCTCGCCCAGCTGTTCAGTATTAACCATATATTGGCGATGGCAGCGGACAAAAGGAGTTTTCTCTTCCAGCGTTTTGAGTGATAGCTGGGTATAACCCGATTGTATGGTTCCGACTACATGCACACCGCTCAGCTCAGAGCTGAGATATTCCACTTCCTCAATTTTCAGCAAAAAAATACGGTTATGACCAGAGCAAGGAATATGGCGTAGCATCGGTTCTGTGATTTTATGTAAATTATTATTTACACTAAAGCTTCTTCTTAGGCGAACGAGCGTTTTGGCTAACCGTTGCTGGTCGAGCGGTTTTAACAGATAGTCAAAGGCATGCTCTTCAAAAGCACGGATAGCATATTCATCGTAGGCGGTAACGAACACGATCTGCGGCATCTTTTCTGGATTGAGCATCGAAGCCAACTCCAGACCATTAATTCTCGGCATTTGGATATCGAGAAATATCACATCGGGTTGCAGGCGTTGGATTGCGGGGATAGCTTCCAAGGCGTTGCTACATTCGGCGACGATCTCAATATCATGTTCTTCACTTAATCTCTCGCGTAAATCTTCACGCGCAGGTTGTTCATCGTCGACGATGATGACTCTTAACATACGGCCTCCACAAATTTTCCGCATTTTATCATGGCCTCAGGGGCAGGTTAGGAGCATCTGCAGAAACTGCGACTTACCGCAAAAGTCAGAACAAAATATGCCTGTAAATATGCGGGTAATTATTTATTTACACATATGGATTGAAATGTTTACACATCGTGATATTGTGGTGGCCTCAAACGACAAACACGCTAAACGACATCCGCTAAACAGAGACAGGTAAAGAATATGATCATGCAAAAAGATGCGCTCAATAATGTCCACATCAGTGCCGAACAAGTACTGATAACGCCGGAAGAACTGAAAAATCAGTTTCCATTGAGCGACAATGATCAGTATGCGATTGCTAGCGCGCGCAAAACCATTGCTGACATTGTTCAAGGACGAGATCCTCGCTTATTAGTGGTATGTGGTCCCTGTTCTATTCACGATGTAGATGCGGCTCTGGATTATGCGCGTCGTTTGAAAACGCTTTCTGCACAATTAAGTGACAGCCTGTACATCGTGATGCGTGTCTATTTTGAAAAGCCGAGAACCACTGTCGGTTGGAAAGGTTTAATCAATGATCCGGCAATGGACGGCTCTTTTGATGTGGAAAGAGGGTTACATATTGCACGTCAATTATTGCTGGATTTAGTCGGCATGGGTCTGCCTCTGGCAACTGAAGCGCTGGATCCGAATAGCCCACAATACTTAGGCGATTTATTCAGTTGGTCAGCTATTGGTGCGCGCACCACTGAATCGCAAACTCACCGTGAAATGGCTTCGGGTTTGTCGATGCCTGTTGGGTTTAAGAATGGTACTGACGGCAGTTTGGGCACGGCTATTAATGCCATGCGTGCCGCCGCTATGCCACACCGTTTCATGGGGATTAACCAGTCGGGCCAGGTTTGCTTATTACAAACACAGGGAAATCCACACGGTCATGTAATTTTGCGCGGCGGTAAAACACCTAATTACAGTGCGCAAGATGTCGCGCAGTGTGAAAAACAGATGCAGGATGCGGGACTCATTCCATCCTTAATGATAGATTGCAGTCATGGTAATTCGAATAAAGACTACCGTCGTCAGACTGCGGTCGCTGAATCTGTGGTTGAACAGATCAAGGCTGGCAATCGTTCTATCACTGGTGTGATGCTGGAAAGTAACATTCATGAGGGTAATCAATCTTCTGAGCAACCACGCGCTGATATGCGCTACGGTGTTTCAGTGACCGATGCCTGTATTGATTGGGACAGTACCGAAACCCTGTTACGAGGCATGCACCAGGAATTACGTTCAGCGCTGGCGGCACGGACTGCAGAGGAAAAGTAAGTATGGTGGCTGAACTGACCGCTTTACGTGATCAAATTGATGAAGTCGATAAAGCACTATTGGATTTGCTGGCAAAGCGCCTGCATTTAGTCGCAGAAGTAGGTGAAGTTAAAAGCCGTTATGGCTTGCCTATTTATGTTCCAGACCGTGAGGCGGCGATGTTGGCCTCACGCCGACAGGAAGCCGAGGCTTTAGGTGTTCCACCTGATTTGATTGAAGACGTATTGCGTCGGATAATGCGAGAGTCTTATACCAGCGAGAATGACAAGGGGTTTAAGACACTATGCCCGCAGCTGCGTCCGGTGGTTATCATCGGTGGAGAGGGGCAGATGGGGCGCTTATTTAGTCGGATGCTCACACTGTCCGGTTATCAGGTAAAAACACTTGAGCAACAGGACTGGGCACAGGCTGAATCTATTCTGGCAGATGCCGGGATGGTGATTGTCAGTGTGCCCATCCATATCACTGAAGAAGTGATAGCCCGATTACCAAAATTGCCGTCAGATTGCATTTTATTGGATCTTGCTTCAGTCAAAAATAAGCCGCTGCAAGCTATGCTCGCCGTTCATGAAGGGCCGGTGGTGGGATTGCACCCAATGTTTGGGCCTGATGTAGGCAGTTTGGCCAAGCAGGTTGTAGTGTATTGCGATGGACGTGACCCTGAAGCCTATCAGTGGTTGCTAGAGCAGTTGCAGGTGTGGGGCGCGAGATTACATCGTATTAGTGCGGTTGAGCATGACCAGAATATGGCGTTCATCCAAGCATTGCGCCATTTTGCGACCTTTGCCTATGGGCTACATTTAGCAGAAGAAAATGTACAGCTTGAACAGCTATTGGCGCTCTCTTCACCCATTTATCGGCTGGAACTAGCAATGGTAGGGCGACTATTTGCCCAAGATCCACAGCTTTACGCCGACATTATTATGTCATCGGAAGATAATCTGGCGCTGATTAAACGCTATTACAAACGTTTTGGTGAGGCGATCACCTTGCTTGAGCAAAGTGACAAACAAGCCTTCGTGCAAAGTTTCCAGAAAGTTGAGCATTGGTTTGGGGATTATGCGGAGCGCTTCTTGGTGGAGAGCCGTTCATTATTGCGTCAGGCGAACGATAACCGCCAGTAAATCGAATCTATCACTTGCCTGTTTCAAAAAGTCATCCCGACAGTATCGGGGTGACTTTTTGCTATTTAAACCCGTCATACTTCAAGCTGCATGTGCGTTGGCTACGCTCGTTACTCGGCCCGTCCATGGGCCTCGCCTCTGCGAGGCCGCTGCAAACAGCGTTCAAATCGGTTCCCGACCGATTTGTCACCCGAATCACTTACTTATGTAAGCTCATCGGGATTAATGAGCCTCATCCTTGAGGCTCACCCTGCGGGCTAGCATAAATGCTGTTCAAATCGGTTCCCAACCGATTTGTCATTCGCTTGCCGCCTTCCTGCAACTCGAATTATTTAGGGTATAAGGAGGGGAGAAGGGGGTTAACTCGGATTGACCGGAACCACGTTTTCACTTGGGTAGCAGCCTAATACTTTTAATGACCGAGTTATCGGCGTCAGATCCGCCAGCGCTTTTTGCATAGATTCAGAACGCAAGTTAGCCTGTACATCGATATAAAACATCTCTTCCCACGGATTGCCATTTATTGGCCGTGATTCAAGCTTCGTCATGATGATACCGTGATCTCTCAGTACCAGTAGCGCTTCAACCAATGCCCCTGATTGTTGCCCTGTCGCCATAATTAAGGTGGTTTTTGCCGGGAGCTGGTCAGAAACATCAATAGCTTTACGGGCAAGAATAATAAAGCGAGTGATGTTCTGCTGCTGATTCGCCAGATTGTGTTCCAACACCTGCAAATTATAAAGCGCACCACCGGCTTCACTTCCTAGTGCCGCTGCATGTGGTGAGTTCAATTGCGCCACTTTTTCCATTGCCGCAGCCGTGCTTTCGCAATACTCGATTTTCCAATGGGGAAAACGGTTTATGAACTGGCTACATTGCTGGAAAGGTTGAGGATGGCTGTAGACGGTTTTAATTTGACTCAGATCTGTTTCAGTCGCGACCAGAACACAGTGATCGATAGGATTAGTTATTTCCCCGACAATCGATAAACTGGTGTGTTGCAGCAAGTCATATACATCATTGATGGAACCTGAGCTGGTGTTCTCTATCGGCAATACGGCGTAATCCGCCTGGCCGGTTTCTACTTGAGTAAAGATATCCTGGAATTTTTGGCAACCACACTCAATCAATTGTTCAAAGTGACGAGCTGCATATTGGCGCGCTGCCAGATGTGAGTAAGAGCCTTTTGGACCAAGGAAGGCGATACGGGCTGAGTGCTGGGCGGTTTGATTTAGCTGGTGTTGTAACAGTGCCTGCTGAGTCAATACTGAATCTTCAATAATCAGCTGGAACAGGCGAGTGATATAGAAGCCATCAAGATCATAAGGTTTGGCGGCGGTAATGAGCGCATCCAGCAAATTACGCTCACGTTCTTTATCGCGGATCGGGCGGTGATGAAGTTGTTTGGCTTTAGCCACATCTACCGCTAATTCACGCCGTTCTGCCAGCAATGCCAGTAGTTTTAAGTCTAGTGCGCTGATGCGTTCACGTAGCACCAGTAATGGATTATCGGTCATAGGGATTTGCCTTATTATTTTTTCTAAATGATTACACCCTAAATAATTCGAGTTGCAGGAAGGCGGTAACTAAGCGAATCCCCAAAAGCTTACATAAGTAAGTGACTGGAGAAGCGAAGGAAGCCAACGCACATGCAGCTTGAAGTATGACGGGTATTTATGCATAAAAAAAGCCTCCCGACGTGGGAGGCTTTGTTGTTCGTCTTCGCATTCTTTATCACACGACGAAACGCCTCCCAATCAGGGGAAGGTAAAAAAGAATGCGAAGAAAAACACTTTATTAATCATTGTTGCTGGCTACCTGTTTTAATTCTGAGTGAGACAATATGTAATAGCTAAAATAATCAGACTCTAAATTAACCGCCAGTCTGAATTGCTGTCAATAAAAAACGCGCTCGAAAGCGCGTTAGATCCGAAATGAGATGGATTATGCCGGCTATTGTTCTTGCTCGGATTCTTCTTCCTCTACATCTACTGACTCCAGATTAGCTTCTTTAACACTGCTTGCTGCGCGACGAGCCTCACCTTTGTGTTGCACTTTATTTAATTGGCGTTCTAGTTTGGTGATCAGTTCATTAATTGCAGCATACATATCATCATGTTTGGCACTGGCAACCAAGGGGCCCATCGGTGTACTGATTGTGGCGTCTGCAACAAATCCTTGCGGATCTTTAGACAGTACAATATGTGGGTTTATCAACTGGGCCTGCCATTTATCCAGTTTGGTGAGACGGTCTTCGACATGTTTACGGATTGCTGGGGTAATATCCATTTGTTTACTGGTGATGTTGACTGTCATATGACTTACCTCTCTGTCTACTCCATCTTGGATAACTTCAGCATACCTCGCTTTTTACCAAAATGTATGATCAAGATCACTAATTTTTGTCACTTTTTGCAAAGGTCGTGGGAACTGTGATTTAACGTCAGTAATAGGCGCAGAGGGCTTGAATCATTGATCAGAATGCCGCATTATCGATAAGTTATGTCGCATGGATATAGTCAAAAACGGCATTATTTTTACGATTTAAGTAGGATCTCAGCGCGATAGTCTGTGGGCATGAATCTCTGCGGTTTGTGGCTATCAAGACGGAATTGAAAGCGGCAGCCTAAGCTGCCGTTTGTTATTTTATCATTCCAGACTTATTTTGTCGCGACAGACTATATCAGGCTGGGTTCGCTGCTATTATCTTGGCAACTTTGTCTGCCTGAGCATTCAGTTGCAATTGTTTATAAGCATTTTCCATCAACGGCAGCGCATCGCGAGTTGCTTGAGTATCAGGATAATCTCTCAACATTTGTTCAACACGGTTAACTACCGCGACGTAAGCGCCTCGTTTAGTGTAATATTGCGCCACGGCCAGTTCATGCTTGGCCAGACGATTTTTCAGGAACATCAGGCGTTTTTGCGCGTCAGTTGCGTATTGGCTGTTTGGATAGCTTTGAATCAACTGGTTAAAATCGCGGAATGCGGCCTTAGCGTGTTGCGGATCGCGGTCTGAACGATCAATCCCGAAGAAGCCTTGCAATGCGCTGTCATCCAGAGCCATGTCAGTCAAACCACGCATATATAATACGTAATCGATGTTAGGATGTGTGGGATTGAGGCGCATAAAGCGATCGATTGAGGCTTGCGCCAACGGGAGATCAGCAGATTTATAATACGCATAAATCAAATCAAGCTGAACTTGTTGGGAGTAAGGCCCGAAAGGATAGCGGTTATCTAACGCTTCTAGTTGCGTAATGGCTCCCTTAAAGTTACCGTCCTGCAGTTTTTGCTGAGCGGTAGCATAGAGCTCAGAAGGCGGGTTATCGGGAACCACGTCCTTGTTACTGGAGCAACCGGTCAGCACCAGGCTCAACGTGGCGGCAGCCACCAGATATTTCATACGCGTCATGACGTTTTGATTATCCTCGAAGTGTTATTCCGGGAGACTGTCCGTTAAGCTCCCGACAAAGATCTAGATACAATAGCACATTATATTAAACGGCATCGCCGTCAAAACCCAACGTTAACGAACAAGAAGCTGCATATGGCACAACAAGTACAACTCAGCGCAACGGTGGCCGAATCACAACTCGGTCAACGGTTAGATCAGGCTTTGGCCGAATTGTTCCCTGATTATTCAAGATCTCGCATAAAAGAATGGATCTTGGAAGACAAGGTGACTGTAAACGGTAAAACAATTAACAAGCCTAAAGAAAAAGTGTTGGGTGGTGAGCTCGTCGCAATTGACGCGCAAATTGAGGAAGATGCCCGCTGGGCGCCTCAAGAAATCCCACTGGATATCGTCTATGAAGATAACGATATTCTCGTTATTAATAAACCCCGTGGCTTAGTCGTGCACCCTGGCGCCGGTAATCCAGACGGCACCGTTCTGAATGCATTGCTCTATTATTATCCAGAAATCATGGATGTCCCACGCGCGGGTATCGTACATCGCCTGGATAAAGACACCACTGGTTTGATGGTGGTGGCGAAAACTGTTCCGGCACAAACTCGTTTGGTGGAAGCGCTGCAAGCGCGTGAAATTACCCGTGAATACGAAGC
The DNA here is from genome assembly GCF_901472495.1 of Yersinia enterocolitica subsp. enterocolitica. NCBI lineage: Bacteria > Pseudomonadati > Pseudomonadota > Gammaproteobacteria > Enterobacterales > Yersiniaceae > Yersinia > Yersinia enterocolitica. The sequence goes on from NZ_LR590469.1 coordinate 4,330,598, forward strand.
GGTGGCAATCGGCAATATGACAGCTGGTGGCAGAGTTGACGAGCCTATTTCTCGTCACTCTACCAAGCGGACACATATGGCTGTGCATCCGATGGGTAAACCGGCGACCACGCATTATCGTATTATGGAGCATTTCCGTGCTCATACTCGTTTGCGCTTGCGTTTAGAAACGGGCCGTACACACCAGATCCGTGTGCATATGTCTCATATCAACCATCCGCTGGTAGGTGATCAGCTGTATGGCGGCCGTCCACGTCCACCGCGCGGTGCCTCTGATTCCTTTATTGCTATTCTGCGCGGCTTTGACCGCCAGGCGCTGCATGCAACTATGCTGCGTTTGTATCATCCAATCAGTGGCATTCAAATGGAATGGCATGCGGCATTACCAGAAGATATGGTTGAGCTGATTAATGCGCTGAAAGCCGATACTGAAGAATTCAAAGATCAGATGGATTGGTAATGAACAAGCTGATACTTCCCGACTGGCCGATGCCTGCCACTGTGAAGGCATGTAGCACCACCCGTCATGGTGGTATCAGCGAATTCCCTTATGATTCATTAAACCTTGGCACCCATGTCGGGGATATTGCCGCTAGTGTGGTTGCAAATCGCCAATCTTTAGTGGAGCAAGCAGGATTGCCGCAAATGCCTGTTTGGCTCGAACAGGTGCACGGCACTCGTGTCCTGCATCTGGACGGCAAGACTATTTCTGATGTACAGGCCGATGCGGTATATAGCCGAGTTGCTGGGCAAGTTTGTGCGGTAATGACTGCAGATTGCCTGCCTGTGCTGTTTTGCTGTTTAGCCGGTGATGAAGTAGCTGCCGCCCATGCGGGCTGGCGTGGGCTTTGCGCTGGCGTTCTGGAACAAACGCTCACTCAGTTCAATGCCAATCCTGCTTCTATCATGGCGTGGTTAGGCCCGGCAATTGGCCCGCAGCAGTTTGAAGTGGGTGAAGAGGTTAAACAGGCATTTATCCAAATCGACGGACAATTCGCGACTGCGTTCACACCTTCCGGCTCTAAATATCTTGCCGACATCTATTTATTAGCTCGATTGCGGCTACAGGCCGTAGGTATTCACGCTATATATGGCGGTGATCGCTGCACAGTGACTGAAAAACAACATTTTTTCTCTTATCGGCGTGATGGAATCACTGGACGTATGGCAAGTTTAATCTGGCTGATATAACCTATTGAATTAGGACGATCCGCTGGCGCATGACGTTGTACTTTAAATATAGTGTCGAAATAACCTTGAAAATTTGAGGGATGACCTCATCTAATCTCCAGTAGCAATTTTGACCAATATTGGAGGTGTTATGCGTCTGGATCGTCTTACTAGCAAATTCCAGCTTGCCCTCGCCGATGCCCAATCTTTAGCTCTTGGGCGCGACAACCAATTTATTGAACCGTTACATTTGATGAGCGCACTGCTCAATCAGGATGGGGGGACGGTTCGCCCATTGTTGACCTCGGCGGGTATTAATGTCGCCAGTTTGCGCAGCGACATTGAGCAAGCATTAGGTCGTCTTCCACAAGTTGAAGGGACTGGCGGTGATGTTCAGCCATCAAATGAGCTAGTCCGTGTATTGAATCTTTGCGACAAATTAGCGCAAAAACGTGCAGATAAATTTATTTCGTCAGAACTGTTTGTTCTGGCCGTACTTGAAGATCGCGGTACTTTAACTGACATGTTAAAGGCAGCCGGAGCAACAAAAGATAAAATAAATAAGGCAATCGAAGATATGCGTGGTGGTGACAAAGTTGATGACCAAGGTGCTGAAGACCAGCGTCAGGCATTGAAAAAATTCACTATCGACCTGACTGAGCGGGCGGAGCAAGGCAAGCTCGATCCGGTTATTGGCCGTGACGAAGAGATTCGCCGTACTATTCAGGTACTACAGCGCCGGACTAAAAATAACCCGGTGTTAATTGGTGAACCTGGTGTTGGTAAAACAGCCATTGTTGAAGGTCTGGCGCAACGAATCGTGAATGGTGAAGTGCCAGAAGGCCTGAAGCATAAACGTGTGCTTTCATTAGATATGGGCGCACTAATTGCAGGTGCGAAGTATCGTGGTGAGTTTGAAGAGCGCTTGAAAGGCGTGTTGAATGATTTATCAAAACAAGAAGGTAGTGTGATCTTGTTCATTGATGAGTTGCATACCATGGTCGGTGCCGGGAAAGGCGACGGGGCGATGGATGCCGGCAACATGCTGAAACCTGCATTAGCACGCGGTGAATTACATTGCGTTGGTGCCACAACACTTGATGAGTACCGTCAATATATAGAGAAGGATGCGGCGCTAGAGCGGCGTTTCCAGAAAGTGTATGTTGCGGAGCCAACTGTTGAAGACACTATCGCCATTTTACGTGGGCTGAAAGAGCGCTATGAACTGCATCACCATGTGCAGATAACTGACCCGGCAATTGTGGCTGCGGCAACGCTATCTCACCGCTATATCTCGGATCGTCAGTTACCGGATAAAGCTATCGACCTTATTGACGAGGCCGGTTCTAGTATCCGTATGCAGATGGATTCAAAACCGGAATCATTGGATCGCCTGGAGCGCCGGATTATCCAATTGAAACTGGAACAGCAGGCATTGAAGAAAGAATCTGATGATGCCAGCAAAAAACGTCTGGAAATGCTCAATACCGAATTAGAGCAAAAAGAACGTGAATATTCAGAGCTGGAAGAAGAGTGGAAGGCAGAAAAAGCTGCCCTCACCGGAACTCAGAATATTAAAACCGAACTGGAACAAGCCAAAATCAGCTTAGAGCAAGCTCGTCGTGTGGGCGATTTGGCGCGGATGTCAGAACTTCAGTACGGTAAAATTCCTGAGCTGGAAAAACAGCTAGCAGCGGCAACGGCGCTTGAAGGGAAAACCATGAAGTTACTGCGTAACCGGGTGACGGAAGCAGAAATTGCGGAAGTGCTGGCGCGCTGGACGGGTATTCCTGTATCTCGCATGCTGGAAAGTGAGCGTGATAAGTTGCTGCGCATGGAACAGGATCTACATAAACGCGTGATTGGGCAGGATGAAGCTGTTGAAGCCGTATCCAATGCTATCCGCCGTAGTCGTGCTGGGTTATCAGATCCGAACCGCCCAATTGGTTCCTTCTTATTCTTAGGGCCAACAGGGGTTGGTAAAACCGAGTTGTGTAAAGCGCTGGCAACCTTCCTGTTCGACAGTGATGATGCCATGGTGCGTATTGATATGTCCGAGTTTATGGAAAAACATTCCGTTTCTCGGTTGGTTGGTGCGCCTCCAGGCTACGTGGGTTATGAAGAAGGTGGTTACCTGACAGAAGCGGTGCGCCGTCGCCCTTATTCTGTCATTCTGCTGGATGAGGTAGAAAAAGCGCATCCGGATGTATTCAACATTCTTTTACAGGTGTTGGATGACGGGCGTTTGACTGACGGGCAGGGTAGAACAGTCGACTTCCGTAATACGGTGGTCATCATGACCTCTAACCTCGGTTCAGATTTGATTCAGGAACGTTTCGGTGAAAGAAGTTATAGCGAAATGAAGGAAATGGTGATGGAAGTTGTCACTCACCACTTCCGCCCTGAATTTATCAACCGTATAGATGAGGTTGTGGTCTTCCACCCACTGGGCCGAGCGCATCTGGCTTCAATTGCCAGTATCCAACTGGAGCGCCTGTACAAACGGTTGGAAGAACGTGGCTATCAGGTCACTATTACTCAGCCTGCGTTGGAGTTCTTGGGCGAGACTGGCTTCGATCCTGTTTATGGTGCGCGGCCATTGAAACGTGCAATCCAGCAGGAAATCGAGAATCCACTGGCGCAACAGATACTTTCCGGCAAATTAATACCGGGAGTCCCTGTTACTCTTGATGTGGAAAATGGGCATATCATTGCTAAACAGTAATGGTAAATCCTTGAGGGGGCGAGAAATCGTCCCCTTTTTGTTTTCTTTTTCACCGTATTTCGTGTTTTTGCCGCATTAGTGAGCGGTTGAAAATTTTTTTGAAATTAGGGGTTGCAGGCTGTCAGGAACTCCCTATAATGCGCCTCCACTGACCGGGAACAACGAAACAGACTTCGCCGGGTCAGGAAGAGAAATGATTGAGTTTGACTTCGAAAGAAACCAAATAAACTCTTGACTCTTCAGCGGGAAAGCGTATTATCTGCCTCCCGCGTTACCGTAAGATTCGCCGCAAGGCAAACGGGTAACGAACGCTCTTTAACAATTTATCAGACAATCTGTGTGGGCACTCGCAAGACGATATCGAAGCCTGTTTCGACAGGCAGAAGCAATATCAAAGTCTTGAAGAGTGACCAAAGCAGTACACATTTGAACTTCGGTTCGAATGCATATTTGCAGAAAGTAATCTTTGAGCATCGCTATGTTAATTCATAGCAAATCAAACAAATCTTAAATTGAAGAGTTTGATCATGGCTCAGATTGAACGCTGGCGGCAGGCCTAACACATGCAAGTCGAGCGGCAGCGGGAAGTAGTTTACTACTTTGCCGGCGAGCGGCGGACGGGTGAGTAATGTCTGGGAAACTGCCTGATGGAGGGGGATAACTACTGGAAACGGTAGCTAATACCGCATAACGTCTTCGGACCAAAGTGGGGGACCTTCGGGCCTCACGCCATCGGATGTGCCCAGATGGGATTAGCTAGTAGGTGGGGTAATGGCTCACCTAGGCGACGATCCCTAGCTGGTCTGAGAGGATGACCAGCCACACTGGAACTGAGACACGGTCCAGACTCCTACGGGAGGCAGCAGTGGGGAATATTGCACAATGGGCGCAAGCCTGATGCAGCCATGCCGCGTGTGTGAAGAAGGCCTTCGGGTTGTAAAGCACTTTCAGCGAGGAGGAAGGCCAATAACTTAATACGTTGTTGGATTGACGTTACTCGCAGAAGAAGCACCGGCTAACTCCGTGCCAGCAGCCGCGGTAATACGGAGGGTGCAAGCGTTAATCGGAATTACTGGGCGTAAAGCGCACGCAGGCGGTTTGTTAAGTCAGATGTGAAATCCCCGCGCTTAACGTGGGAACTGCATTTGAAACTGGCAAGCTAGAGTCTTGTAGAGGGGGGTAGAATTCCAGGTGTAGCGGTGAAATGCGTAGAGATCTGGAGGAATACCGGTGGCGAAGGCGGCCCCCTGGACAAAGACTGACGCTCAGGTGCGAAAGCGTGGGGAGCAAACAGGATTAGATACCCTGGTAGTCCACGCTGTAAACGATGTCGACTTGGAGGTTGTGCCCTTGAGGCGTGGCTTCCGGAGCTAACGCGTTAAGTCGACCGCCTGGGGAGTACGGCCGCAAGGTTAAAACTCAAATGAATTGACGGGGGCCCGCACAAGCGGTGGAGCATGTGGTTTAATTCGATGCAACGCGAAGAACCTTACCTACTCTTGACATCCACGGAATTTAGCAGAGATGCTTTAGTGCCTTCGGGAACCGTGAGACAGGTGCTGCATGGCTGTCGTCAGCTCGTGTTGTGAAATGTTGGGTTAAGTCCCGCAACGAGCGCAACCCTTATCCTTTGTTGCCAGCACGTAATGGTGGGAACTCAAAGGAGACTGCCGGTGATAAACCGGAGGAAGGTGGGGATGACGTCAAGTCATCATGGCCCTTACGAGTAGGGCTACACACGTGCTACAATGGCAGATACAAAGTGAAGCGAACTCGCGAGAGCAAGCGGACCACATAAAGTCTGTCGTAGTCCGGATTGGAGTCTGCAACTCGACTCCATGAAGTCGGAATCGCTAGTAATCGTAGATCAGAATGCTACGGTGAATACGTTCCCGGGCCTTGTACACACCGCCCGTCACACCATGGGAGTGGGTTGCAAAAGAAGTAGGTAGCTTAACCTTCGGGAGGGCGCTTACCACTTTGTGATTCATGACTGGGGTGAAGTCGTAACAAGGTAACCGTAGGGGAACCTGCGGTTGGATCACCTCCTTACCTCAGATACGCATTGCGTAGTGTCCACACAGATTGTCTGATGAATGTAAACGAGCAAGAGCACCTGTTGATGAGGGTGATGATTGTGTTGTAAGGCCTCGGTATCGAGTTTTTACTGCATCAGTCGTTCGAATGTGTCACCACATTCTCACCTTTACACAAAAATACTGAATCCATGATTCAGTAGAAATTTTTGTGTCCCCATCGTCTAGAGGCCTAGGACACTGCCCTTTCACGGCTGTAACAGGGGTTCGAATCCCCTTGGGGACGCCACTCCGATAATGAGTGAAAGACATTATCAACCGGTTCTTTATGAACTCAAAAGTATCTTAAAGATGACTTTAACAAGTCGTGTTTAAGATATTGCTCTTTAACAATCTGGAACAAGCTGAAAATTGAAACAATACAGCTGAAACTTATCTCTCCGTAGAAGTACTGAGATAAGGATTAACCTGTATTAGAGTCTCTCAAATAATCGCAATGCCAATGTGTTTATCATTGTTGCAGTGTGAGCGAGAAGATACTCAGCAAGGCGTACAGCGCACAGCAACCGGAGTGAACGCTACGTTCATGAAGATTGCGCGCACTGCACAACGACGCAGAGTGTGTTCGCAGCCACACCAATAAAGAAGAAACATCTTTGGGTTGTGAGGTTAAGCGACTAAGCGTACACGGTGGATGCCTAGGCAGTCAGAGGCGATGAAGGGCGTGCTAATCTGCGAAAAGCGTCGGTAAGGTGATATGAACCGTTATAACCGACGATACCCGAATGGGGAAACCCAGTGCAATTCGTTGCACTATTGCATGGTGAATACATAGCCATGCAAGGCGAACCGGGGGAACTGAAACATCTAAGTACCCCGAGGAAAAGAAATCAACCGAGATTCCCCCAGTAGCGGCGAGCGAACGGGGAGGAGCCCAGAACCTGAATCAGCATATGTGTTAGTGGAAGCGTCTGGAAAGTCGCACGGTACAGGGTGATAGTCCCGTACACAAAAATGCATACGTTGTGAGTTCGATGAGTAGGGCGGGACACGTGACATCCTGTCTGAATATGGGGGGACCATCCTCCAAGGCTAAATACTCCTGACTGACCGATAGTGAACCAGTACCGTGAGGGAAAGGCGAAAAGAACCCCGGCGAGGGGAGTGAAATAGAACCTGAAACCGTGTACGTACAAGCAGTGGGAGCACCTTCGTGGTGTGACTGCGTACCTTTTGTATAATGGGTCAGCGACTTATATTTTGTAGCAAGGTTAACCGAATAGGGGAGCCGTAGGGAAACCGAGTCTTAACTGGGCGAATAGTTGCAAGGTATAGACCCGAAACCCGGTGATCTAGCCATGGGCAGGTTGAAGGTTGGGTAACACTAACTGGAGGACCGAACCGACTAATGTTGAAAAATTAGCGGATGACTTGTGGCTGGGGGTGAAAGGCCAATCAAACCGGGAGATAGCTGGTTCTCCCCGAAAGCTATTTAGGTAGCGCCTCGTGAACTCATCTTCGGGGGTAGAGCACTGTTTCGGCTAGGGGGTCATCCCGACTTACCAAACCGATGCAAACTCCGAATACCGAAGAATGTTATCACGGGAGACACACGGCGGGTGCTAACGTCCGTCGTGAAGAGGGAAACAACCCAGACCGCCAGCTAAGGTCCCAAAGTCATGGTTAAGTGGGAAACGATGTGGGAAGGCACAGACAGCCAGGATGTTGGCTTAGAAGCAGCCATCATTTAAAGAAAGCGTAATAGCTCACTGGTCGAGTCGGCCTGCGCGGAAGATGTAACGGGGCTAAACCATGCACCGAAGCTGCGGCAGCGACACTTAGGTGTTGTTGGGTAGGGGAGCGTTCTGTAAGCCGTTGAAGGTGACCTGTGAGGGTTGCTGGAGGTATCAGAAGTGCGAATGCTGACATAAGTAACGATAATGCGGGTGAAAAACCCGCACGCCGGAAGACCAAGGGTTCCTGTCCAACGTTAATCGGGGCAGGGTGAGTCGACCCCTAAGGCGAGGCTGAAAAGCGTAGTCGATGGGAAACAGGTTAATATTCCTGTACTTGGTGTTACTGCGAAGGGGGGACGGAGAAGGCTAGGCTAGCCGGGCGACGGTTGTCCCGGTTTAAGCATGTAGGCGGAGCGACTTGGTAAATCCGGTTGCTTATCAACGCTGAGGTGTGATGACGAGCCACTACGGTGGTGAAGTAGTTGATGCCAAGCTTCCAGGAAAAGCCTCTAAGCATCAGGTAACATTAAATCGTACCCCAAACCGACACAGGTGGTCAGGTAGAGAATACTCAGGCGCTTGAGAGAACTCGGGTGAAGGAACTAGGCAAAATGGTGCCGTAACTTCGGGAGAAGGCACGCTGGCATTAGGTAAAGGGACTTGCTCCCGGCGCCGAAGCCAGTCGCAGATACCAGCTGGCTGCAACTGTTTAATAAAAACACAGCACTGTGCAAACACGAAAGTGGACGTATACGGTGTGACGCCTGCCCGGTGCTGGAAGGTTAATTGATGGGGTCAGCCGCAAGGCGAAGCTCTTGATCGAAGCCCCAGTAAACGGCGGCCGTAACTATAACGGTCCTAAGGTAGCGAAATTCCTTGTCGGGTAAGTTCCGACCTGCACGAATGGCGTAATGATGGCCAGGCTGTCTCCACCCGAGACTCAGTGAAATTGAACTCGCTGTGAAGATGCAGTGTACCCGCGGCAAGACGGAAAGACCCCGTGAACCTTTACTATAGCTTGACACTGAACATTGAGCCTTGATGTGTAGGATAGGTGGGAGGCATCGAAGTGTGGACGCCAGTCTGCATGGAGCCAACCTTGAAATACCACCCTTTAATGTTTGATGTTCTAACTCGGCCCCATAATCTGGGGTGAGGACAGTGTCTGGTGGGTAGTTTGACTGGGGCGGTCTCCTCCCAAAGAGTAACGGAGGAGCACGAAGGTTAGCTAATCACGGTCGGACATCGTGAGGTTAGTGCAAAGGCATAAGCTAGCTTGACTGCGAGAGTGACGGCTCGAGCAGGTACGAAAGTAGGTCTTAGTGATCCGGTGGTTCTGAATGGAAGGGCCATCGCTCAACGGATAAAAGGTACTCCGGGGATAACAGGCTGATACCGCCCAAGAGTTCATATCGACGGCGGTGTTTGGCACCTCGATGTCGGCTCATCACATCCTGGGGCTGAAGTAGGTCCCAAGGGTATGGCTGTTCGCCATTTAAAGTGGTACGCGAGCTGGGTTTAGAACGTCGTGAGACAGTTCGGTCCCTATCTGCCGTGGGCGTTGGAAGATTGAGAGGGGCTGCTCCTAGTACGAGAGGACCGGAGTGGACGAATCACTGGTGTTCGGGTTGTCATGCCAATGGCATTGCCCGGTAGCTAAATTCGGAAGAGATAACCGCTGAAAGCATCTAAGCGGGAAACTTGCCTCGAGATGAGTCTTCCCTGGGGCTTTAAGCCCCCTGAAGGAACGTTAAAGACTATGACGTTGATAGGCTGGGTGTGTAAGTGCAGCGATGCATTGAGCTAACCAGTACTAATGATCCGTGAGGCTTAACCTTACAACACCAAAGGTGTTTTGTATTTGAGAGATAGATATTGATTTTCAGCGAATGTTCCGAGATTGGGCTGGCTGGCTGTGTGAATGATTGCATAGCGGGTTAGTTTAGACAGAATTTGCCTGGCGGCCATAGCGCGGTGGACCCACCTGAACCCATGCCGAACTCAGAAGTGAAACGCCGTAGCGCCGATGGTAGTGTGGGGTCTCCCCATGCGAGAGTAGGACACTGCCAGGCATCAAATCAAGCCGAGACCCCATGCCAAAAGCGTGGGGTTTTTGCTATGTGGGAAATAAAAAAAACGATAGAAATAGTTTTTTTGCGTGGATTTTTGTGCGTAAAAAGCCAAATAAAAGAGAAGGCTACCCTGTCGGGTGTAATGCCAGTCAGTTAAGCAACTGACTGGCATTTTTGTTCCTGGCTTTTCCATATTTATACGGCCTTTCCTTCACCACCCTCGGGAAGGCTCTTTCTCTTCTTATCGGTAACTTCACCATCTGCGCCATGCTCTCCATATCCCGCATCAGTTCCGGGATACGACCTGGTGAAGCTCCCTGCAGCGTCATCAGCATCCGCATCACCATCCCGCACGATTCTGAGAAGCTCAGCTGATTCGGCCAGTATCCTTTCAGCGCTCCCGTCATCTTAATCATCTGATAACGCACCAGATTATAGCCCAGCAGTACTCCCCATAGCTCCTGCTCAACAAGCTCCGGCTTTTTACTCCGCAGCGTCAGCCTGCTCAGTTGCATTGTCTGTTTGCCAGACCACGCCATCCACGGCCAGCAACGTCAGGCCGCACCAGTGAGGATGGGTGACGGAGCCATGCCACAGCTGCGCCGTTTGTGAGAATACCCGGCGAACAGCCTCGCTTCCCAGCCTTTGCCGTGCCTGGATAACGGCGCTGGGGGCCACGAAGGGGCGGTCGCCCGGCAGCATGATATCCAGCCGGTTAACGATTTGATGAAGAGGTTCTTTACGCTCGAGCGCCATCCCGACAATGCACCAGACCATCATTTCCAGCGGCAGGCGGCGCTTGCGCAGAGTCACCATGCCGGATTCGGCAAGACAACGGGAGATGAGCTGGGGGTCGAGGTAATCTCCCAGTGTGGTCAGTGGGTTACGCAGTGAGTCGTAGCGGGAAACGAGATCAAGAGCCTGTCCGATGTGCATAAAAAAATCCGGAAACGAAGAACATTTCTGGATTCTTACACAACCACTGGATCGGTCAACCGATCCTTAACTGATCGGCATTTTTGTTCCTGGCTTTTCCATATTTATACGGCCTTTCCTTCACCACCCTCGGGAAGGCTCTTTCTCTTCTTATCGGTAACTTCACCATCTGCGCCATGCTCTCCATATCCCGCATCAGTTCCGGGATGCGACCTGGTGAAGCTCCCTGTAGCGTCATCAGCATCCGCATCACCATCCCGCACGATTCTGAGAAGCTCAGCTGATTCGGCCAGTATCCTTTCAGCGCTCCCGCCATCTTAATCATCTGATAACGCACCAGATTATAGGCCAGCAGCACTCCCCATAGCTCCTGCTCAACAAGCTCCGGCTTTTTACTCCGCAGCGTCAGTCTGCTCAGTTGCATTGTCTGCTTGATTTCCCGGTAACCCAGCTCAATTTCCCAACGATGACCGTACAGATCCGCCATCTCTCCCCCGGGATAACGCATCGTATCTGTCATGGATGTCAGCAGGTGGTACACCTTCCCTTTTCGGGTGATGGTCAGCAGGCGGGCTGTCATTTCAGCCCCCAGCTCGGGCCACTTTTTCCGGGCCTGTGGGCTGGTTTTCAACTTCACCAGATGATCGCCTTTTCCCAGTTTCCGTATCTCTTCATACTGTGCGCCTTTCTTCAGCGGGATCATCCAGTGGCGGTGCTCGCCGGCCTGGCTCCAGGCATTCAGAAGCCCCAGTGAGTAGTAGCCTTTATCCATCAACGTCAGTGTGTTATCAGCAGTCTGGTCTATCAGTTGCTCAGCCAGCGTGTATTCGCTTTCTTTCATCGTACCGAAGGCCGCCGCTGTTAACAGGTGGCTGGTCAGTTCCATCTGGCAGACCATTTTCACCTGTGGGTAAAGGCCCGGTTGTCCGGCATAAGTCTGGCGCGGGAAGGCGGTATCGTTCTCTGGCGTATCTGGTGTTCGCCAGACCACGCCATCCACGGCCAGCAACGTCAGACCGCACCAGTGAGGATGGGTGACGGAGCCATGCCACAGCTGCGCCGTTTGTGAGAATACCCGGCGAACAGCCTCGCTTCCCAGCCTTTGCCGTGCCTGGATAACGGCGCTGGGGGCCACGAAGGGGCGATCGCCCGGCAGCATGATATCCAGCCGGTTAACGATTTGATGAAGAGGTTCTTTACGCTCGAGTGCCATCCCGACAATGCACCAGACCATCATTTCCAGCGGCAGGCGGCGCTTGCGCAGAGTCACCGTGCCGGATTCGGCAAGACAACGGGAGATGAGCTGGGGGTCGAGGTAATCTCCCAGTGTGGTCAGTGGGTTACGCAGTGAGTCGTAGCGGGAAACGAGATCAAGAGCCTGTCCGATGTGCATAAAAAAATCCGGAAACGAAGAACATTTCCGGATTCTTACACAACCACTGGATCGGTCAACCGATCCTTAACTGATCGGCATTAACCCTGTCGGGTGGCCTTTTTTGTTTTATGGTTCTGAGACGACCCGAGCATGATATTCGACAAGTAGGGTAACGCTTCAATTGACTGCCTGATAGAGGCTATAGCCAGTCACCGCGCCTGCGACATCCCAGGCAAAGTCTTTCCAACTCCAACCAGTACCACCTTGGCGGCTATCATATAGCTCTTTGCCCGCGCCGATACCTATCGAAAATAACAGGCCGAAATTACGGCTTCTTGCATCAGACCAATTCTGATGTTCGCCATAGGCTGTACCCGCAGCAGCAAGTGCGGCAGAAGCAAAGAAATGTTGTGCTTTATCCTTCCCTGTCCAACTGTCATTGGCCGTATGGGTACATGCAGAACTGGCGAAAAGTAGCGGGGCAAGAATTAAAGGGCGAAGATAAGGTGAGTACCACATGCAGTCTCTCCCTTGGTAAGAGACAGAAAACCCGGCATAGTTGAAGTGAACCCCATTTATTGGACACTTTTCCTGGCGGTTGACATGGCCTGATTTCGGTACTGCACCGGACTCAGGCCGTTTAATTTTACTTTGATCCTTTCGTTGTTGTAGTAATGGATATACTCATCCACCGCTTTTTTCAGTTGTTCTACATCTTCGTATTTTTCATTGTGCCAGCATTCAGTCTTCAGCAGACCAAAAAAGTTTTCTATCACGGCATTATCCAGGCAGTTGCCCTTGCGCGACATACTTTGCTTTACTTCGCCAGACCCCAGCCTTTTCTGATAGCTTGCCATCTGATATTGCCAGCCCTGATCCGAGTGAAGTACAGGTTCATCGCCTGAGTTCAACTTCTGTAGCGCATCATCAAGCATTTTATCAATCAGGTTCATTCCGGGATGCGTATCCATCTGCCAGGCAACGACTTCGCTGTTATACAGATCCAGCACGGGTGACAGATACAGCTTTTTACCCCTGACGTTGAACTCGGTCACATCCGTTACCCACTTCTGGTTAGGGGCTTCGGCAGTAAATTTTCGAGCAAGTATATTAGGGACCACTTTACCGTAGGCACCCTGATATGACTGATATTTTTTACGACGCAGGTTAGATGCAAGCTGCTGTTGCCGCATGAGTTTTCGTACGGTTTTATGGTTAAGACTTCCGCCCTCATTGCGTAGGGCCAGCGTTATTCTGCGGTAACCATAGCGACCTTTATGATGGTGAAACAGGGTTTTTATTCTTTGTTTCTCATCCGCATAAGTCTCTTCACGACCACTGGATTTTACCTGCCAGTAGAAGGTGCTGCGCGGAAGATCGGCCACGTAAAGCAAGGTCGCAAGTTTATACAGATGCCTTAATTCAGTGATTATTCGCGTTTTTTCCGCTGCTTCTCCTGAATCAAGGCACGCAGCTTTTTTAAGTAGGCGTTCTCTGCACGCAGATATTCCAGCTCTTCTTCTATGCTACGGAACTCCGGGTAAGGGGCCGTTGCTTCCTGAGCAGAATGCTTTTTCTTCCCTGACATAGTCGGTCGTCCTCTGGGTTTGTTGCGAAGCGCAATAATACCCCCTTCGCGGTAAAGTCGCGCCCATCTGTTGATGGTGCAGGCTGTCGCAATGTTGAATTTTGCGGCCGCTTTGCGGGAGGACTGATGATTATCCTGCATCCAGAGAAGTACCGACCCTTTGAAGGCAGCGGAATATTTTTTGGTCGTGATGGTGAAGCCATTCTCTCCGCTGGCTTTCCAGTGCTCGGTCCAGAGGCGAACCGTGCCGTGGTCAAGGCCAAATAGTCGGGCGGTACGCCTGGCTCCATCATCACTGTTGAGGAAGTGGAGAACAACCTGACGCTTGAATTCAGTTGTGTATTTTCTTTTACCCATTAAACGCAAAACCCCTACTCGCTGGGTGTCCAACTTTCGGGGTTCACTTCATAGTCCCGGGTTTTTTGTTTTAGATTTACAGAATGCGACTAATCAGCCGGTCGATACGAATTCTGCGTAAGCGACGGATCAGCTTACGTACCTTGACCGGATATTGCTGAATATTCTCAAGTTCAAGGTAGTGTGAAACAATTTTAGTATGAGTTCTAATACATTCCAGCTCTTTTGCACGCTGCTCATGCATCTCATGCTTAGGATCGTGGATCAAAATGGCATTTTCCAGATCCAGACGCCATGCTCGTGGGTTCAGGTTATTACCCGTAATCAACTGCCAGTTATTATCTACCCACATTCCTTTGAGATGATAAGTATTGTCGCCATCTTTCCATAAACGAACAATCAGTTGGCCATTATCCACAAAGCGCTGTAAGCGGCTGAGGAAGCGGCGCAAGTTGATTTCATATAAGTATGGCAATGCGCCTATGATTTTAAACGGTTGATCTTCGGGAATATAAAAATCGTTTGCTGTTTTGTCGCCAACAATAATCTCAACCTGTTTACCTTCGCGCAGCAGATAAATGATATTGCGAACTAACAATGCAGGTAGATTGAAGTAGGGGGTGCAGATAGTGAGGCGTTCATCTGCGGAAGCCATTAAATGATGAATTGTCTTGTTGAGTTGGCTTTTTTTACCTAGCCCAACCAACGGGGTTACTGCTAATTCATCATTACCAGCCTGTGCTGGGAATTGATAACCGATATCTCGCAGTGATGAGCGAAACTGCCGGGTTTCGTTTTTGATCTCGGGATTAGTCGGTCGATCGGTGCGATCGAGACGTTGAACAGCACCTGCGCTCAGAATCCGCTGCTTCACATAATCAACCATAATATTGGCCAATGATGGATTTGTGATTAATTGGTAGCGATCATAGCGATACTTATCATTTTGATAGAGATAGACGTCATTGATGCTGGCACCGCTGTAAATAACGGTGTCATCAATGACAAAACCTTTCAGATGCAATACGCCAAGGGCTTCGCGGGTATTCACCGGGACACCATAAACCGGAACACAGACGTCTGGATGCTTCTCTGCCATCTCACAATACCAATCTGCATTAGTATTAACGGCGGCGGCCCCAATACGGCCACGCTGCGCACGGTGCCAGTCTACTAATACACAAATTTCTAGCTCAGGATACCGCTGCTTCGCCTGATAGAGGGCATTCATCACATCACGGCCTGCATCATCCTGCTCAAGGTAAAGCGCCACCAGATAGATACGTTTGGTCGCCTGGCCTATCAATTCCAGCAGAGTAGAGCGGAAAACCTTGGGGCAATAAAGCGTTTGGACATCATCAACTGGCTGGGGGAGTTTGGGCAGTTGTGCAAGGTGTTGTTGATGTTTGCTACGTTTGAATTTTGACAACATCACAGTGCGCTTCTTCTCTTGTTATTTGATGGCAGAACCGCCATATCCAAAAAAACACTAATCCATAGAGTCGGGCGATAATACCACTACTTTTCCGGATTGTGCGCAAGTTTTGCCAACCGTAGACCGAATCACTTATCTATGTGGGCTATATCACAGTGATTCATGTTATTGAAATCAAAGTGTCAGCTCTAGATTAACGATCCCATCCTCCATCTGCACATCAATACTAAAACCCAGTTTTTTCGCCAACCCTATCATGCCGCGGTTGTTGGGCATAGTGACCGCGGTTAGGCGTGTTAAGCCGTGGCTGCGGGTGTACTGGATCATTTTCTCAAGCAATTCTCGTCCCAGCCCCAGCCCTTTTAGATCCGAGCGCACCAATACGGCAAACTCCGCATCAATATTGTCAGGGTCGGACAGTGCGCGCGTAACGCCAATGATTTCCGGCCCTGCCGCAGTTTGGCGCACAGCAACAAAGGCCATCTCACGATCATAGTCAATTTGGGTCATATTCGCCAAATCGTCGTGACTGAATTCGTTGATTTCGCTGAAGTAGCGATAATAGAGATCTTCTTTAGTCACTTGATCGATAAATAATTTTAGTAGCGGTTCATCTTCCGGCAAGATGGAGCGAAACAGGCAATCAGATCCGTCTTTTAGCACCACGGTTTGTTCTAACTCGTGTGGGTAGGGGCGAATTGCCAGCCGCGCTTGTGGGTCACCAGTAACAGGTGCCAACTGCATTGATACATCCAGTAACGTGAACTCACTGCCAGAAGCAAGCACGGGATGAATATCTAAACGTGAGATTTCAGGGCAATCAAGAATCAGGTTAGAGACTTGCACCAGCAAGCGACTTAGCCCCGGGATATCCAAAGGTTGCAGTGAACCACGGTTACGGATTTTTCCACCTTTGACCGCCTGAATAATCAGGTAGCGGGCTAATGCCATATTCAGTGGCGGTAATGCAACGGCGGCCTGTGTTTCATGGTGCCATTCAATACCGCCTTCCCCTAGCATAATCAGTGGGCCGAAGATGGCATCTTGCTCGACAGCAATCCGCAGCTCCTGTGCTCCAGCACGGTTTGCCATACTTTGTACCAGTAAACCGTCGATACGGGCTTGAGGATAAGTCCGTTTCACGCGATCGAGGATATCGTCTGCGGCTCGTTGCACTTCCATTGCGGTACGCAGGTATAACATGACTCCCTGAACTTCTGACTTGTGCACAATATCTGGCGAGCGGAGTTTGATAGCCACCGGGTATCCTAGCTGCTCGGCGATGTGTACCGCTTCAACACTATCACTGGCAATCCAGGTTGGTAGCATGCTCAGGCCATAGGCTTCAAGAATCGGCTGCACTTCATGGGTATCCAGTTGAGTTGTTCCTTCTGCCAGCGCCTGGCGAATTAACTGGTGTACATGCGCAGTATTGGCAGTGAGGCCGATAGGTAGCGCAGGTGTTTCTTTCAACTGTTTTTGGTTGCGGCGGTATTCTACCATGTGCATAAAAGCAGTAATGGCCCCTTCCGGGGTGCGATAGGTCGGGATACCGGCTTCCGTGAATAAACGCCGGGCATCTTGTGATGAATATTCACCGCACCAGTTAGTTAGCAAAGTAATGCGCTTGCCACGTGGGTGCTGGCGGATGGCCGATATCAATAACTCAGCTGTTTTACTGCCTGGTGCCGCAGCACTCGGTGAGTGGATCAGCAGTAGCGCATCATAATCGGTACTGTCCAATAAGGGTTTAAGCGCCGCTAAATAGCGCTCGGCGCTAGCATCATCTCGCAGGTCTATTGGGTTACGTAAGGAAACAAAAGGAGGTAGCGCTGCACTCAGCGCGGATTGGGTGCTATCAGAGAGTGTAGCCAACTTACCGTTACGGCTAATTAACTCATCTAATGCCATCGCCGCTGGGGCTGCCCCATTACTCACAATTAGTAGCCGCTCACCGCGCAGTGGATGCATATGACTCAGCGTTTCGACTGCCGAAAATAGCTCGTGAGTATCCTGAACCCGTAACAGGCCAGCACGTTGAATAGCGGCATCATAGGCGGCGTCCAACCCTTGCTGACCATTGAGTAACTGTTGGGCGCGTTGGCTGCGGCCACTTTTTACCACCAGAATTGGTTTATTGCGTGAAGCACTACGTGAAGCCGATAAGAAGCGACGTGCATCACTAATATGCTCGATATACAACATGATCGCGCTGGTTTTACCGTCTCGGGCAAGGAAGTCGAGTAAGTCATCGACATCAATATCCAGGCTATCGCCCAGCGCAATAAAATAGGAGAATCCCACTTCCCGTTGCTGTGCCCAGTCCAAAATGGTGTTAGCTACCGCCGCTGACTGGGAGATAAACGCCAGTCGGCCTTTTTTGATAGGAACTGGCGAGAAGCTGGCATTTAACCCTTGCCACGGTGCCAGCAAACCTAAGCTGTTTGGGCCAAGCAGGCGTATGTGGTGACGCTGCGCGCAGGCTTTTAGCTCAGGAAATTGTTCAGTTGCCGCCGACAGGATAATCACAGCCTTACAGCCTCGGGTACCCAAATCCTCCAGCAGAGTGAGGTTACGGCGATCATGGGTACATAAAATGGCTAAGTCAGGCGTGATGGGCAGGCTGGCGATATCGGCGTAAGCCAACACACCGCAAACTGCTTTATGAGTAGGGGTGACAGGGAGGATTGGGCCATTGAACCCGCCATCCAGCAGATTACGCATCATCAGAAAACCTGCACGCTCCGGTTTTTCAGAGGCACCAATAACGGCAATAGACTTCGGGCGTAGTAGTGCTTCTAATCCACGTTGGCTCATATTATCCCCGTCATCTTTCAAGTTGCATAAGTTAGAGGCTGCTTTACTGATTTTATGCGATATCTTCGATACTTGCTGTGACTCGGCCCACTGGATGATGAGGTTTTCCGGCTAAATATTGCTGACGGAAATAATGAAAATGCGCGGTTAATCCATCCGCTGCCTGAATATCACCGGCTTGTTGCAGCAGGGCGGCGGCAACCTCGACAGTACAATGTTGTTCCGGGCGTTGTGCTTCACGCAATAGATAATCCGAGGTGTTGCTGACATTCAGCGACAACATAGGTAGTTCGGAAAGATAAGGGCTTCGGCGGAACATTTTTTTAGCTTCAGTCCAGGTACCATCCAGTAAAATAAATAACGGTGGTTTATCGCTAATAGGTAATTGATTGAGTACCTGCCGGTCAGGGTCGGCATATTTTTCCGGAAAGACCACATAAGGCTGGCGAGAAGAGTCGCGTATTGCGGCTAACAGCTCAGGATCAACTTCTGTTCGCGCCCAGAGGAAGGCTTGAGTGTTTGGCAGAATATCAGCAATTAGGCGGCCGGTATTACTGGGCTTAAGGGGTTCGGTATCAAACATGATCAGGCAAAAGCGGCTGCTGGCCGGTTGTGGTTTGATGGTGTCACACAAACAAAAACGCTCAGTCAGCAGGCAGCCTTGGCAGCGAATAGCGCGGCAACCACGGGCGCGATACGGGCGGGTAGACGCGGATAACCGCTGCTGGCGTAACCGCAGTACTGCATTTCCCGTCGTTATGACCGTAGGCAAAGCCTGGTCGGTAGTAGATGATTCAGTCACGACGGACTCCTGAAGAAATAGCGCTATTCTAATCAACCCCGGTGCTCAGTCATACCATAAAAGAAAAAACAACGCCCCAACAGAAAACTGTCAGGGCGTGGGCTTTATCGGGTAGTTGAACGGCCCCGAATGGTGATAAATGAGTTAAACTAGCTTAGCGGGCAGCGGGTTCCACTGATAATTGCTCATTTAGCCAATTATCAAAAGCTGCCTTTGGCAATGCGCCGCTAAGCATATCGACCATTTTGCCGTTTCGATACAGCATAATGGTGGGAATGCTGCGGATACGGAAACGAGTGCTGAGTGCCGGTTCTGCTTCAGTATTGACTTTAACAAAGCGAACTTTTGCGGCGCGCTCTGCGGCAACTTCTGTAAAAATGGGCGCGAAGCTGCGGCAAGGGCCACACCAAGGAGCCCAAAAGTCGATGACGACCGGCAGGTCATCTTGTAGCAGTTTATCCAGTGTTTCGGCGGTGGCGTTAATGACGCTGCCATCAAATAAAGAGTGGCCGCAGCGCCCACATTTAGCGCCGTCATCAATACGTGCTTCAGGTAGGCGATTCGTCGCCATACAAGCTGTACATACCGTATTCATAAATTAGCCTTTATTTTGTATCTGAGTAGATTAAGAGAAACCAGACAGTCAATATGAGCTGAATTGTTTCGTTGTTGTTATCTATTATGGGTATAAATGAAGTCATTGCCAAAATGGTTTATTCGATGAATACGATAGTTGCTAGCTTTTAGCGCTTGCTTATGGCTAACCGAGCAGACATCAGGTAATCTTCGCGCCCTGCGCGTTGGTGGAGAAGACAATGAACGATTCATTTAGTGGCAAAAACGGCAAAGTTAAAGTGATGTACGTCCGCAGTGACGAAAACAGCAGCGACGACCGTAACAGCAATAACCGGGGTAAAAACCCGCGTCCGGCAGGCAAAGGTCGTCCGGGTGATAATGCAGGTCGGGGCAGTTCACCGCGTAATAATGACTCACGTCGTAACGATTCCGGCCGTAATGAACGCGTGAGTCCTGGCCGTCCGGCGCGTTCTGATAATAATGGCCCTTACGATTCACCGTGGAAAACTGTGTCTCGTGCGCCATCAGAAGAACCTGAGTTTGATCACGGTGGCATCAGTGGCAAAAGCCATGTGGATCCGGCGCAATTGCGTCGTCAGCGGGCTGAAGAAACACGCGTTTATGGCGAAAATGCCTGTAAAGCGCTGTTTGAAAGCCGCCCAGATGCTATCGTGCGCGCCTGGTTTGTGCAGTCAGTTACCCCACGTTTTCGCGAAGCGCTGAAATGGATGGCGGCTAACCGCAAGGCTTATCATGTGGTTGAAGAAGATGAGCTGGCAAAAGCGTCTGGTACTGAACACCACGGTGGCGTGTGTTTCCTGATTAAGAAACGTCAGGGTTTGGATGCAGAAACTTATCTGCAACAGCAAACTCAGGCGAAAGATGGCATTGTAAAAGATTGTGTACTGGCACTGGAAGATGTGGGTAACCCACATAATCTGGGCGGCATTATGCGTACCTGTGCGCACTTTGGTATTAACGGCGTGTTGCTGCAAGACCCAGCGATGCTGGAGTCTGGCGCGGCAGTTCGTACAGCAGAAGGTGGTGCGGAGCATATCAAAGCAATCAATGCTGATGATTTCCTTTCTGTGTTGGATACTTTCCGTAAAGCTGGCTACACCATCGTGACCACCTCAAGCCATAAAGGTGTCAGTCTGGCAAAAGCTGAACTGCCAGCTAAAATGGTGCTGGTTTTAGGGCAAGAAAGTGATGGCCTAACCGACAGCGCCTGGCAGCAGGGTGATGTGAGTGTGTCTATCGGCGGTACTGGCAAAGTCGAAAGTTTGAATGTGTCAGTCGCGACAGGTATTTTGCTGTCGGAGTGGTGGCGTCAAAATCAGGCCTAACCCATTATTCTTTGGGTCTGTGACTGCAATATAAAAATAAAAAGGGCGTTGATGATAAGTCTGCGCCCTTTTTGTTGCTCATGACCCGTCCTAAATAGCGTTGACACATTTAACTCGTACACTGAGGAAAATGTGATGAACCAATATGTTAAACGTACGCAACGCGATTATCCTCTATCCTTTAAATTGGCCGTTGTCGAACAGGTCGAAAAAGGTGAAATGACATACCGCCAGGCGCAAGACCGCTACGGTATTCAAGGCCGTTCTACCGTCCTGACGTGGCTACGCAAGTTCGGTCAACTCGACTGGCTTTCTCCCTCTCCTGCAAGAATGTACGGAATTAACATGCCCAAAATGCCTCTTACTCCCGAACAGCGAATCAAAGAACTCGAACAGCAACTTGCTGAATCAGAAGTCAAAGCGCAGTTTTTTGAAGCGGTTGTGAAGGTCATGAACACGGAGTTCGGAGCCACACTGACAAAAAAGCAGTTGGCCACGTTATCACGCAAGCGCAAACGCCGGGACTCACAGTAACGCGCGCTTGCTGGTTCATGGGGATTAGCCGACAGGCGTGGTATCAGTCTTTGCAGCGTGAACGCGGAAGAGAAAAACAGGCACAGCGCATCGTTGAGCAAGTGACGGCCATCCGGTTACAACAGCCCCGGTTGGGTACGCGTAAATTGCATTACTTGTTGCGACAACAAGCAGAACCGGCGCTGCATGTTGGCCGAGATCGCCTGTTCCAGATACTGCGTTGCTCGCGGTTACTGGTGATGCCTAAACGTGCCTATCATAAAACGACAAACAGCCATCATCGCTTTTACCGTCACCCTAACTTATTGAAGTCAGGAGCAAATCAGGTTATTGCCAGCCACCCGGAACAGGTATGGGTCGCGGATATCACTTACCTTCCCCTGCGGACAGGAACGGCGTATGTGAGTCTGGTCACTGACGCCTGGTCGAGAAAAATCGTGGGATATCATGTGCATGAAAGTCTGCACACCCGCCATGTAGCCGTTGCGCTCAAAATGGCGCTGGTGAGCAGGCGCACAGCATCTGCGCTGATACATCACTCAGACCGGGGTATCCAGTACTGTTCAACAGAATATCAGGCGTTACATCAACGTCACGGTGTCATCTGTTCGATGACGGATGGATATGATTGTTATCAGAATGCGCTGGCGGAGCGGGTCAATGGGATATTAAAACTGGAATATCTGCTGGTTAAGCCGAAAGATATTGGTCAGGCAAGAAAGATGGTCAGGGAGTCAGTGGAAATCTACAACACGCGGCGACCGCATCTGTCGTTAAAATACAAAACGCCCGATGAAGTTCATCAGGCGTTTTAAGGCTGAAAAGTGTCAACCTATATCAGGACTAGTCATCAGCATTGTCTGTTAGTGCGCACCGCCGCCGCCTCCACCGGAGGTAAATGGCGGTTTGGCAAACCACACCAGAGCCAGTAGCAACAGGAACACTCCAGCCGAGAGCCAGAAGATCTCATTGGCAGAGATAATCAGTCCCTGATTGGTAATTTCTCGCGCCAGGTAAGCCGACGCTTGCTGCTGGTTCATCCCCAGCTTCTCTAAATCCTGATACATCTGTGTGGCATTCGGGTTAAACGGATTAACAAACTCCGTCAACTGCGAATGGTGCATCGACTCTCTTTGCGTCCACAACGTGGTGGTGATTGAGGTACCAATCGACCCGGCCAATGTTCGCAGGAAATTAGACAAACTGGATGCTGCCGCCATACGCTCCGGCGGTAAGCCGGACAAAGTAATCGCTGTCAGTGGCATAAAGAAGCAGGCAATAGCAAAACCTTGTACAAACTGCGGCCACGCCGAGGCACCAAAGTCCATTCCCGGTTCGAATGTATATGCTCGCCAGTAGAAACAGACCGCATACATAATGAAACTGAATGTGACTAACTGCCGCATATCAATGCGATGCGAGAAACGTCCAATGATAGGTGACAGCAACACCGGCAAGATACCCACTGGCGCTGATGCCAGACCGGCCCAGGTGGCGGTATAGCCATACACCTCCTGTAGTAGCTGCGGCAACAAGACAATTGCGCCAAAGTACAACATATAGGCCAAGCTGATACACAAACAACCAATAGTAAAGTTTCTCGATTTGAATAATGACAAATCAATCACCGGATGGTCGTCGGTTAGCTCCCACACTATCAGGAAGGTAATGGCAATCACGGCAATGACCGTCAGGACGATTATCTCGGTTGAGTTAAACCAGTCCAGCTCCTTACCTTGGTCGAGCATGATTTGTAAGGCACCGATACCCACCACCAATAATACCAATCCCACGGTATCAATAGGTTTGATTTCGGTTTTGGTCTCTCGTCCTTTCAGCGTACTGCCGGCCATCAAAATGACGACCAGTCCGATCGGGATGTTGATAAAGAAGATCCAGCCCCAGTGATAGTTGTCACTGATATAACCGCCGAGGATCGGCCCAAAGATTGGGGCGACAACAATAGTCATCGACCACAATGCCAGGGCCATACTTCGCTTCGCGGGCGGGTAGTTATTCAGGAGTAAGCTTTGTGACAATGGGATCAATGGGCCTGCGACCAGCCCTTGAATGACCCGGAAGAAGATAAGCATCCCCAGGCTGTTTGACACGCCACATAGCCATGAAGCCAGTGCAAATAACCCGGTTGACCACAGAAACAATCTGACTTCACCGATGCGTTTTGCCAACCAACCGGTGATCGGGATGGAAATCGCATTTGCCACACCGAATGAGGTGATAACCCATGTGCCCTGGGAGTTGGACGAGCCAAGATCTCCGGCAATCGTCGGAATAGCCACGTTTGCAATGGTGGAATCCAGCACCTGCATGAAAGTCGCTAATGATAATGCGACCGTCATCCAGGCTAGTTGGGCACCCTCAAGCGGTTTTTGTGCCACAGAGGCCTCCGGCGCGCTTAACTTGCATTTGCATCAACATTAACCCGCATTCGCATGAACAATGTCGCTAATCATTTGATTAACTGGCGCTAAATCCAATGACAGCGCATTGGTGACAAATGCCGGTTCTTTGCGCACGTTTTGCGCTAACACCTGGCCGTCGGTATCGGCGGTGTCTACCCTAACGGTGGTTGATAAACCAATACGTAGCGGATGTTCAGCCAGCTGTTTGGCATCCAGTTCAATACGCACCGGCAAGCGCTGAACCACTTTGATCCAGTTGCCGGTGGCGTTTTGGGCGGGTAGCAGTGAGAAGGCGCTGCCTGTTCCCATATCCAGACCGACAACTTTCCCTTGGAAGACGACATCGTCACCGTAGAAATCAGTCACTATCGTGGCGGGTTGACCAATGCGCATATTGGCCAATTGTGTTTCTTTAAAGTTAGCGTCAATCCACATTTCATTAGCCGGAATGACCGCCATCAATGGCGCACCATTGGCAATTTCAGCGCCCACTTGCACACTGCGACGCGAAACAAAACCGGTAATTGGGCTGACAACTTTGGTGCGTTGCAGGGCGAGCCAGGCATCACGCAGTTTGGCCGCAGCTTGTTCGACCGCCGGTTGTTTTTCCAAAGGTGTATTCAGCACCAGCGCCTGATTGGCGTTGTATTGCGCAATCGCCACATCCAATGAAGCTTGTGCTGCATCGACGGCATCACGGGCGTGTTGCAGTTCTTCACGACCAATTGCATCAACAGAACCCAGCACCACACGGCGTTTCAGGTCATTTTGTGCTTTACTCAGTTCAGTTTTCTTCAGCGCAATATTGGCTTGATACTGTTTGCTGTTAATTATGAGCTGGTGGGTTTGGCGCACGGTATTTGCCAGTGCAGTTTTCGCCTGTTCGTAAGCTTGTTCCGCATCGGTTGGATCAAGTGTTAATAGCACATCGCCACTTTTGACCAGATCAGTATTTTCAAAATTAACGCTGACCACACTGCCAGGAACCTGTGACATTATCTGTACCTGATTGCCCGAAACATAGGCATTATCAGTCTCTTGGTGATGACGCAGCACCAGGAACCAATAAATAAGGTAAGCCACCCCAATAATAATAAAAATACCCGTCAGTAAGAGCAGCACGCGTTTACGTTGCTTCTTTTTATTCTGCGGTTGTTGCGGCACTTGAGCTTCCGCGTTTGTGCTCATGGTCTTCCCCACATATTATATTGTTTTATTTTGTGAACCATCACTGACGGGGGCCTGATAGCCACCACCGAGTGAACGGATCAAACCAATCTTGGCCTGCAATAAGTTGTTGCTGGCATTGAGTTCTGATTGCTGCTGTTGCAGGTATTGCGACTGGCTAATCAACAGTTCATCGCGCCCGATAATCCCTGCCGTATATCGAGCGTCGGCGACGTTATAAACCTTCTGCATAGATTGCGATGCGGATATAGCTTGCTGTAGCTGGAGTTGACTGCTTTGTTGGATGGTGATGGCATCCGCCGTTTCCCGCACAGCATTGAGGATGGTTTGGTTATAGGATTCAACCGCTTCATCATAAAGGGCTGATTCCTCGCCTAACTTACTGCGCAACGCGCCAGCGTGGAAAATGGGCAGTGAGATGGCTGGAGCAAAGTTCCATGCCTGACTGGCCGCTTCCAACAGATTAGGGTTGGTGCCCTGGAAGTTAGTGGTAGATAGCCCGGCAAATCCGGTAATGGATAAGCTGGGATAAAACTCTTTACGTGCCGCTTTAACTCGCTGGTCATAAGATTCAACCAGTTGGCGCTGAGCAGCAATATCCGGCCGTTTGCCCAATAAATCCGTGGTCAGCTCGCCTTTAGGGGCCAGGCGGGTGATATCTGGTAATGGCACCTGGCGTAAATTTTGTGTGGCATTCGGGCCTTGCCCTGTCAGCGCTGCCAACTGATGTTTCAGTTGTTCACCTTGAGATTGCAGTTGAATGATTTGTTGTTTGGCCGTATCCGCCTGAGCTTTTGTTTGCTGTGGGATTTCAATGCCATAGATGCCCGCCTGATATTGCTTAGTGCGCAGTTCAGCCAGACGATCATTATTATCGACTTCCTGCTGCAACACATTTTGCAGGGCAAAATTACTCTGTAATTGGTAATAAACCGATGCCACTGAGCTGGTTAGTGTCAGCGCGGCCTGCTGCTGTTCTGCACGGGCAGAATTAACTTGTGCATTGGCGGCATTGACCCGATTGCGGTATTTACCCCACCAATCAAACTCATAGCTAAGATTCAGGCCAAGAATATTGGAGGTTTCATACAAGGGCTTGTCAGGATACGACTGCAAGAACGGTTGTAGTGTATTTTGCGAAACCTTTTCTCGTTTACTGCTACCGTTGAGGTCCAGGTTGGGGCCATTTGCTGCATCAGCCTGACCCACTACGCTTTGTGCTTCACGCACCCGTGCCGCCGCTTGTTTAAGCGAAGGCGAGGTTTGTAAGCTTTGGGACATCAAAGCATCAAGTTGGGGATCTTCCAGTACCCGCCACCACTGAGGACTGAGTGCCAACGAGCTGACTTTGGGTTGCGCCAATTGCAGTTGTTGGTTATCCAGCATTTGAGACTGAGGAGCAATATTATCGCTTGAGGCGCAGCCCGCCAGTATGAGTACGACGAGCAGGGGCGCGAGTCTCCAGCTATGTGGGGATGACATAGTGATTTACCTGGATAAAGTTATGTATCTGGATAGAACCGGTGGAATTACTGTTCCGGTATTTCCATTTGGTCCAAACGCGTCAGCAACTTGCGCGTCAGCGTTTCAAGCTGTTGCTGCTCGTCGGCGTCCAGTGTTGACCAAAGAAAATGCAGACACTTATGTTGTGGGGGAAGTAGCTGATTTAAAAACTCAACGCCCGCCTCGGTCAGATGTAAATGCAAACAACGGCGGTCATTGTGGCTTTCACGGCGTTCAATCCAGCCTTTCTTTTCCAACTCGTCAGCAATACGGGTGGCATTGGTGCGTGAAGACCCCAGTGCGGCACTGAGTTCTGACGGCTGAATACTGTGGCTCTCTTGTGCTTCCAGTGTAATTAGCGCCATAAACAGGGTCTCGTTAATCCCTTGTGCTTTCAGCATCTTATTGCGATTTTCCAGCAACTTACTGTGCATATGCATACATAAGCGCGTCAGCAGAATTTCTTGGTAAGGGAAATCTTTCTGACGTTTGGCACGAGAGTTAAGCATCTGTTCGATGGGACTAAAGGAACTTTCCATTATAAGGAGCCTCATTAATTTCAAATGGTACAGTAACGGTAGTGACTAATAATGTAAACGGGTTAATAAGAGAAAAATTTAGCAATTCGTGTTATTCAGTCACTGTGTGTGAATAATTAGTATTATTAATTGTAAGGATATTGTGTTTCAGTTCACAATTCAGGCAAATTGTTATGCCAAAATCATCAGTAATTTGAATGTCAGACCGTAACTGAGTGCTCCCAGTAAGGTGGCGAAGATAATACTGTTGGTTTTATAAAAGCATCCACAGATAACTAAAAAACCAATTAGTGTAGGAATTAATTTCTGTGGGTTATGCACTATCTCCGGGGTACTGGAAACCACCAACAACGCACAGATAGAGGCGATCCCGATGCTGTCTAGCAACAGGGAGACTTTCCCTCGTTGCAGGCCTGCTTGTTTACGGGCAGGCCCCAGGCGCAGCGGCAGATAACGAAACAGGTAATTGACCGTTCCCACCACCAAACCAATGATCACAACATCCATATTCATGGCTTCGGCTCCTCTTTATCACTCTCGTTATTTTCTATAACGGTCTCGGGGACGGGTTGGAGCAGGGCTGCCAGGCATCCGCCGCCAATACCGGCTAAAATAGCCACCGGAATAGAGAACAGCAGCACGCCCAGCAAGGCTCCGGTCAGTGAAGCAATAACGGTAAGGCTGTATTGGCGTTTGAACGAGGCCAATAAGAAGCTGAGGAATAGCGCCGGGAGCATAAAGGAGAGTGATGCTTCAATCGCCGGGTAATTTTCCAGCGGCCCATGACCAAACATCGCGCCGATAGCGGTGCCAGCTACCCAAGACAACCAAGAGGTGAACGCGATGCCAAGCATCCAGTTTTCACTCCAGCGCCGTTGATCTTTCATTAGCTTGGTTGTTGCGGCGGCAAACACTTCATCAGTAAGACCAAAGGCCCACAGCGCCGTTTTTTTGCCAGATAACCTGGTTACAATGCGGTGTTTCAGTGCTGGCCCGTACAAGATATGGCGGACATCCATAGCCATCACGGTCAAGGCGGAAACCCACAATGACATCCCCGCGCTGAGCAGGGCGGTAATAACGAATTGGCTGGCTCCGGCATAAATAATGCAAGAAAAGAAAATAGCTTCCCACGGAGTAAAGCCAAGTTTTACCGAACTCAAACCAAAGGCAAAAGCAACGGGTAGATAACCGATAACAATCGGTAGGCTATCGGTTATTCCTTCAATAAAGGTGGCGGTCGGCTGGGCCGTCGAGGGGGAGTCGGTGGTTTGGCTTTGCATAGGGTCAGCTATCGGTAATTTGGGTTACGGGATAATAAAAGTTAAGTAACATTACCAGAGTGGTAATTGTCTTAATACCCTATAACCCAAATTTATATCTCAATTGATTATTAGTTAGCTAACTAATTAAGATTACTCGACCGGTTGATTAGCAGGGGGATCAAAGCGTTTACCAGCCAACCAGGTGGTGATGTTCAAGATACATAGCACCAGTCCGGCAAGCGCCACACCATACCAGCCTGCATGTTGATAGGCGGCGGCTGAAATCAGGGAACCTAATGCCCCACCAATAAAGTAAGTGGTCATATAACCCGCAGTTAAGCGATTTCTGGCTTCTGGCATCATGCGGTATATCACGCTCTGATTGGTGACATGCACCCCTTGAACGGCCAGATCTAACACGATAATCCCGATTATCAGTGCAGTGATTGAATGCTGTCCCAGGGCTATTGGGATCCATGACAACAGCAATAATATCAAACCCACGCTGGTGGTTATCCGCGCCTTTCCTTTATCTGCCAACTGACCAGCTTTGGTGGCCATTAATGCACCCGCCGCCCCGACCAAACCAAATAGCCCGATCGTGGCTTCTGAATAGCCAAAAGGTGGCGAAGCCAGCAGGAAAGCCATTGACGTCCACAAGACACTAAAGTTGGCAAATGACAGTGCACCCAGTAAGGCGCGGGTGCGCAGCACTGGGGTACGGATAAATAAAGAAAATATTGAGCCGAGCAACTGACCATAATTGAGGCCGGAATGTTGCTTATAGCGCGGCAGATAGCGCCATAGAATCAACGCCATGATTATCATCAATACACTGGCAACCCAATAAATGGTACGCCATCCCCCGATGGAGGCCAATGCGCCCGCCACCGTTCGTGCCAGTAAAATACCCAACAATAGGCCGCTCATGATAATACCGACCACTTTACCGCGTTTTTCCGGTGCAGCTAGTGTGGCGGCTAAGGGCACCAGCAATTGCGCCACCACCGAGAACAAGCCGGTGAGGGCGGTGCCGACAATCATCATCGCGAGGTTTTGCGACATCGCGGTAATCAGCATGCCGCCTGCCGCCAGCAGAGTCATACCGACAATCAACCCGCGCCGCTCAAACATATCCCCCAAAGGAACCAGGAACATTAACCCCACCGCGTAGCCTAACTGAGCCGCCGTTACGATGAAACCGGCCTGATTGACCGAAAGGTTAAAGGCTTGTGCGATGGTTTCCAGCAGTGGCTGGGCATAATAGTTGCTGGCAACCGCCAGTCCGGTAGCGACCGACATCAAGACAATCAATGCTGGGCTTAAACCGGCGTTTTCGGTTTTTTGTGTCATAGCGAATTATTCTGAATTGAAAAGAGCGACAGTATTAGATAAATAAAGGTGATAAACCAATAGATAAATTTTACCTCACTTTAATTCAGTTTAGTTTTGGGTAGGTTTGGTTGATGGTTGATGGTTGATGGTTGATGGTTGATTAAGTGATTTAGTTCGGTTGTTAGAGTATGGGATCTGATTTCGGTTGATAGACGTTCAGTTATCACCTTACCTCTGCGGCTTCAACCGAGCAGGAGGGCATCCCTGCCCAAGCGCGCTTTTCGCCGAGGTATTCGTCCCGTCCTTGGGACTCACCCCTTCGGGGCCACTGCAAGCAGCGTTCAAATCTGCTCCCGGCAGATTTGTCCATGTCCGCTCACTCTACCCTCCATTCTTGTCGGCAATATTCCTGATTGCGCTCAAAATCAAAACCACGGTTTTTGACCTTGATGTTAAAAGCACATTTGAGCCGCCGAGTGAAGAATGAAGGTAGGACGCGAGGCATGGATGCCGAGCGAGGGCCGCTTGAGCATGGATGCGAATCGGCCCGGTCCGTCAGCGAAATGATGAGTGAGGGAACCCACGCAGTGGGCAAGCGATACGGGCGCAAGCGCGGGATTCCACAAGGGGGCCGCAGCCCCCTTTGGCGGTTGAGGCGGCAATGGTTAAGTTGACTCAGGTGCTTTAACAACCGAACCTGATCATCAAACCAAACCAAACCAAACCAAATTCACTCCGAAATTAAACTCACATGCGCTGCCACAATCCGCCAGCCGCAGGGCAGCTTAACCTCGCTAAAATCGGGTAGCAGTTCAATTTACTCTTCTGTCTA
Source organism: Yersinia enterocolitica subsp. enterocolitica (assembly GCF_901472495.1). Lineage (NCBI taxonomy): Bacteria > Pseudomonadati > Pseudomonadota > Gammaproteobacteria > Enterobacterales > Yersiniaceae > Yersinia > Yersinia enterocolitica. Next base: position 4,361,188 of record NZ_LR590469.1, read on the forward strand.
TCCTCAGCGCTTAAGATTGTGTCGTGGTTAACTTACAACAACAAAAACTTATCGCTATCGTAGAAAGCCGGAAACCTTTCCCGATAGGCCTGTAAGGTTTCTAAAGACAACTCCGCATCCAGTTGCGCCGCTTGCCTTGGTTCTGTCTGGGCCAGAATCTCGCCCAGGGCATCCAAAATCACACTATCCCCCTGATAATGATGACCATTATCATCATCACCAACCCGATTACAGCCAGCGACATAAGCCTGATTTTCTATTGCTCGTGCCGCCAATAGAGTTTGCCAATGTTTAGCGCGGGCGGTAGGCCAGTTAGCGACATACAGAGCTAAATCATAATCTTGCTGATTGCGCGACCACACCGGAAAGCGCAGGTCATAACAAACTTGCGGCAGAATTCGCCAGCCGCGCCACTCAACAACTTTACGCTCTTTACCCGCCAGGTAGTGATGGTGCTCACCAGCCATACGGAATAAGTGGCGTTTGTCATAGTGATGGATTGTCCCATCTGGCTGCACCAACAGAAAACGGTTAACTGCGCCGTCAGGGGTATTCAGAGCTACGCTGCCGCCAATCAGAGCATCGGTGCGCACCGACCAATGGCGTAACCAATCAATGACCTCGTTTTCTGGCAATGCATTTTCAGCGGCATTCATCGCAAAACCGCTGGTAAACATTTCCGGCAATACAATCACATCACGCTGCTGTATGGATTCCAGCAGCATGTCAAAGTGGCGTAGATTCGCCTGAGCATCCAGCCACACCAGCGGTTGTTGCAGCAGAGTTAGTTTTAAAGTTGACACAATCGCTCCGCAGCAGCATCCAGCGTGGCATCCTGTTTGGCGAAGCACAACCGGATCAATTTATGGGGGAACGGGCCTGCGCAGAATACTGATAAAGGTATCGCGGCGACACCTACGTGTTCGGTGAGCCATTTGCAGAACTCTACATCGTCGAGATCAGAAATAGCGCTGTAGTCGGCCAACAAGAAGTAAGTTCCTTCACTGGGTAGAATGTTGAATCGGCTGGCTGACAGCGCATTGACGAATCGATCGCGGCGCGCGCGGTAGAATTCCGGCAATTGTTGCCAATGTTCCGGTTCGCTATTAAGCATGTCAGCCAGTGCAAATTGAACTGGAGTGCACACCGAAAATGTCAAATATTGGTGAATTTTGCGCACTTCGGCACTGATCGCCGCAGGGGCGATGCAATAACCCGCTTTCCAGCCGGTCATATGAAAAGTTTTGCCGAAAGAGGAGACCGCAATAGCCCGCTGGCGCAATTGTGGATGAGCCAACACACTGGCATGGCCTGCCGCGCTGAAGCAGATGTGTTCGTATACTTCATCACTGAGAACATAGATATTGCGCTCAGCAATCACTTGCCACAATTGTTCAAAATCTGCTGCGCGCCAAACTGTTGCCGAGGGGTTATGTGGCGTATTCACAATCACCAATCGGGTGCGTTCAGATATCAAATCAGCAAACTCAGCCCAGTCGGTGTTGAATGCGGGAGGTTTAAGCGCAATGCGTTTGAGTATTCCGCCGGCCAATTTAACTACTGGGGCATAACTGTCATAGCTGGGATCAAAGCAAATAACTTCGTCGCCTGGGCGCACCAGCGCGGTGATGGCGGCAAAGAGTGCTTCGCTGGCACCGGTGGTGACAGTGACTTCGCTATCGGCATCGGGTTGCCAGCCATAGATTTTAGCTGTTTTCTCGGCGATGGCGGTGCGTAGCGGTGCGACGCCGGTCATGGGAGCATATTGGTTTGCGCCCTGACTAACATGATAGGCTAATCGTTGTTTTAAATAATCTGGGCCATCAAAATCAGGGAAGCCTTGCGACAGGTTAATTGCTTGATGTTTTTGCGCCAATGCACTCATTTGCGTAAAGATTGTGGTGCCCTGTGCGGGTAATTTACTGTCTGGAATAAAAGATAAAGTGCTCATGGCAGGTGAATACTCCTGGCGCTGTATGTTGCTGTCAATATAACACGATGTTAAGATTTGGCAATCAAGACGCTTAGATGTTTAAACGGCTAAATGACGAAATTGGCTAAGCATAGATAAAATTATGCTAATGATTTTTTTGCGCTAACAAATGTCGTCATGCCGATTGCAGTGGCAACATGCCATAGCACATCAACACCACAACAGGGATATGCAATGACAGAAAATGTACAACTCGGCGCGCTGCTAGCCGCCTGCCACTGGATTGGCGAGAAGGGCTGGTGCCCAGCGACCGGCGGCAATATGTCCCTGCGGCTAGATTCCGCTCAATGTCTGGTTACGGAGTCGGGCAAAGATAAAGGGAGTTTGACCGCGGATGATTTTTTGCTGGTGGAGACGGCCAATAACCATGTTCCCAGCGGGCGCACCCCGTCAGCGGAAACTGGCCTGCATACCCTGCTTTATCGGCTGTACCCTGAAATCAATGCGGTATTACATACTCACTCGGTGAATGCTACGGTGCTATCGCGCGTCGAGCGTAGCAATGAGTTGGTATTGCACGGCTACGAGATGCAGAAATCCCTCTCGGGGCAACGCAGTCATCTGGATAGCGTGGTGATCCCCATCTTCGATAATGATCAGGATATCCCGGCCTTGGCACAGCGAGTTGCCGCGCTGGCTGATAATCATCCATTACGTTATGGTTTTTTGGTCCGTGGGCATGGTTTGTATTGTTGGGGAAATAGTGTGTCTGAAGCCCGCCGTCATTTGGAAGGGCTGGAGTTCCTGTTCCAGTGTGAACTGCAACGCCGTCTGTTGGATGCCAATTTTAAACTGGGGGCAAAATGATTCAGGCAATAGTGACCGATATTGAAGGCACCACTACCGACATCCGCTTTGTCCAGCAAGTGTTGTTTCCATATGCTCGTGAGCGGCTGACGCCTTTTTTACGTGAACATCAGCAGGATGAAGAGGTTGCGAACGCATTGCTCAGCTTGCGGCGTGAGGTTGAACAACCGGATGCAGATATTGAAACTCTGATTACCACATTGCACAGTTTTATGGATGAAGACCGCAAATCTACTGCGCTAAAAGCCATTCAGGGCATTATTTGGCGCAGCGGTTATCTGCAAGGTGATTTTCGTGGCCATCTGTACCCCGATGTTACGCCGCAACTGGCTGATTGGCAGCAGCAAGGGCTGAAGTTGTATGTCTATTCATCCGGTTCGGTTGATGCTCAGAAATTATTGTTTGGTTACAGTGATGCAGGTGATTTACAGCCATTATTCAGTGGTTATTTTGATACCCATGTTGGGGCAAAGCGCGAAGTGAGCGCTTACCAGAATATTGCTCATCAGCTGGCTATTGCCCCGCAAGCATTGCTGTTTTTATCTGATATCCGCCAAGAATTGGATGCCGCACAGCTTGCCGGTTGGCAGACTTGTCAGTTGATTCGAGATCTTCCCGACAGCGAAAGCCGTCATCTCCAAGTCAGCCGTTTTGATGAAATAGACATAGAGGGTTTTACAGCATGAGCGGATTAACCATTTTTAGTGATGAGCAGCCAGAACAGCCGCTGTGGCAAAGCCGAGATGCTGAGGAAATTCAACAGCAATTGACCGCTATTGGCGTACGATTTGAGCGCTGGCAGGCGGATCGCGAACTGGGCGAGAACCCACAACCGGACGCTGTGATTGCAGCTTATCAGCATGAAATTGACCGGCTGGTAGCGGAAAAGGGCTATCAAAGCTGGGATGTGATCAGTATGCGTCCTGATAATGAGCAGCGTGAAGTATTGCGCGAGAAATTCTTATCAGAACATACCCACGGTGAAGATGAAGTGCGTTTCTTTGTCGAAGGAGCCGGGTTATTTTGCTTGCATCTCAATAGTAAGATTTACCAAATTCTTTGTGAAAAGAATGATTTACTGTCAGTTCCAGCGGATACACCGCATTGGTTTGATATGGGTTCTAAACCGAATTTTACCGCTATTCGGGTATTTGATAATCCAGAGGGTTGGGTAGCGCGTTTTACCGGCGATAAGATAGCTGACTCGTATCCGCGTCTGGATTAATCCCCTTCGTCCTTAAAGCCGCAGGGGTGTTAGCTACGCTCGCTTACCCGAATCACTTACTTGAGTAAGCTCATCGGGATGCGTTCGCTTGCTGCCTACCTGCGACTCCAATGACTTTGGGGATAAAATTTCAAATACTGCTTAATTCTTCGGCTGGAAGAATCCTGCGGCTACTTGTCCTGGCGTGATAACACCGCTATCCAGCACCCAGCCACTGATTAATGCGGCTGGGGTAACATCAAACGCCGGGTTATACACCGGCGCATTCGCAGGTGCCCATTGGCAATGGCCGAAACCGCCTGATACCCCTTTGACTTCGCTGGCATCCCGTTGCTCTATGGGGATGGCCGCGCCATTTGGGCAGTCAGGATCATGAGTGGTATGCGGGGCCGCTACGTAGAATGGAATGCGGTGATAATTCGCCAATACGGCCAAACTGTAGGTACCAATTTTATTCGCTACATCGCCATTCGCCGCAATGCGATCAGCGCCCACCCAGACGGCATCGACTCTGCCCTGAGCCATCAGGCTGGCAGCCATCGAATCACAAATTAATTGATATGGAATCCCTAATTCGCCTAGTTCCCAAGCGGTTAAGCGACCACCTTGCAGCAATGGGCGGGTTTCATCTACCCACACCTGCTTGATCTTACCTTGCTGATGCGCTCTCAGTAACACGCCGATAGCAGTACCAATGCCCGCAGTAGCGAGCCCGCCGGTATTGCAGTGGGTGAGTAAGTTGCTGTCAGGCTTAACCAATTGCACCCCATGCTGGGCAATCCGCTCACATAACTCGCGGTCTTCCTCTACCAGACGCAATGCTTCGTGAGTCATGGCTGCGACCCAGTTAGCCTGCAATAACGCCTGCTGCATCCGCGCTAGATTATTCATTAAATTCACGGCGGTTGGACGCGATTCTCGCAGCGCAATCAGTGCTTGTTCAAGCTGGGCTTGCGGCAAACCGCGCTCTGCCAACAAAGCCAACAGCAGGCTGGCTGATAAGCCAATCAATGGCGCGCCGCGTACGCGCAGCGCTTGAATATGCTCAATCAGCAATTCCACCGTATCGGCGGACAGCCATTCCTGGCGTTGTGGCAAGGTTTGTTGGTCAAGTATCCACAGCTTCCCATCAACAATCTTTAAGCTGGTCGTTTGTAAATCAAGCGTGTTAAGCGTCTGCATTGTCAGTTAAATCCATGTTGCGTTATTGCATCTGGTTTCTTATTCTGCCAACATATCTTACGGATGTGTAGACGTCTATATGGTTTTACGCCTAAATATGGATTTTTTTGCTCGAACAGGGAATAATTTCACGGCTAAGCAAATGGTTGGCGGTGAGTGAATCAGAATCAGATAAAGAATAATGAGGTTGAAGATGTCGCGCTACCATACATTTACTGCTGCGGATGCCGTTGAATATGCTCGCCAATTTGGTCAAATAGCTGATCCATTGGCGCTGGTGACAGCCGACGAAATTGGCGATGGGAATCTCAACCTGGTGTTTAAAATCCGTGATGCTGCGGGGATGAGTCGGGTGATTGTTAAACAAGCACTGCCTTATGTGCGTTGTGTGGGAGAGTCTTGGCCGCTGACCCTGGATCGCGCCAGAATAGAAGCCGAAACTCTGTTAACCCACGGCCAATTTTGCCCACAACATACGGTTAATGTTCTGCATCACGATGCAGAGCTGGCGGTGATGGTTCAGGAGGACTTATCTGATCACGAAATCTGGCGCAGTGAATTGGTGAAAGGAAAATACTATCCGCAAGCGGCGGGGCAATTAGCTGAGTATTTAGCGCAAACTTTATTCCATACTTCCGATTTTTATCAGTCGGCTCAAGCTAAAAAGGCCGCGGTCAGTCGCTATACCAACCCAGAATTGTGCCAAATTACCGAAGATCTGTTCTTTACTGATCCCTACATTGATCATGAGCGTAATAATTTCGATCCGGCTCTATTACCCGAGGTGCTGGCATTACGTCAGGATGATGCACTCAAGTTGGCTGTTGCTTCGCTAAAGCACCGTTTTTTGAGCAAAGCTGAAGCATTGCTGCACGGTGATATTCACAGCGGTTCCATTTTTGTCGCTGATGGCCGCTTGAAAGCCATCGATGCCGAGTTTGGTTTCTATGGCCCGATAGGTTTTGATGTGGGCACCGCACTGGGTAATTTACTGCTCAACTATTGTGGTTTGCCGGGGTTAGCTGGCCCAAGGGACGCCGCGGCGGGCCGTGAACAGCGGTTGAAAGATATTCATATTTTGTGGGAAACCTTCTCCCACCGTTTTCTGGCATTATGCGAGGAAAAAACACAAGATTCAGCGCTGGCAACGGCGGGTTACGCTCGGTTATTTCTCCAGCAGGTTTGGCAAGATGCAGTGGGATATTGTGGCAGTGAATTGATCCGACGTACCATTGGGCTGGCCCATGTGGCTGATCTGGATAGTATCGCTGATGATGAGATGCGCCGGGCATGTCAGCGGCATGCTTTGAGTTTGGGGCGTACTTTGATTTTGGCCGCGTCACGTATAGATAGCATTGATGATTTGATTGCTCGTATTAGACAGAATGGATAGCAAAGATTATTTATAGCCCAACGCGATAGTTATTTGAATGAAAATACAGTAACCCCTTAAGTAATACGGGGTTAATGTTGATGACAAGCCCATGTTATCGCACCGAGACTGGCGGGGCGGCTGTACCGATGGCCGCTCCGACGGCTCACGCCGTTACGACCCATTCGGCACATTTCCCCGCTTATCAACTTTGTCAGCAGTCTGAACCTCGTTAAGTAATACGGGTTTTTTATTATGTGAATTACTATTAGGTATGGTATTTTTAAAAATATAAAATAGCATATTTAACATTTGGATAAAAAATTGATGATTCTGTTATTTTAAAAAAAGTATTAATTTTTTTGCTGTCATGATTGGTTTTATCTATAACTTATAATTTTTATGCAATTAATTGCAATAAATATTATTTAGAAGGTTTGTTCTGTTTTTAGGTTATGTATTTCATTTGGTTGCGTTATTACTCGGCTATTTATAATAAATAAAACCAATCCAATAAGTCGTTTGAATTAAATGTAATTATTATTTTATGTTGATTATGATATATCTACCACAAATAACTATTTGTTATAAATATGAACTGAATATTAGTCTGAAACAATAGAGAACCCTCTTTAGGGTATTTATAATTATTGCAGTTAGCACGTTCTGTTTAATTTTTATAAAAACACAACTAAAAATCGACCCTAATGGGCCAGCGTTAAATAACTTATTTTTTTATTTAAACTGGCATTGTCATCATGCTAAGCAGGCGTATTTTATGCGATATTTTTATTATCCAGAAAAATCACGGCATCAGAATAATTTTAGCTTTACGGTAATAATATCAACCCTTTTTTTTTGTTCGCAGGCAGTTTCCGCTCCTCAGGTAATAAATGTACCTAATGCGGGTACGATTAGTAACGAAATACGGCAAACCACACCGGAAGCATTACTTGCACCACAGAAGGCTGAAGTTAAACTTTCGCCTTTGATTTCGCCCCCTTCACCAGGTCGTACTACAGCGACGGAAACAATCATTTTACGTGAAGTTAGATTTGAGGGGGATACTCAGTTATTACAGACTGCTGCCGGAAATAATAAAGCGCTACGTGGAGTCATTATTCCCTGGCTAGGGCAGAGATTAGCCTTTAACGATTTGCAAGCCATGACTTTGGCGGTCACTCGTTTCTATCGACAACAGGGATTCGTTGCCGCTCAGGCAATATTGCCGCCACAAACTATTCGTGAAGGTATTGTCGTCGTTCGTATTATTGCTGGCCGATTAGATAATCCGGAAGTCAATAATCTGAGTCGGCTGAATACTGACTTTGCTGCTGCTATGATTGAAAGTAATAGTTGTGGTAAAGAAGTGGGAATCTTTGGCAATAAAGATTGTGCGGCTTCCCCAGCTGAATTATCTCGCCTTGAAAGAACCGCCCTCATTCTTAATGAAATACCGGGAGTTGATGCGGCTTTGGCATTAAAGCCAGGAACCCAATCGGGAATGACGAGAATTTATGCTGATATTACCCCAGGACAGGCTGCAATGGGCTATATCGGCATAGATAATCAAGGTAATGATTACTCTGGTCATAATCGGTTATTAGCCGGAGGGGCTGTTAATAATCCAACAGGATGGGGGGATCAATTACGAGCCGATTTTATTTTATCCAGCTCGGCAGATGTATTCAATGGTATGTTGGACTACAACTTTCCCATTAATACCTATGGCACTCGCGCAGCGCTTAATTATAGTTACCTGGATTATACCCTGAAGGGGCCTTTCGAAATATTGGATGCTCGAGGTCATTCTAACAGTTGGGGTATTAGTCTGAGTCATCCGTGGATACGTAATTCAGCGGCGCGGATTGATGCGAATGCGGGTTACCATCAGAGCAGAATGCGTGATGCACTGATTCTATTACCGGAACAAAAACGTAATTTGGATGCCGGTGAGTTTGAGATTGATGGCACTTTTTCCGCAGTGCCACGCGGGTTAAGCCATTTTAATTTACTGGGCACCGCAGGTCACCTTTCATTGGATGACGAATTTAGTCAGAGCACGAATTCATTGACCGGTATTAGCGGTACTTTTGCCCGCTTTAATTATCGCGCGGGTCATGATCAGGGTTTTGGCCCTTATTTCTCTTTCTTCAACCAATTTACCGGTCAAATGGCCAGTAAGAATCTTGATAGCTCACAAAAACTGCTGTTGGGAGGGCCATTGGCGGTTCGGGCTTACGGTATTGGCGAAGGAGCGGTGGATAAAGGCACGCTTTTTACCACCGAATTACGGACTCGTTGGCAACCCCCGTTTCTAGATTGGGCTGGTGCGGGCAATCAAATCACGGTTGCGGCATTTTTTGACCAAGGATGGGGATCCTATTTTCGCCAGCCTATCGAGGGACTGACGGGAAATAATATCAACCTGTCAGGCTTTGGTGCCTATATCGCTCTCTCTCGTCCGGCAGATTATTTCTTGAATCTGACTTGGGCACATCGCACCGGCCAGGCTGCAACTTCTCAACCGGATAACGACCAACTTTGGCTTAGCGCTTACAAGTTGTTTTAGCGCTTATCGGCATATTTGTCAGATTTAATGGACGTGAAGAATGAACAGTAAATTATACAAACTTATTTTCTGCCGTCGGTTGGGATGCTTAATTGCTGTGGGAGAATTTACCCGAACTTACGGTCGATCATTTTCGTCTTTCGGCAAAAAAATTATTAATGATAATCATACGAGGGCTGGAAAATTAAGTCACCTGGCTATCCTGACAGGATTGGCTCTCGGCATATTACCCCTACTGGTATTTGCCCACCCTTCATTGCCGGTGAATGGCAATATTGTGGTCGGTCAAGGGAAGATGGATGTTAATAACACCACTCTTACTATCACTCAGCAAAGCGATAAGTTGGCGATCAATTGGGGCAGTTTTGATATTGCGCAGGGAAACAACGTTATTTATAACCAGCCAGGGCAGCAGAGTATCGCGCTGAACCGGGTACTCGGCCGCGATGCATCACAAATATATGGCAACCTGAAAGCTAATGGTCAGGTTTTTTTACTTAATCCGAATGGCATTCTATTTGGTAAAGGTGCGCAAGTTGATGTCGGTGGTTTAATTGCCAGTACTAAATCAATGTCTAATCAGGACTTTATTAGCGGGTGCTATACGCTGACCAGCCAAAAACAAGAAGGCAAACTGGTTAATCAGGCTAATTTGCGCACCACGGCAGGTGGTTATATCGCATTGATTGGTCAGCAGGTTGATAATCAACCATCCGGTGTTATCAATACGCCGCAAGGGAAAGTGGCATTAGCGAGTGGCAGTCGCGTCATCCTTAATTTGGATCGCGGCAACTTACTCGGGGTGCAAGTTCAAGGTGAGCAAGTCAATACTTTGCTACAAAACGGTGGGTTGATTCGGGCTGATGAGGGGGTTATTCAACTGACCGCGCAGGGTAAAGAAATGTTGATGAATACCGTGATTGATAATACCGGCATTTTGCAGGCGCGTGGTTTGTCAGAAAAAAATGGTGTTATTTACCTTAATGGTGGCAATGAAGGGGTGGTGAGTCAGCAGGGGATGATTAATGTCAACAGTCAGCAGGGACGTGGCGGGAATGTTATCCTAATTGGTGAAAATATACATTTGGTTGCTGCAAGCAAAATTGATGCGCGTGGGGACGAGGGCGGGGGAAAAGTGCTGGTCGGTGGCGACTGGCAGGGCAAAAATAAGCTGATAAAGAATGCTCGTTCAGTTGTGATGGACAAAGGTGCGAATATTGATGTTTCCTCCACACATCAAGGGGCTGGCGGCACCGCAGTTTTGTGGTCTGAACATTACACCGGTTTCTATGGTGATATTCATGCCCGAGGTGGGTCACTATCAGGTGATGGTGGGCAAGTTGAAACATCCAGTCAGCGCAATTTGCAGTCTTTTGGTCGGGTTGATGTCAGTGCGATTATGGGCAACACGGGCAGATGGTTACTCGATCCGGCAGAGGTAAATATTGTTGGTAGTGGTGCTGAAAGTGGAGTATCGGTTCAGATAGGTGATATCCCTGCCGGATATGCAAAGAATGCGCAGGTTTTCACGCCAATGGCCAATGTTACGCAAATATTGAACACCAGTATCAATGCACAACTCGATAAAGGCACCAATGTCACGATTACCACCAGTAATGGCAGTTTAACGAATTGCCGTTGGTGTAATATTACCCTGCAAGCTGATATCAATAAAATAGCCGGTGGCGATGCTACTCTGACTTTACAGGCTGACGGTAATATTGTTAGTAATGGCCATAATATTACGGCGACTACGGGAAAACTAAACCTTAATTTATTATCGGGAGACTCGATAGTAGATTCGATAATTACATTGAATAATAGTGATGTGTTATTAAATGGCGGGGATTTACTGATGAAACATGCCAATGAAAATAATGCCGCGCGCATCAGTATTATGGGGGGGCGATATCAGGTTGGCAATCTAACCCTGGAAGGTAATACCGGGATGGCATCCTACGTGGGCGTCAATATTAGTAATTCCGCTAATATAAGCGTGGCAGGTGAAACTCGTATAAGCGGTGAAAGTAGTAATGCTAATCAGCAAGGATGGCGTGGTATTGATATATCCGGTGATTCAGTTTTTGCTGGGAAAGGTGATATGTCATTTACTATGAAATCTAATTCCAGAAGTTCGTGGATGGGAACATTCACTAATGCAACTATTGCTGGCGATAAGAATATCACCTTCCAGGCTAATGCCAATGGTAGTACCTCAGGAGGAGTCGATTTTACTAATGGAAGCCTTGTTTCTAAGTCTGGCAATATTTCATTTGATATTAATGGCGAAATTATCACTCAGACTAGTTTTGGACTGCGAATTCAAGGTTCAAAAGTTAGTGGCAATAATGTTAACGTTGAAATAAACACTAAAGGAGTTGATGGCTTTTTACTCAGAGATAGTCATATTACGGCAACCGCAGGTAATATTAGTGCAAATGCCACGACTACCCATAAAGGGCTTTGGATTTCAGGTGATACTGATCTGAATGCCAGTAAAAATATCAAGTTGCAAGGCGTGACCACTAATTCGACGACGGTAGGTGCTGATGCAATAAAGATCAACGGTAACTCCAGTAGTGTTCAGGTCAATATGGCTGCCGGTGGCAATATCTCTATGGTGGCAGTTAATAAAGGAACTGAAGTCGGAAGTACTATTTCCGCAGATTATACTAATATAAAAGCTCAGGGCGGGGATTTTAATTTAAATATCAGTGGGGTAAAAGGTAGCCCTTTTAGTAATGTCAATATCAGTGCTGATAATATTATATTGAATGGCAATATCAGCGATAACGATGCGGTAGTAATGACAAATACTTTTCTTGCGGCTAAAGGTGATATTAAAGCTAATTTAAGCTCACCAAACCATAAGGCATTATATTTTAAAGGTAATGGTGGTATGAGTGCAGGGCAGAATTTATCTGTAGCTGTTAATACCTCAGGCGCGAGTGTTGAAGCGGTGACAATTACTGGAATCGCATCTAATAGAATGAACGTTACAGTAGGAAGAGATATATCAATAATAGCCAATAATCATGGGAACATGACAGGGGCTGGTATTGGTGTTGATTATGTCAATTTTGAAGCAAAAAACGGAAACTTCACAGCAAATAACAATGGTTCAAAAAGTATTGGTATTGCCAATGCAGACATTAGAGCAAATGAAGTTAATTTGATATCTAATACGAGTCGCGCTGATGGGATGGTCATCCGCGAAGCTAATATTACGACATTGACGGGAAATATTAATGCCAATGCAACTTCAACGAATAGAGGGATTGTTATCAGGCAAAATACAACCTTAAGCGCACAAAAGGAACTTATGTTAGTGGCTACAAGCAGTGCCGCAAGTGAAGCCATTATAGTCCAAGGGTTATCAGACGAGTCACGTAGTCATTTAGTTGCACAAGGGAATATCAGCTTAAAAGGCAGCAATAGCAAAGGCTCAAACTCGCGTTCATCCGTTAATCTGGCGAATGTTAGTTTGACCTCTGTTGGGAAGAATATTGATATTAATAGTTCATCAGTCGGTGATGGCGATGTTTATTTTAACAATGTCGATCTTAATGCCGCGTTGGGGAATGTTACGGTTTATGGTGAAGCACTATCAGCGTTATCCACTGCCACAAATTCTGTATTAAGTTTGGGCGGAAATAACAGTATCAAAGCGCTAAATGGCTTACTTATTGGCAAAGCGATTAATACTACCCAAGGCGCAGGTACCCTATTTAGAGCCAATGGCAGCTTATCCGTTGCAGGGAATATTGCTATCCAAGGTGAGACCGGTGGCACCGGTGCAATTCGTAATGGTATTGCGTTTTATGGTGCCAATACACTTAATATTGCCAAGGATAGCCAGTTATCTCTTCTCGGTGAAAATACAGGTTCACAAATTACTGCGGGCGGAAATGGTATCAGCTATCTAAGCCCTAAAACATTAACTATTAATAATAATGGTTCTTTAACAATGGAAGGGCGATCAACCAGTGGTACCGGTATTAATTTCCCTATTGGTAATAATACAGTTGTATTAAATGGTGAAGGTGACTCGCTAATTAAAGGTAGCAGTGTTGCTGGCAGTGGGGTGGCTATTTCCGGTATGGTTAATAATAGTAGCGGCCCTGTCACGATTGAAGGAAGCAGTACTGATGGCTCTGGGGTTCATTTGTTCAGTGCCGAGCATCAAATTAACCGTATTAATGTGACTGGCAGTTCAATCCAGGCTGAAGCCCTACGTATCAGCGGTAATGCCACCATCACGGATACTGCACTGAGCGGCAAATCAATTAATGGCAGTGGCATCAAAGTTGATTCATTGCCTGGTTCTGGGGTTATCACCCATGTCGTACTTGATAATGCCGCGCTCAATGGTAGTAGTACTCATGGCATAGGGGTGGAGATAACCAGTGATATAAACGGTATTCATCAGAGTATTATTAATGGCACCACTGATGGTATCGGTTATGGCATTGATATTGATAAGAATTTACATGTTACAGGTACCAGTGAAACGGATCTGCTCACTTTACAAGGGGTTGCGACGATGGGCAGTGGTACTGGGATAAAGCTCAACGGTAATAACGATTTAAGCAATACCAGTTTAAATGGCGCGGCTGTGGATGGTATTGCATTAGATCTTTCCGATTCATTGACTAATAGCGGCAATGCTCGACTAAACGGCACTGCTTCAGGTGATGGCATCGGGGTGCAGATTAATGGAACACTTAGTAACGGTGTCGTCAACGGAACTTCAGCCAGCGGGGTGGGGGTGCAGGTTAGTGGTTCGCTAGATGATAGCCATGTTACTGGCATTTCGGCCAGTGGTAGCGGGGTGAAAGTTGACGCTGAAACTGTTCTTAACAATACGATGCTTAAAGGTACCAGCACTGATGGTATTGGTGTGGAAATCACTGCCAATCTATCAGGTTATTACGGTAGCTCAGTGCAAGGTAATGTTACCGATGGCACCGGGGTGAGGATTGATAGAAATACCCTCCTTGTGGGTGGGGACACGGACGATTTGTTGGTTATCAATGGTAATGCGACCGGGGATCAAGGCCGCGGTATTCAGCTTAATGGCAATAACACCCTGGATAACACCACATTAGCCGGTAATGCCAGCGATGGTACAGGTATTGATATCGACGGCCCGCTGACTAACAAAGGCAATAGCACAGTTGATGGCAAAGCCACGGACGGCGACGGCGTGCAACTGAACGGGGCCATTTCAGGTGGTACGGTCAACGGGACTTCAGATACCGGTTCCGGTATCAAGGTTGATGGTGACAGTGAACTTGATAATGCCACGCTGAACGGTAACAGCCCGGATGGCAAGGGTATCGAAATCGTAGCTAATCTAACCGGCAATCATGGCAGCGCGGTGCACGGTGAGACCGCCGAGGGTAGCGGGGTGGATATTGGCCAGAATGCCACCCTCACTGGCGGTGGAACCAACGATCTGCTGGCTGTCACTGGCAACGCCAGCGGCGATGTCGGTACCGGCGTGCAGCTCGACGGTAATAATACCCTGGATAACACCACATTAGCCGGTAATGCCAGCGATGGTCATGGTATAGAGGTAACCGGCCCGGTATCCAGTACCGGTAATACGACGATTAATGGTAATACTGTTGGTGATGGTTATGGTGTTCATATTGATGGCCCAATGAGTGGCGGTTTGGTAAATGGCAATTCCGCTAATAATCACGGTATTTACCTCAATGATTATGCAGCGATAAATGATATTACGCTCGGCGGGAATGCTGGATCTGGTAAGTCACTGATGTTTATAGTATTGCCGAAAAATATTGGTGGCAATGTCACTATCAATGGCAAACCGATTGATAAAAATAGCGTTGGCGGTAGAACCAAATCTGGCTCAACACTAATATCAACACCTGCATCAACCTCAGCTCCAACCCCAACCTCAGTTCCAACCCCAACCTCGCTCCTGACTCCCATACTGATATCTGGAGAAAATACAATATCAGAGCAGATAACGCAGCCTCAGGAGATAAGTAAACATGGCTCATTAATGATGAAACGAAACCAGATCCTCAGCTCTCTTGACGAACAAATTTTACCGCCGCTTGTGGTGACTGAATCTGAGCGTGATATCGCGGCCAACATCAGTGTCGTGGTTTGTATCCCAGAAGGGGAAACCACTGAGAGTGGGCCTTGCGAGACGCATATTTTAGGTAAATGGAAGCCCTTAACCCAGACCGCTAAGCAGAAGTGACGGGCTTGTTAACTCGCTAAATTTACTCGTAAAGTCGTGATATCAAAGTGACAAGGAGAGCTGATAATGGTGGATAAGACGGTTGAGGTATCACAAGAGGCAGAGAATTCGACAGCTTTTTCATTGCCTTATTTCGAATTTTTAGTGTGTGTACGGCGTTATGAAGAAGCGGGGCGATTACTGATATTAATGCTGGAGCAACTGGACACTCAATATGGTCGCTGGGATGTTTTTTCGCTTAAGCAACAATCGATACAACAACAGGAACATTATTGTAATCGGCTCGCGGCAGCTATTGGCAACTTATTTTCTGATCCTGGATTTGTGTTATCGGAAAAAGGATTCTTACAACTTATTAATTTCCATCGTTGGATTGCATTAATTTTCGCAGCGTCCCCATTTGGTCATGCCGATCACGTCATTACTAATCTTAATCAGGCCGGTGAGGGATGTGCTCATCCTCTTCGCTTTGAGCAGAATAATTTTCTTAAATTTTGTGTCATGTATTTACCAGAATCCGGTATTCCTCTACAACCCGAGATATTATGGCAATTTAATCCCAATGCAGCGGCAGCCTTATTTCTGGCTTTATTGTCCCCGCGAATTTTACCCAGCACAGTGGGGCACGCAAAGCGTGAGCTTTTATTGCGATGGTTACCGGAACGGTTGTTAACTCTCGATAGCCTTGAACATCTACCAGAACGTATCTTGCATGATGTTTATATGCATTGCAGTTATGCTGATATGGCTGAAAAACATGCTATCAAACGCAGTATTAATTTCCACTTACGCAACACACTATTACACAATGGTCTATCTGATAATCACTTATCACCGCCATCACGCGATAAGCCATTGATGCTGGTTATTCTTGAATGGTTTAACAGCGGTCATTCTATCTATCGCACTCATTCCAGTACCTTACGCGCGGCGCGCGAGCAGTTTTCTACTCATGGTGCCACTATTATTGATGCAACCGACGCAATAACCCAGGCTGTGTTTGATGACTTTACTGAGGTTAATCGAGCGGGGGCGGTCGAGGCCATTGTGGCATTAACGCAACAGTTGCTGCCCGATGTTATCTATTTCCCCAGTGTTGGCATGTTCCCGCTCACCATTGCACTGACTAACCTGCGCCTGGCCCCTTTGCAAGTGATGGCCTTGGGGCACCCTGCGACTACTCATTCTGATTATATTGATGCAGTTTTAGTAGAGGAGGATTATTTAGGTGATATTGCGTGTTTCTCAGAAAAAGTTGTCTCATTGCCTAAAGATTGCCTGCCCTACGTGCCGCCCGCCAATATTAGCCAGCCGGAACCCATATTACATTTTGCTGAGCGGCCAGCTGTACATATTGCTGTTTGTGCTTCTGCCATGAAAATTAACCCTCGCTTTTTAGCCACTTGTGCTGAAATCACTCGGCAAACATCAACATCGGTGGTATTTCATTTTCTAGTGGGGTTCTGTTGGGGAATTACCCATCGGGTGATGGAAAAAGCCGTTAATGATATTCTTCCTCAAGCCAGAGTTTATGAGCATTTGGGGTATCTGGATTACTTACAGGTTATTAATCAGTGTGACCTGTTTATCAACCCATTTCCCTTTGGTAATACCAATGGGATTGTTGATACCGTGCGTCAGGGTTTACCCGGTGTGTGTCTAAGCGGCACCGAGGTTCATGAGCATATCGATGAGGGGTTATTTCGTCGTTTGGGGTTAGATGAAGAGTTAATCGCGCATGATTTGGCAGAATATATTGCAGTAACAGTACGGCTGATTTCAGATAAAGAGTGGCGTCAGAGTTTACGCCAACGCTTGTTACAGATTCAGCCTGATAATGTGTTGTTTGCCGGAAAACCTGAGCAGTTCGGACTGATTGTTCGTGGCTTGCTGGCAGATAAAAAAAGCCCCCGGTAAGGGAGGCTGAGGTTAATGACAAAGTGCCCGTAACGGTGAAAACAGGCAGATCGTAAAGACGCCGTAAACCCTTCCCTGGGGGCTCGACCCGCGCCGTCCCTGGCGCGGACGCTTTACTCTTCTACCTGCCTTCACCTTGCAAGATCGAGTTATCGAGGTTTGTCAGCAGTCTGAGCCTCCGGTAAGGGAGGCTTTGGTATAGAGAGTTAGACACTCACATCAATGAGATTAGACCGTTATGCCGCTTCAATTTGCCGTGGTTTCGCCGGCTGTTTTGCCACGGGTTTGGTCGCCAGTGCATCCGCTTCGAATTCATCGACATTAATAGAGCGCAGGCGGCTATGCTCTGCTTTGGTCAGTATTGCGGCTTCCTCAGCATTGATTTTCCCTTCAGCCAGCGCGCGTTTAGCGAGCTTATCCAGTCGGGTAAATGGCAAGCTCTTGCCCGCTTCTTTACTCAGGCGCTTATGAATCGGCTCTGCTGCAATCACATCCTGCAATGCCGCTTCCAGTAAACCAACCGGATTAAACTCGCTCGGTGTCAGATATTGACCACGGCCAATACGGCTGCGGGTGGCTGACGGTATTTGCAACAGTTGCGCCAACTGGTGATCCAGGCGGTCTGATGGGGCCTGATGAGCGCGTCCGAATGGGAAGACAACAAACCGCATTAACCCGGCAATAAAGCCATTCGGGAAGTTACGCAGCAAATCATCCAGCGCTTGTTCTGCCTGATTCAGTGCATCTTGTACCCCCCAATGCACCAGTGGCAGATCTTCTTTTTGACGGCCCTCATCTTCAAAGCGTTTCAAAGTGGCCGAGGCCAGATACATTTGGCTAAGAATATCCCCCAAACGGGCAGAAATTCGTTCGCGACGTTTCAGACTCCCCCCTAGCACACCCATCGAGACATCAGACAACAAGGCCAGGTTGGCGCTCAAGCGGTTCAGATGCTGGTAATAACGACGAGTACTGTCTTTGGTCGGCGTGGCACTGGTGCGGCCATTGGTCAGCCCGAGCCAGAAACTGCGGACTTTGTTGCTACCTACATGACCCAAGTGGCCGAATAGCGCTTTGTCAAAAGCGGCAACATCATTCGATTGCGCAGCCGCCATTTCATCCAG
Organism: Yersinia enterocolitica subsp. enterocolitica; assembly: GCF_901472495.1. Taxonomy (NCBI): domain Bacteria; kingdom Pseudomonadati; phylum Pseudomonadota; class Gammaproteobacteria; order Enterobacterales; family Yersiniaceae; genus Yersinia; species Yersinia enterocolitica. The sequence continues at coordinate 4,379,618 of NZ_LR590469.1, forward strand.
TACAAACGGGTGGCAGCGGATAGCGCCCTGACCGAAGATAATCATACTGCGGGTCAGGATATTCGCGCCTTCCACGGTGATACCAATGGGGGCTCCTTGATAACCACGGGCGACGAAGTTGGCCGGGCCAAGGCAGATACCTTTACCCCCGGCGATATCCATCGCATCCATAACTGCGCGTTGACCACGATGTGTACAGTGATACTTAACAATGGCAGATAACACCGCCGGCTTCTCACCCAACATAATGCCGCTGGTAATCAAGGTGGCTGCGGCATCCATCACATAGGCGTTACCGGCAATGCGTGCCAACGGCTCTTCAATCCCTTCCATTTTACCGATTGAGATTTTGAACTGACGGCGAATATAAGCATAAGCGCCGATACCCATCGCCACGCTTTTCAAGCTACCAGTGGCATTGGAAGGCAAGGTAATACCGCGCCCTACAGACAGGCATTCCACCAGCATCCGCCAGCCCTGACCTGCCATTTTTGGCCCGCCAATAATGTAATCTATCGGTACAAAGATATCGTTACCGCGGGTTGGGCCATTTTGGAACGGTACGTTCAGCGGGAAGTGACGATGGCCGATCTCCACCCCTGGGGTATTGGTGGGGATAAGCGCACAGGTAATCCCTAAATCAACCGTTTCGCCCAGCAGATGCTCAGGGTCAGACAGTTTGAATGCCAGCCCGAGCACTGTGGCGATGGGGGCGAGGGTTATATAGCGCTTGTTCCAGGTCAGGCGCATACCCAGCACCTGTTTGCCTTGCCATTCACCCATACAGACTGTGCCGGTATCCGGAATGGCACCGGCATCTGAACCGGCTTCCGGACTGGTCAGGGCGAAACAAGGAATCTCGTCACCGCGCGCCAATCCTGGCAAATAATGATTTTTTTGCTCTTCAGTTCCGTAGTGTTGCAGTAATTCTCCGGGGCCGAGGGAGTTGGGTACGCCGACGGTGATAGCCAATATGCCAGACACACCGGACAGTTTTTGCAGTACCCGCGCCTGAGCATAGGCTGAGAACTCAAGGCCGCCGTACTCTTTCTTAATGATCATCGCGAAGAAGCGATTCTCTTTCAGATAGGCCCACAGCTCTGGCGGCAGGTCAGCCAGTTCATGGGTAATTTGGAAATCATTAGCCATACGACAGGCTTCTTCAACCGGCCCATCAATAAATGCTTGTTCTTCTGCGGTTAATTGCGGTTTTGGATAGTTGTGCAATTTTTTCCAGTCTGGTTGGCCCTGAAATAAATCACCTTCCCACCATGTGGTTCCCGCATCAATCGCTTCTTTTTCAGTACGCGACATGGCTGGCATGACTTTACGGAACATGCGCAGTGCCGGTGCTGAAAACAGGGATTGGCGCAGTGGTGTGAGTGTCAGAGGCAGCAGAACAATCACCAGTGGCAGTAATGCCCAGTATGACCATAACTGTGCAGCCCCCATCGCTGCGGTATAAACCACAAGAATCAAACTACTGAGGTACAGGTTCACCCGGTGATAGAACAGCACACCAATAAGAACCAGCAAGGCAACAATGCTTAGAACCATCATAATGAAGCTCCTGAGATGTAGGAGGTCTGACCTGTTGAGTGATACATTTGTTGTAGTTCATCTCATTATATTTATCAATACCATTACATGTTATTTACAACTCATCTCACAAATTGGCAGCACTAACCGCTAAAACTGTTTCGGCTAATCCAAAACCGTACTGGCTAATTCATCACAGCGCTTCTCGCAGTTTATGCTATCCGGTACACTGACTGAGGAAGAATAATGATGCCATAGGACTATAAAGAGGCTCCCATGTACCACGATTTAATCCGCAGTGAACTGAATGAAGCAGCAGACACACTGGCAAACTTTTTGAAAGATGATGACAATATCAATGCTATTCAGCGCGCAGCCGTATTACTGGCTGATTCTTTTAAAGCGGGTGGTAAAGTATTGTCATGCGGTAATGGCGGTTCCCATTGTGATGCCATGCATTTTGCCGAAGAGTTGACCGGCCGTTACCGCGAAAACCGCCCAGGTTATCCGGCAATTGCTATTTCAGATGTCAGCCATATCTCTTGTGTCAGTAACGATTTTGGTTATGACTACATTTTCTCGCGTTATGTTGAAGCTGTAGGCCGTGAAGGGGATGTATTGTTAGGTATTTCCACTTCAGGTAATTCAGGTAATATCATTAAAGCCATTGAAGCCGCGCGTGCTAAAGGCATGAAAGTCATCACTCTGACAGGTAAAGATGGCGGCAAAATGGCGGGTTCTGCGGATATCGAAATTCGAGTTCCTCATTTCGGCTATGCAGACCGTATTCAGGAAATTCATATTAAAGTGATTCACATCTTGATTCAGTTGATTGAAAAAGAGATGGTAAAAGCTTGATGTGCCAAGGTGATCAACGATAGTCGTTATCTCGTTGGTCACCTTGAGATTGAGTGAAGGGTTCGGCTATTGCAGCCATATTTAGGTGCTCGGAGGAATATATGTGCGAACTGCTCGGGATGAGCGCAAATGTTCCAACGGATATTTGCTTTAGCTTTACCGGCCTGGTGCAACGGGGCGGGGGAACTGGCCCACATAAAGATGGCTGGGGGATTACCTTTTATGAAGGTAATGGCTGCCGCACGTTTAAAGATCCTCAACCCAGTTTTAATTCACCTATTGCCCGATTGGTACAAGATTATCCGATTAAATCCTGCGCGGTGGTTTCCCATATCCGTCAGGCAAACCGTGGCGAAGTGGCATTAGAAAATACCCATCCCTTTACCCGCGAAATGTGGGGGCGAAACTGGACTTATGCCCATAACGGCCAACTTAAAGGCTATCGCCAATTGGATACCGGAACGTTCCGGCCTATCGGTCAAACAGACAGTGAATATGCTTTCTGCTGGCTGCTGAATCAACTGGCAAAACGCTACCCGCGCACACCGAGTAATTGGCCCGCCGTATTTCGTTATATTGGCACCCTATGTGAGCAATTGCGCGCCAAAGGGGTGTTTAATATGCTGCTCTCGGATGGGCGTTTTGTGATGGCGTTCTGTTCAACTAATTTATATTGGATAACGCGCCGTGCGCCTTTTGGCAAAGCGACTTTGCTGGATAGGGATGTTGAAATAGATTTTCAACGCCAAACCACACCTAAAGATGTGGTTACGGTGATCGCTACTCAGCCTCTAACCGGTAATGAAACCTGGCACAAAATTGCACCAGGTGAGTTTGCATTATTCTGTTTTGGCGAGCGTATTTGATTTCGTCAGCGCATCTGATTTTGTCATCGCATACTGCGATGTCGGTGTACTGGAGGTCGGCGGGCGGCTAAGCACATACTGCCCGTTGATGACAGAAACCGAAGGCGGCATGCGGTTCTTAGCAAAATACTCATAACCCAGCTGCAATTGACGCCAGAAGCTATAATCCGAAGAGTTACGGTGGCGTTGCATATTTTGTTCAGTCATGCGGAAGGGATAGATACTGATATCCACTTTTTCCTGACCAAAGATAAATGCCGTTTGCACGTAGTTAAATATCTCGTCCATATAGGCATCAGTCATTGCATAACAGCCGATTGATTTGCAAGCGCCATGGATCATCAGATATTTCCCTGAATAACCTTGCGACTTATCATAATCATTTGGGAAGCCAATATTGATAGCCCGATAAAACTTACTGTCGGGTTTTAAATGGCGCATATCAATAGTGTAAAAACCTTCCGGGCTCTTAAAATCCCCTTCACGGCGTTTTGGGCCAAGTCCACCTGAGAATTCACAGATACGGTAGCTTTGCACCAAACGATACTCACCTTGTAACCTGGCATATAATTCCAGAGTACGTTCTTCTTTGAAGATTTGAATATAGACCGATGACCCTAGTAATTGCTGTTTTAGCTCTTTGGATACCGCCACCGGCTCACTGGCTGAACTGGTGAAGGAGGCCGCAGGCAAACAAATTATCATCGCAAACATTATCGTCACGAATGACGGCGCGATTTTGCCCATTCTTATTCCTACTTATTTTTATAGATGCCACTGACTTTCTGATTTATAGGCGCAGATTATCAGTCAGAAAATTTTTAGCAATATATGTTTTGTATAAAATAAATACAAAATCGTTAAAGATGAATCAACAATACGATTTTACCGAATATATACAAAATTTAGCAGTAAATTATTTGTGTTTGCTTGACTCAAGTCACTGCATTTATCAGACAGTGCAGGGTGGCAAATGCTAAAATTGCTCACTGCTGATGGCTCGCTCAGTTATTGGCTGTTTCGCTATTTAGGCTTCGATAACATCCAATAAGGGTATCAGATATTAATATCTGCGACTCTTTCGGTCAGTATTTATGTTTGTGTCATGGATTCGGTATTAAGACATCGTTATATGCAAGATCTTATCTTTACGCCGCTGTACGCTTTGGGATTATGTGCAGCATGTGATAAAACTAATAAAGTCGTTTAACCCTATGATAAAAATAAAGAAAGGACTTAACCTCCCCATCGCTGGGGCACCAGTGCAGGTAATCGAAGAGGGGCCAGACATTCATTATGTGGCTTTACTTGGTGAAGAGTATGTTGGGATGCGTCCCTCTATGTTGGTTCAAGAAGGCGATTGGGTAAAGAAAGGTCAGGCGCTATTTGAAGACAAAAAGAATCCAGGTGTGATGTTCACCGCCCCTGCCAGTGGCAAAGTCAGTGCCATCAATCGTGGTGAGCGGCGGGTTCTGCAATCTGTGGTGATTGAAATTGACGGGGACGAGCAAGTTCCGTTTGAACATTATGAGGAGTCTTCTCTCAATCAACTGAGTGATGAACAAGTGCAGCGTCACTTGCTGGCATCGGGTTTATGGACTGCTCTGCGTACCCGCCCTTTTAGCAAAACTCCTGTTCCTAATAGTCGCCCGCGGGCCATTTTTATCAGCGCCATGGATACCCAACCATTGGCTGCCGACCCGCAAGTGATAATTGCCACCGAGTCTGAGGCCTTCAATCATGGTTTAACTATATTGGCCCGTCTGACTGAAGGGAAAGTGCATGTTTGTCATGCGCCGGGGCAGGCCGTTGCCAGCTATCAGAACGCACAGGTGACTTACAATGAGTTCTCTGGCCCGCATCCTGCTGGTTTGGTAGGAACTCATATCCATTTCCTTGAGCCGGTCAGTCTGAACAAAACGGTATGGCATGTGGGCTATCAGGATGTGATTGCCATCGGCAAATTATTTACTCGTGGTGAGCTGTGGACAGATCGTATCGTCTCACTGGCTGGGCCGCAGGTGGAGCAGCCGGTTTTACTGCGAACTCGCCTTGGGGCCAGTTTATCTGAACTGACTGCCGGTCGACTGAAAGAGGGGGATAACCGCATTATCTCCGGTTCCGTGCTCAGCGGTACTGCTTTCTCTGCCACTCATGGCTATCTCGGGCGTTTTCATCAACAAGTGTCTGTCATCCGCGAAGGGCGAGAAAAAGAGCTATTCGGTTGGGTGATGCCGGGGCGTGATAAATATTCGATTACTCGCACCACATTAGGCCATTTCTTCAAGCACAAGTTGTTTGCTTTCTCCACGGATATGCATGGTGGGGAGCGCGCGATGGTGCCGATTGGTAACTATGAGCGCGTTATGCCTCTGGATATTTTGGCCACTCATTTGCTGCGTGATCTGCTAGCTGGCGATACTGACAGCGCCGCAGCGCTTGGATGTCTGGAATTGGATGAAGAAGATTTGGCTCTGTGTACATTTGTCTGCCCCGGTAAGTATGAATATGGGCCGGTATTGCGCGACATACTGACCAAGATTGAGCAGGAAGGATAACCGATGGGCCTGAAAAGTTTTCTTGAGAAAATAGAGCACCACTTTGAAGCTGGTGGCAAGCTTGAGAAGTATTACCCGCTGTATGAAGCTGCGGCCACCATTTTTTATACCCAAGGTAAAGTGACACCGGGTGCCTCTCACGTTCGCGATGCTATTGATCTGAAACGAATGATGATTCTGGTGTGGCTGGCGGTATTCCCGGCGATGTTCTGGGGGATGTATAACGTCGGTGGGCAGGCGATACCGGCGTTAAACCAACTCTACAGCGGCGCAGAACTACAACAGATTATTGCCAGTGACTGGCATTATCGGCTGGCGCAACTACTGGGCGCATCACTCGCCCCCGATGCCAATTGGGTGAGTAAAATGGTGCTCGGCGCTGTTTATTTCCTGCCGATTTATGCCGTGGTATTTGTGGTGGGCGGTTTTTGGGAAGTGGTGTTTTCCATTATCCGCAAACATGAAATTAATGAAGGTTTTTTTGTTACCTCGATTCTGTTTTCCCTGATAGTCCCCCCGAGCTTACCATTATGGCAGGCGGCGCTGGGGATCTCTTTTGGGGTAGTGATTGGCAAAGAGATCTTCGGCGGTACTGGGCGCAACTTCCTTAACCCGGCACTGGCGGGGCGTGCTTTCCTATTCTTTGCTTATCCGGCACAAATATCGGGTGACCTGGTTTGGACTGCTGCAGATGGTTTTTCGGGGGCAACGCCTTTATCGCAATGGAGTGTTAACGGTAGCCACAGTTTGGTCAATACCGTCTCGGGTCAACCTATCACTTGGATGGATGCCTTCCTTGGTAATATTCCCGGTTCGATTGGCGAAGTATCTACGCTGATGATTCTTATCGGTGGGGCCATTATCCTCTTCGGTCGCGTGGCGTCCTGGAGAATCGTGGCTGGGGTCATGATTGGCATGATAGCAACCGCCTATCTGTTTAACTGGGTCGGCTCCACAACCAACCCGTTATTCGCCATGCCGTGGTATTGGCATCTGGTGCTCGGTGGCTTTGCCTTTGGCATGATCTTTATGGCGACTGATCCGGTATCCGCTTCCTTTACCAATAAAGGTAAGTGGTGGTATGGCGGCTTGATTGGTGCGATGTGTGTATTAATCCGCGTCGCCAATCCTGCTTATCCGGAGGGAATGATGCTGGCGATTCTGTTCGCTAACCTGTTTGCGCCACTGTTCGACTATGTGGTTGTTCAGGCCAATATCAAGCGGAGGAAAGCCCGTGGCGAATGATAAACCAAGAAATAATGACAGCATCGGTAAAACACTGCTGGTGGTCATCGTGCTCTGTCTGGTGTGTTCTGTCATCGTGGCGGGTGCCGCAGTAGGTTTGAAAGCTAAGCAACAAGAACAGCGCTTACTTGATAAGCAACGCAATATTCTGGCAGTGGCAGGATTACTGCAACCGAGAATGCCAGCAGAAGAAGTACAGCGTGAGTTTACGCAGCGGATTGAACCGCGCCTGCTGGATTTGCAGAGCGGTGAGTTTATTCAACAAGATCCGGCAACCTTTGATCGCGTGCAGGCACTGCGTGATAACCAAATGAGTATTGCGCTGACACCAGCACAGGATATGGCCGGTATTCGCCGTCGAGCGAATGTGGTTGAAATTTATCTGGTGCGCAGTGAAAGCGGGCAGGTCGATAAAATTGTGTTACCGATTTACGGTTCTGGTTTGTGGTCAATGATGTATGCCTTTGTTGCTATCGACACTGACGGTAAAACCGTACGTGGTATCACCTATTACGATCAAGGTGAAACCCCTGGGCTGGGGGGGGAAGTTGAAAACCCGATTTGGCGTAACCAATGGATTGGCAAGCGGTTATTTGACGATCAAGGGCAACCGGCTATTCGTATTGTTAAGGGGCGAGCGCCTGCTAACGATCCCCATGCAATAGATGGTTTATCTGGTGCGACGCTGACATCCAATGGGGTACAAAACAGCTTTGACTTTTGGCTCGGTGAAAACGGCTTTGGCCCGTTCCTGAAAAAAGTGCGTGAAGGGGGGTTAAAAAATGGCTGATAGCAAAGAGATTAAACGGGTCTTATTGGGGCCGTTATTTGATAACAACCCGATTGCGCTGCAAATTCTGGGCGTGTGCTCTGCTTTGGCAGTCACCACCAAATTGGAAACGGCTTTAGTGATGACACTGGCGGTAACCTTGGTTACAGCATTCTCCAGCTTCTTCATCTCATTGATTCGCAATCATATTCCAAACAGCGTACGTATCATTGTTCAGATGGTGATTATTGCCTCATTGGTCATCGTGGTGGATCAGATTTTGCGCGCTTATGCCTATGAGATATCCAAACAGTTATCAGTATTTGTTGGCCTGATTATCACTAACTGCATTGTGATGGGGCGCGCAGAAGCTTATGCAATGAAATCCCCACCAATCGAAAGCTTTATGGATGGCATCGGCAATGGCTTGGGCTATGGCGTGGTGTTAGTGCTGGTAGGTTTTGTCCGTGAGTTGATTGGCTCCGGTAAATTGTTTGGTGTGACGGTGCTGGAAACTGTCCAGAATGGCGGCTGGTATCAGCCTAATGGATTGTTCCTGTTGGCACCTAGTGCATTCTTTATTATTGGCTTGCTGATTTGGGGCCTGCGAACCCTAAAACCTGCGCAGATTGAGAAGGAGTAATTGATGATGGAACATTACATCAGTCTGTTTGTCCGCGCAGTGTTTGTTGAGAATATGGCGTTAGCATTCTTTCTGGGAATGTGTACTTTCCTGGCAGTTTCCAAGAAAGTCTCGACCGCCTTTGGCCTTGGTATTGCGGTAACCGTCGTCTTGGGAATCTCTGTGCCTGCTAACAATTTGGTTTATAACCTGGTTCTACGGGATGGCGCATTAGTTGAGGGTGTTGACCTCAGTTTCCTGAATTTTATTACCTTTATTGGCGTTATCGCCGCCATCGTACAGGTGCTGGAAATGATCCTGGATCGGTATTTTCCCACTCTGTACAACGCACTGGGTATTTTCCTGCCACTGATTACAGTGAACTGCGCCATCTTCGGTGGTGTGTCGTTTATGGCACAGCGTGATTATAACTTCCCTGAATCCATCGTTTATGGATTTGGTTCCGGTATCGGTTGGATGTTAGCCATTGTCGCGTTAGCGGGTATTCGTGAAAAAATGAAATATGCCAATGTGCCTGCGGGCTTACAGGGGTTAGGGATCACCTTTATCACCACCGGACTGATGGCCTTAGGGTTTATGTCTTTCTCCGGCGTGAACCTATAAAGGCAGGAATAATTCATGGAAATAATTCTAGGCGTAGTGATGTTCACCCTCATTGTCTTGGCATTGACGGTGATGATTTTATTTGCCAAGTCAAAGCTGGTGAATACTGGTGATATTACAATTGATATAAATGAAGATGCAGATAAGAGTTTCACTGCTCCGGCAGGGGACAAGCTGCTCAATATGCTTTCCAGCCATGGCATATTTGTTTCTTCCGCGTGTGGCGGTGGCGGCTCTTGTGGGCAGTGCCGTGTGACGATTAAAGAAGGCGGTGGAGATATTTTGCCCACCGAGCTTTCTCATATTTCAAAGCGGGAAGCCAAAGAAGGTTGTCGGCTGGCATGTCAGGTTAGTGTGAAACAGAATCTGAAAATTGAATTGCCGGAAGAGATCTTTGGGGTGAAAAAGTGGGAATGTGAAGTTATCTCTAATGATAATAAAGCCACATTTATCAAAGAGCTGAAGCTTAAAATATCGGATGGCGAGGTGGTGCCATTCCGTGCCGGGGGCTTTATCCAAATTGAGGCTGAACCCCATTCGGTAAAATACGCTGATTTTGATGTGCCTGAGGAATATCGTGGCGATTGGGATAAATTCAATTTATTCCGGTTTGAATCAGTAGTGGCGGAGCCAACAGTGCGCGCTTATTCAATGGCAAACTATCCGGAAGAGCACGGTATTATCATGCTAAACGTGCGTATTGCCACGCCGCCACCATCAGTACCAGATGCTCCACCAGGAATCATGTCTTCCTATATTTGGTCGCTAAAACCGGGTGACAAAGTGGTGATTTCCGGGCCGTTTGGCGAGTTTTTTGCCAAAGATACTGATGCAGAAATGGTCTTTATTGGCGGCGGCGCGGGTATGGCACCAATGCGTTCGCATATTTTTGATCAACTTAAACGGCTGCATTCAAAGCGCAAAATCAGCTTCTGGTATGGTGCGCGTTCACGGCGCGAGATGTTTTATGAAGAAGATTTTGATCAGTTACAGGCTGAAAATGATAATTTCCGTTGGCATGTGGCTTTGTCTGACCCGCAGCCAGAGGACAATTGGACGGGTTATACTGGCTTCATTCATAATGTGTTATTAGAAAACTACCTTAAAAATCACCCAGCACCTGAAGATTGCGAATTTTATATGTGTGGTCCGCCAATGATGAATGCGGCAGTCATCAAGATGCTGAAAGACCTTGGTGTGGAAGATGAAAACATTATGCTCGATGATTTTGGTGGCTGAGTTGGCACCACTCGGATTTCTACATAAATTGGGGATATTGTGCGAAAACATATAATGCATTGGCTAATGGCTGCTGTGGGGGTTTTGTTGCTAACAGGCTGCGGCCCTGAGCAAATCAACCTCGAAGGTAAAACTATGGGCACCTCATATTCAATTAAGTATGTGAGTGACTCATCAACCTTCAGCCCGAAAAAGTTACAACAGGAAATAGATCGTCAACTGGAGCAAGTTAATGATCAAATGTCGACTTATCGGCCGAATTCCGAACTGAGCCGTTTCAATAAAAGTCAGAAAGTGGATACGCCATTTCCTGTTTCTATTGCTACCGCCAAGGTGGTGCGTGAGGCTATTCGTATTAACCGCCTGACTGACGGAGCGTTGGATGTGACTGTCGGGCCGTTGGTTAATCTATGGGGTTTTGGCCCAGAAGGACGACCCAATGTAGTGCCTACTGATGCTGAGCTCACCAAACGCTGGGAATGGGTTGGTATTGATAAACTTGCCGTAGAAAATGGTGCTTTAATCAAACGTATTCCTGAACTGTATGTTGATCTTTCTGCTATAGCTAAAGGATATGGGGTCGATGTTGTTGCCGAATATTTGGAGGCGCAGAATATCGATAACTATATGGTCGACATTGGCGGTGAGGTTCGGACTCGGGGCAATAATGGGGAGAATAAACCTTGGCGCATTGCTATTGAAAAGCCTGTTGCAGGGTCAGAGCAAAGTGCGCAAGAGATTATCGAACCTGGTCGAATGGCTATCGCAACTTCTGGTGATTACCGTAATTACTTTGAACAGAATGGCGTGCGCTATTCACACACCATTGACCCTGCTACTGGTCGGCCGATTAACCATCGCTTAGTTTCCATTACTGTTTTAGACCCAAGCTGTATGACCGCTGACGGGCTTTCGACTGGATTAGGTGTGCTTGGGCCGGAGCGAGGAATGGCATTAGCTAATTTATTGGGCATTCCGGTATTTATGATAGTGAAAACTGATGATGGTTTTGAAGAACGCTCTTCAGAGTCGTTCAAATCTTATCTGCAAAAGCGGCTGTGACAGGAGAGGGATATGTTAACTGTTTTTATCGCGTCCTTTGTCTTTTTTCTCTTGGTCATTGCTGGGATGTCGCTGGGTTATATCGTAAAACGTAAAACTTTACAGGGCAGTTGTGGAGGCATTGGTGCTTTGGGGATGGAGAAAGTGTGTGATTGCCCCGAGCCTTGTGATTCGCGTAAGAAACGGTTAGCTAAAGAGGCCGCACGCCAGAAAGCTTTGGAACAGTATCGTATTCTATAGTTGGGTTCTAAATTGCCTTTCCGCATGTAAAACCCCTCGCTCAATAAGGATTTTAGCGAGGGGTTTTATTTTTTTATATCCTAAATAATTGAGTGACAGGAAGTCAGCACACATGCAGTTTGAAATATGACGGGTAGAGTTATTTATTGTCGTGGACTATCTTTTTAAATTGGCTTGGAGAGTCGACCATGACACCATTAGCACCTAACTCTTTTGCTTTCTTATAATCTTTAGGAGTATTAATTCCGAAGAAAATAATATGTGCATTTGTATTTTTACGGAAACAATCAACGGCTTCTTTGTCCCAGCTTAAAATAGTTTTAGAACGCCCCTCACCCAGAGAATATTTTTCCACAACTTCGACTTCACGATGTAACTCCAGCCCATACCAACGTTCTTTATTATCATCGGGTAACTGGCATTTATGGTCCATGACAATGTTAGCTAATTCAGTGCGGGTGGTATTACGGCTTTCAAAACGCTTAATTTTTTCGGATTTATCGCTGGCCTCATTGACCTTATCCAGCGCATTTAAATACTTATCTTCGGTTGAATAGACTCGGGTTCTGCCTAGCCTGTTTTCTTCACCTTTAGTGGATGCTTCCAGTGTTTTTTGTAGTGCTTTGGCAAACGCAACAGGATTTGCATCTGGTGATTTAATGTCGAGGTAAAATGTTGTTGTTGGGAATGCTTTCAATACGTCATCCAGCGTAGGAATACCAATGCGTGAAGCTGATTTAGGTTGAATATTATGTTTTTCATTATAATTAACGCTGGCATCAACTTGGGCAAGTTGTTGTGCAGTATAGTCAGAAACCTTCCCCGATTTATTGGTTAATTCCTTAAGATCAGCAGGGCGATACAATACCGGAATATTGTCCTTTGATAACTGTAGTGTTATCCAGATTGCATCTGCGCCATTAGCCAATGCTTTTTTGATGGCTGGAATCGTATTTTCAGGTGCATCGGCTGTTCCACCACGATGGGCAATAATTTGTGGTGACTGGAGGTGTGTTGTTGAGTTGACTGAATTAGCATGTGTTACAAAAGTAGCAGAGAGTAATATAGTTGCCATGATATAATTTCGCATAATATTTAATTTCCATCCATTGACTGGTGATGAGTTGTTGCAGGGTGATGTTAATCATATAGCCAATATTATTCGGCTTTGTCGAATTTAATGATTTTTTATTAAAAATAAATGACAAAAATGGAAAAAAAGCCAATAACAGAATTCAATTCTGTTATTGGCTAATTTGGTTGCCATATTGATTAGGATAATCATGATTATCGGCTATGGCGAATTAACGTCTTATATTATTAAAAGAAGTATTTGGCGCTAATTTCTCTCAGACAAAAGTGGTTTATCCATCTGAACCAGAAAATTCTGTAAGAATCTTAAAAAACATTAGTGAAGCATGCAAAGGTTGTATTAATGTTACCTGTAATTTTATTGGGTGGTCGCGCCCCTAAGTATCAGGTCCTAAGAAGGAATGCAGTGTGTCGAAATTGCGAGTGGGTGTGATTTTTGGCGGTAAATCGGCTGAACATGAAGTGTCATTACAGTCGGCCAAGAACATCGTAGATGCGATTGATAAAGAAAAATTTGATGTAACGCTGTTAGGTATTGATAAACAAGGTAAATGGCATGTTAATGATGCATCTAATTACTTGTTAAATGCAGAAAACCCAGCATTGATTTCTCTGAACCATTCAAATAAAAATGTCGCGCTGATCCCAGGCCAAGAGCATCAGCAGCTGATTGCTACCGATAATGCCTCTGCATTGGCTCAGTTGGACGTCATTTTCCCGATTGTCCATGGGACATTAGGGGAGGATGGATCCTTGCAAGGCCTGCTACGGATGGCAAATATTCCTTTTGTCGGCTCCGGTGTTGTGGGTTCTGCGGTTAGCATGGATAAAGATATCACCAAGCGTTTATTGCGTGATGCTGGGTTGAATATCGCGCCATTTATTACCCTGACACGGGCGAATAAAGATAACTATCGTTTTGAGCAAGTTACGGCAAAACTCGGGTTACCTTTATTTGTAAAGCCAGCAAATCAGGGCTCCTCGGTTGGTGTGAGTAAAGTGCGTAATGCATATGAATATGAGCAGGCGGTAGCATTAGCCTTTGATTTTGACCATAAAGTGTTGGTGGAGTCGGCTATTGTTGGGCGAGAAATCGAATGTGCAGTGATGGGCAATGATAATCCGCAAGCCAGTTTGTGTGGTGAAGTCGTCATTAGCGACGAGTTTTATTCCTATGACACAAAATATATTAATGAAACTGGTGCTAAGGTCATTATCCCTGCATCAATAGACAGTGCCGTCAGTGATAATATTCGGGCAGTCGCTTTAGCGGCTTTTCGCGCACTTGAGTGCCGTGGTATGGCTCGGGTCGATGTCTTTTTAACAGCTGATAACACTATAATTATTAATGAAATAAATACCCTTCCTGGATTTACCAATATTAGTATGTATCCTAAATTGTGGCGCGCTACAGGGGTTGGCTCGACGGAATTGATCACCACACTGATTGAGCTGGCTTTAGAACGTCATCAGCAAGATAAATCGCTAAAAAGTTCTATTATTAAGTAACACTGACTATCAGAATTCAATGATAAAAAGCTGCCGTGCGCAGCTTTTTTATTGAGATGTCATGTGTATACAATCAATTTGACAAAATGTCATAAAGTGACAATACTTCAATTATGAAACTAACAGAAGATCAACTCCTGTTGCGGGAGAGCAAAAAAATCGTTGAAGCACTGGGCAAAACATTTGCACCCTTAGTGGAATTTGTCTTGCACGACCTGACTCAGCCTGAACATGCTATTGCGGCGATTTCAAACAACTTATCCGGTCGGGAAGTCGGCGAACCAGCGACTGAACTGGGCTTGAGCCGTATTGCTGATCCTAACTTCCCTGAGGTCATCCTTAACTATCCGAACCAATTTCCTGATGGCCGTCCGGCAAAAAGCACATCAATTGGCCTGAAAAATAGCAAAGGAGAGTTTATCGGGGCTCTCTGTCTGAATATGGACATCTCCCTGTTTTCTGCCGTTAGTGCCAGCTTGTCACAGCTGACACAAACTATGCCCACCGAAATTCAAGAGTCTTTGGCATCACCTCGCCTTGAGATGTTACGGACTCAGTTGGAACAATTTGCAGCGGCGCACAATACCACGCCACGCGCACTGAATCCGGCACAGCGGCGTGAAATTGTCCGTCAATTGGCACAGGCCGGTTTGATGGATTTGAAAAATGCCCAGACCGTGGTTGCTAATAATCTGGGTGTCGCCCGCTCGACTGTCTATACCTATCTCCCTACTGAAGGAAACTGAAGATGGCCCCATTAGCAATCTGTTACGACGATATTGTTCAAGCACATCAGCGGATTACTGGGGTTGCGCTCAAGACTCCGGTTTTGACCTCATCCACTGCCAATGAGCAGACCGGCGCGCAGCTGTTTTTTAAATGCGAAAATTTCCAGCATATGGGGGCATTCAAATTTCGAGGGGCCTATAACGCGCTGGTGAAATTATCGCCGCAACAGCAAGCAAAAGGGGTTATTGCTTTCTCGTCGGGTAATCATGCACAAGCTATTGCTTTGTCGGCTCGTAAATTAGGGATTCGCGCTGTTATTGTCATGCCTAAAGATTCTCCAGCGGTCAAAATTGCGGCGACCCGTGGCTATGGCGGCGAAGTGGTGCTGTATGACCGCTACCTTGAAGATCGCGAAGCTATTAGCAATAAACTGGCACAGAAACAGGGGCTAACCTTAATCCCGCCATACGATTATCCGGATGTGATGGCCGGCCAGGGGACAGCGGCGAAAGAATTATTTGAAGAAGTGGGTGAGTTGGATGTGCTGCTGGTACCACTTGGGGGCGGGGGGCTGTTGTCTGGTTGTGCCACAGTCGCCAAAGCGCTTTACCCCAATTGTCAGGTGATTGGGGTGGAACCTGCCGCGGGTAATGATGGGCAACAGAGTTTCCGCAGTGGAAAAATTGTTAAGATTGAAACGCCAGTGACCATTGCGGACGGTGCACAAACAGCGGCTTTGGGTCACTACACTTTCCCGGTCATTCAGGAGCGAGTTGATAATATTCTGACTGCGACTGATGATCAGCTAATTTCTGCGATGAAATTTTTCACCAGTCGAATGAAGATTGTGGTTGAGCCCACCGGCTGTTTAGGGGCTGCGGTGGCTTTTGGTGACCAGTTGGATCTGCGCGGTAAACGCGTTGGGGTCATTATTTCGGGCGGTAATGTCGATTTAGCGCGTTTGGCCCACTTTATTGATAAGCTTTGATGATGTCTCAGCCTATCTTGATAAATTCAACATCAGGCCTGCCGCCGGCGGGCCATTATAGCCATGCTGTCTGTGCCGGGGGGATGATCTATCTCTCCGGTCAATTGCCTGTCACGCCACAGGGGATGGCCTTATCAAATCAACCTTTCGATATTCAGGTTAAGCAGGTATTTACCAATATTGAGGGGATACTCGCGGATTGTCATTGTACTGTAAATAATCTGGTTCAGGTGCGCGTTTATTTGTGTGATATCGCACTATGGTCACATTTCAATGCGCTATATGCTGATTGGCTGGGGCCACATAAACCGGCTCGCTGCATAGTACCGGTGCCAGTTTTGCATCATGATCTGGCCTTGGAAATTGAAGTGGTTGCGCTCCTTCCTACCTAGTTTTTCGCCGTCATACCATTGGTGTGATGAGGATTTAGGATAATCTTGAATTTTTCCGATTTAACTGTATTCTTATACAGTGGTTTGGTCGGGGGAATAAACATGCGAAAAATTATTCATGTCGATATGGATTGCTTCTTCGCGGCAGTCGAAATGCGTGACGATCCCAGCTTGCGTGATATTCCTATTGCGATTGGCGGTAGCCGTGACCGACGCGGTGTTATTAGCACCGCCAATTATCCCGCCCGCCGTTATGGGGTTCGCAGTGCGATGCCCACCGCGATGGCATTGAAACTTTGCCCGCAACTGAAAGTGATCCCCGGCCGAATGGCGGCGTATAAAGAAGCTTCGCAGCATATTCGTGAGATTTTTGCGCGCTATACCCCATTAATTGAGCCACTTTCGCTGGATGAAGCCTATCTGGATGTCTCTGATTGTCAGGCATGCAGTGGTTCTGCCACATTAATAGCACAAGAAATCCGCCAAGCCATTGCGATGGAGCTTAATTTAACGGCTTCTGCCGGTATTGCCCCTATCAAGTTTTTAGCCAAGATCGCGTCTGATTTAAATAAACCCAATGGTCAGTATGTGATAACCCCGGATCAGGTATTGCCTTTCTTGCGCGACTTACCGCTAAGTAAAATCCCCGGGGTGGGTAAAGTGACCGCAAAACGTTTACAAGAGCTGGGGCTGATAACCTGTAGTGATGTACAAAACTATTCGCAGGCAGAATTATTAAAGCGTTTTGGTAAGTTTGGTCATGTGTTGTGGGAGCGCAGCCACGGCATTGATGAACGTGAAGTTTCTCCTGATCGTTTACGTAAATCAGTTGGAGTCGAGCAAACGCTAGCCGAAGATATTCATGATTGGGAAAGCTGTGAGTCATTGATTGAAAAGCTTTATATTGAGCTGGAGACTCGCCTTCGCAAAGTCAGGCCAGATCTGCACATTGCCCGGCAAGGGGTGAAACTCAAATTTCATGATTTTCAGCAAACGACACAAGAACATGTTTGGCCACAGCTGAATAAAGCCGATTTATTACAAGTGGCACGGACAGCATGGAATGAGCGGCGCGCAGGGCGTGGGGTTCGACTGGTCGGGTTGCATGTCACGTTGCTCGATCCACAACTTGAGCGGCAATTGTTGCTGAGTTGGGAATAGCGCTGAAAATAGTATGAAAAAAGGCGAACCATTAGGCCCGCCATTATTGGTATTGAAAGTTAGCTAGTTCAGCTTATGCGCGCTCAGGAATCGCTTTCAGCAACGCCGTCAGCAATTGCCAATATTGACCCACGCTTTCGATATGAACTTGTTCATCCGGTGAATGTGGCCCAGTCATGGTTGGCCCAATCGACACCATATCCATATCTGGATAAGGTTTCTTGAACAAACCACATTCCAGACCGGCATGAATCACCATGATATTAGGTGTTTTGTTAAACAGCTTTTGGTAGGTTTCCCGCACCAACGCCATCACCGGTGAGCTTGGATCTGGCTGCCAGCCAGGGTAGCCGCCTTTTGGTGCAGTTTTAGCGCCAGCCAACTGACCAATAGCTGTCAGCATACCGACGACGTAATCTTTACCGCTGTCGATCAGGGAACGAATCAGGCAAATGATTTCTGCTTCGTTTTCATTCATGGTAACCACACCCACATTCAGTGAGGTTTCAACCACGCCTTTCACCGCATCACTCATACGAATGACACCGTTTGGTGTGGCATTCAATAAAGCGATCAGGTGCTGCTGCGTCTCTTTGGTCAGCGCTTTGGCATCAATAGATGTTGGTTCAAGCAGTACAGTCAGATTTTTTTCAACTGCGGCCAGCTCATTTTTCAAGGTGGCCAGGTACTCTTGGCTCAGGCTTTTCAGCTGATCGACTTTGTCTGCAGCAATTGCCAGAGTCACAGAACCTTCACGTGGGATGGCATTACGCAGGGTGCCGCCATTCAAATCCAGTACCCGCAGGTCTAACTCTTTGGCATGATCGAACAGGAAACGAGCCAGCAGTTTATTGGCATTGCCGAGTCCTAAATGGATATCAGCCCCTGAGTGACCACCTTTCAAACCCTTAATTGTCAGTTTCAGCGTCTGATAACCCGCAGGGACTGCTTCGCGCTTCAGGGCCAGAGTGGTGATGAAATCAATACCACCAGCGCAACCCATATAGATTTCGCCTTCCTGCTCGGAGTCGGTATTAATTAAAATATCGGCTTGTAACCAGTTAGGTTGCAGACCAAATGCGCCATCCATGCCGGCTTCTTCGGTCATGGTCAGCAGCACTTCCAACGGGCCATGCTCGACGCTATCGTCAGACAGTACCGCCAGCGCAGAGGCCATACCAATGCCATTATCAGCCCCTAATGTAGTGCCACGGGCTTTAACCCATTCACCGTCGATATAAGGCTGAATAGGATCTTTGGTAAAGTCATGCACCGTATCATTATTCTTCTGCGGAACCATATCCAGATGGGCTTGCAGGGCCACGGGCTTGCGGTTCTCCATCCCCTTAGTAGCAGGCTTACGCAACAGGATATTACCGACCTTATCACGCTCGGCATGCAGACCTTTTTCTTTGGCCCACGTCATAATATGTCGAGCCAGCGCTTCTTCATGGTAAGACGGGTGAGGGATCGAGCAGATTTTTGCGAAAATATCCCACAACGGCTGAGGCGAAAGTTGAGACAGTTCAGACACTGTAAGTCTCCTGTAACAGCATTCTCATATCGGCAACCTCACAGTAGAGATGTCAGAGATGCTATTGGGTTGATGACTAAAGATTTTAAGGGTGGTGATACACCGCCATTAAGATGGCGAGATAGTTTGAGAATATCACTTTCATGGGTATTACGCGCGTATCGCCGCACAATAACTGTAACTAACCTGATTAATTAGCCGGATAATTGCTGGTTTTTATCCGGCTGGCTCTCTATAATCTCGCGCAACCTTTTTTCCCCTTCTGAACCATGGCAAGCCACTTCTATACTGGCTGGGATTACACTTTATGAGCGAAAAATACGTTGTTACCTGGGATATGTTGCAAATTCACGCCCGCAAATTGGCAAGCCGTTTATTGCCTGCTGATCAATGGAAAGGCATCATCGCGGTTAGCCGTGGTGGCTTAGTACCAGCGGGTATTCTGGCGCGTGAGCTGGGTATTCGTTATGTCGACACTGTTTGTATCGCCAGCTATAACCATGATAACCAAGGTGAGCTTAAAGTCCTGAAACGTGCTGAAGGCGATGGTGAAGGCTTTATCGTGATTGATGACTTAGTTGATACTGGCGGTACCGCGAAAGCTATCCGCGAAATGTATCCGAAAGCACATTTTGTCACCATTTTTGCCAAACCTGCTGGACGCCCATTAGTTGATGACTATGAGGTTGATATTCCGCAGGGTACCTGGATTGAACAGCCTTGGGATATGGCGGTAACCTTCGTTGCCCCACTAAGCGCTAAGTAATTTAACCCTTTATATACCCAATAGATTTCGAGATGCAGGAAGGCGGCAAGCGAGAGCGTCCCACTGAGCTTATACGAGTCAGTGATTCGGGTGATTGAGCGTAGTTAACACACCAGCAACTTGAAATATGAAGGGAATAAATGCCCGGTGCCTACCGGGCGTTTCATTTTCCCCGCAGTATGAGTACACTTGACTCCATCTGAGCAGCCCTAAAGGGCTTGAATCACGGCTTATGGAGGCTATTGTTATCATGGCACAAGCCAACCTTTCTGAAATCCTGTTCAAACCAAAATTTAAGCATCCTGAAACCTCAACGCTAGTGCGGCACGCCCACTGCAATCAGGCAATGAATGTTCATTCGGCGCTGGATGGTGACACAACCAGTCATTGGTATCGCATGATCAACCGTCTAATCTGGACCTGGCGTGGTGTTGATCCGCTTGAAATCGAAGAGGTATTGTCACGCATTGCTTGCTCTAAAGCGGAACACAGCGATAACGAACTGCTCGATACCGTGGTGGGTTACCGCAATGGCAACTGGATTTATGAATGGGCCCATCAGGGGATGCAATGGCAGCAAAAAGCCATGGAAGAAGCTGACCCAATGAATGCCGGCCAGTATTGGTTGAATGCGGCAAATTTATACAGCATTGCCGGTTATCCACATCTGAAAGGGGATGAGTTGGCTGAGCAAGTGGAGGTGCTGTCTAACCGCGCACATGAAGAAGCGGCTAAACATCTGCCTTACACCTTGAAAGAACTCAGTTTTGATATTTCTGATGGCGGTACGCTTACCGGGTTCCTGCATATGCCGACTATCGGCAGTGCGCCATTTCCAACTGTACTGATGTGCGGTGGGCTGGATACTTTGCAAAGTGATTATCATCGCCTGTTCCGCGACTATCTGGCCCCCAAAGGAATAGCGATGTTGACCATCGATCTGCCATCCGTCGGGGCTTCATCAAAGTGGAAACTCACTCAGGACACCAGCTTCCTGCATCAGCAAGTGTTGCAAGCATTGCCCAATATTCCGTGGATTGATCACCTACGCGTCAGTGTTTTTGGTTTTCGTTTCGGTGCCAACGTGGCAGTACGTTTGGGTTATCTGGAACCACAACGTGTACGTGCCGTGGCGTGTCTTGGGCCAATTGTGCATCATCTTTTGTGCAACGCGGATAGCCAGCGAAAATTACCTGATATGTATATGGATGTGATGGCCAGCCGCTTGGGCATGGCGGATGCCGCAGACGAAATACTCAGAGCAGAAATGAACCGCTACTCTTTAAAAACCCAAGGGTTATTAGGGCGGCGTTGCCAAACTCCTATGTTGGCTGGTTTCTGGGAAAACGACCCTTTCAGCCCGAAAGAGGAAGCTAAACTCATTTGTTCTTCTTCTGCCGATGGCAAATTATTATCCATATCATCAACACCGCTGTATGACAATTTCCATCGCGCATTATTGCAAACCAGCCAGTGGTTAGAAGATAAAATGCGTTAATGAGTTGCTAATTTTTAACAGTTTGCTAAAAAGGTGAGTCTACATAAGGAGATTTAAGAATGACGTCAACCAGTGCTCATCCTAAAAGCAAGCTTATGAAACGTTTTGCAGCTTTAGGGCCATACCTGCGTGAAGGGCAGTGCCAGAACGACCGATTTTTCTTTGATTGTTTGGCTGTGTGCGTCAATGTGAAGCTTGCTCCAGAAAAGCGCGAGTTCTGGGGGTGGTGGATAGAGCTGGAACCGGCGGCTGATCATTTCACCTATGTTTACCAGCTCGGCCTGTTTAATAAAGATGGCGACTGGAAAGCGGAAAAGATTAAAGATCCTGAAGTACAAGAGAAACTGGAGACCACATTACGTGGTTTCCATAAACGCCTCGCCGAGATGCTGACTTCCATTGAAATGAGATTGGAGCCAGCCCAAGATTTTAGCGAGCAACCGGTTAAGTTGTCGGCATAAATATAGACCTGTTTAACTGGCATTGCAGGCTTGTACTCAACCTGCAATGCCAATTAAGATGCTGATCCGCAAAGTGCTTGGCATAACGTCTCCCACCTGTTAAAAAGACTCCTATACCCTTTCTTTTATTCTTACATCCCAACGGCAGAAAAATTATGAGTGGCAGCCAGACATTGGTTGTGAAATTGGGGACAAGTGTCCTGACTGGCGGTTCCCGTCGGCTTAATCGTGCCCATATTGTTGAACTGGTGCGCCAGTGCGCCCAGCAACACGCAAAAGGTCATCGTATTGTTATTGTCACCTCTGGTGCCATTGCAGCAGGGCGTGAACACCTGGGTTATCCAGAATTACCCGCCACTATTGCTTCAAAGCAATTGCTCGCCGCTGTCGGGCAGAGCCGGCTGATTCAGCTTTGGGAACAACTGTTCTCAATCTATGGGATTCACATCGGCCAGATGTTGCTGACCCGTGCTGATTTAGAAGATCGTGAGCGGTTTTTAAATGCCCGCGATACCATGAATGCTTTGCTGGATAACCGCATAGTGCCGGTTATCAATGAGAATGATGCTGTTGCCACTGCTGAAATCAAAGTTGGCGATAACGATAATCTCTCTGCATTGGCGGCGATTCTGGCTGGTGCCGATAAGTTGCTGCTACTGACAGACCAGGCCGGGCTATACACTGCTGATCCACGTAATAATCCGCAAGCTGAATTAATTCGTGAAGTGCATGGTATTGATGATGCTTTGCGCGGGATTGCAGGCGACAGTGTCTCTGGTCTTGGCACCGGTGGCATGGCGACAAAATTGCAGGCTGCTGATGTCGCTTGTCGTGCCGGTATTGATGTCGTGATTGCTGCGGGTAGTCAAGTGGGTGTTATTGCTGATGTGATTGAGGGAACGCCCGTTGGCACTCGATTCCACGCGCTGGAAACACCACTGGAAAACCGCAAACGCTGGATCTTTGGTGCACCGCCAGCCGGTGAAATTACCGTCGATGATGGCGCGGTAACCGCGATAATGGAGCGCGGCAGCTCGTTGCTACCAAAAGGCATTCGCAGTGTGGTGGGGAACTTCTCTCGCGGCGAAGTTATCCGTATTCGTAATCTCAGTGGGCGCGATTTGGCTCACGGCGTGTCACGCTATAACAGTGATGCCTTACGTATGCTGGCGGGGCACCATTCGCAACAAATCAGTGAAATCCTCGGGTATGAATATGGCCCGGTGGCTGTTCATCGTGACGATATGATTGTCAGCTAAGGAGCAAGCATGAGCATGCTGGAACAGATGGGGAAAGCCGCTAAACAGGCTTCCTGGCAATTGGCAATGTTGAGTACGGCAAAGAAGAATCAAGCTTTGGCGGTGATTGCCAATCTGCTGGAATCTGAAAGTCAGGCTATTTTACAGGCCAACGAACAAGATATGGCGGCTGCCCGTGACAGCGGTATGAGTGAGGCGCTGCTGGACAGATTGTTGCTAAGTCCTGCACGTTTAGCCGCCATTGCTAATGATGTGCGTCAGGTATGTCGCCTGAATGACCCTGTTGGCCGGGTTATTGACGGTAGCTTACTCGACAGTGGCTTAAAACTTGAGCGCCGCCGCGTCCCGCTGGGAGTGATTGGTGTCATTTATGAAGCACGCCCTAATGTGACGATTGATGTGGCCAGCTTATGCTTGAAAACGGGTAACGCGGTTATTTTGCGTGGCGGTAAAGAGACGCACCACACCAATCAGGCAACAGTGAAAGTTATCCAGCAAGCGCTGGAGCAATGTGGTTTACCACCCGCTGCGGTGCAGGCGATTGAAAGCCCGGATCGTGAGTTAGTGACTCAATTACTGCGGATGGACAACTATATCGACATGTTGATCCCACGCGGCGGAGCGGGCTTACATAAATTGTGTCGTGAGCAATCGACCATTCCGGTTATCACCGGCGGCATCGGTGTTTGCCATACTTTTGTCGATGAAAGCGCGGATTTTGAGAAAGCCTTATTAGTCATTGAAAACGCTAAAATTCAGCGGCCAAGTGCATGTAACTCATTGGAAACCTTGCTTGTCCACCAAGAAATTGCCGCGCGTTTCCTACCGATATTGAGTGATAGAATGCATGCCTTTGGTGTGACACTGCATGCCAGCCCGCAAGCTATGCCGTTTTTGGTGGAAGGTAAAGCCAGGGTCGTGGCGGTAGAAGCCGCTGATTATGATGACGAATGGCTATCTCTGGATCTCAATGTGGAGATTGTGGCTGACATCAATGCAGCCATCGGCCATATCCGTGAACATGGCACCAGTCATTCTGATGCTATTTTGACGCGCTCACTCGGCAACGCTGAACATTTTGTTCGCGCGGTTGATTCATCAGCCGTTTATGTCAATGCCAGCACGCGTTTCACTGATGGTGGCCAGTTTGGCTTGGGCGCAGAAGTGGCAGTCAGTACACAAAAACTCCATGCTCGTGGCCCAATGGGGTTGGATGCATTGACAACCTATAAGTGGATTGGTTACGGCGATGATTTAGTTCGTAGCTAATTTATTAGAATCGGCGCTATTCAGTAAAGCGATATTTGGCATCCGCCAATGTCGCTTTATTTTTAAATTTAATCCAGCGGATGGCGTTTAAGATAATAACTTATTTTATAATCAGCCGGGTTAAAGGTAATTACCGAGAAATCCACAATCACCCCATCCGTGGTATTCGATACCGCCAATAATTGCAGTAATAACGTACGCGGATCACAATGGAGCTGCAAAGCGAATTCCTGACTGGCTACAATCGGTAAAAAAGTTTGCCGACAACCTTCAATTTGGTAATTAGCCTGTTTTTCAATAAAGTCATACTTTGATGATTCAAGATGGTGGTAGGTTAAATCTGGCATCAGCGTCACGGGCAAATAACTTTCTTCTATCTGAATGATCTGTTTATCGGCATAGCGTAATCGCTTGATATAATATGTTTTGTCATCTTGTTGGATATTTAATTGGCTGGCAATAGCCTGCGGAGCTCTGATGATTTTGAATTCAGATACCTCCGTATGGGGTGTTTTTCCGAGCATTCTCATGTGTTCAGTAAAACTATTCAGATGATTATTATCGTGTTTAAGATCTTTCCCGATAATAAAGGTGCCACGACCTTGCTGACGCTCTAATAAGCCATCCTGAATTAAAATATCCAATGCCTTTCTGACTGTCATTCGTGACGCACCAAAACGTTCAGCTAACTGAATTTCAGAGGGTAAGCAATCACCCACGGAAACATCCTGATGATTTATTAGCTTTCGGATATTAGTGACTAGATTTTTATATACCATTTTCATACCTATTTGGGTGGAGATACTCATCACGAATGTGTTTTCAACTATTTGATAAATAGCCGATAAAATTCTGTTGGTATAAAAAACATCTCAAATGTCTAACTTTTATGAAAATAATATACAAGTATGACTAGTGATTTAATGCAATCGTGATCACATATTTTTATCAATCGTCAAATCATAACCTGCCGATTCCATAGAGTGATGACTGTTCATACTCAAGAGGGAAGCGGTCATGTTAAGTTCGTTTAATCGGTTTGGCGGGGCAATGCTCGGTGCGGTGCTACTCTTCCCTTTTGCCGGGATGATAGTCGGTCTATCTTTGGTACTGCAAAATCCAACCTTTGCCAGCCCAGATGGTCTATTTTTCCAACTATTGAAAATTATTGAATCCGGCGGTTGGACGGTATTCAATAATATGGGGTTGTTATTTGCTGTTGGCTTACCAATTAAATTGGCAAATAAAGCGCCAGCCTCTGCTTGTTTAGTCTCATTAATTACTTATCTGACCTTTAATGCTTTCCTCGGGGCAATGTGTGAAGTCTGGGGCGCACATTGGGGGGTTAATTTCGCACAAGAGACCGGCGGCACCAGTGGTCTGGCGATGATTGGTGGCATTAAAACGCTGGATACCAGTGTGATTGGTGCAATTCTGTGTGGCAGCCTGGTGACCTGGATACATAACCGCTATTACTCAACTGAATTACCTGACTATATCAGCATCTTCCAGGGCGCAGCTTTCGTTAATATTCTTGGTTTTATTGTCATGCTGCCGCTGGCTTTTATAACATTAATGCTATGGCCAAAAGTACAGTTAGGCATGATTTCATTGCAAGGTTTCATTTTGCATGCCGGTAATTTTGGTATCTGGTGTTATATCTTCCTGGAAAAGATCTTATTGCCTACCGGCCTGCATCACTTTGTTTATAGCCCTTTCCAATATACTGATGTCGCTGTACCTGGTGGTACCACACTGTATTGGCTAACCCATTTGCAAGAATTTAGCCAATCGACCGAACCGTTAAAACAGCTATTCCCGGCTGGCGGTTTTGCCATGCAGGGCAATGGGGCGGTATTTGGTGGTTTGGGAATGGCGTTGGCAATATACAGTACGGCAAAACCAGAAAATAAAGCCAAGGTTGCTGGGTTACTGATCCCGGCGACCATTACCAGCATGTTTATCGGTATTACTGAACCGCTGGATTTTACCTTTCTGTTTATTGCTCCGGCGTTATTTGTAGTCCATGCCATGCTTTCCGCTACCATGACCGTGGTGATGTATAGCTTGGGTGTGGTGGGGAACTTTGGTTCTGGAATACTTGAGTGGGCAACACAAAACTGGATTCCAATGTTCAGTAACCACGCCAATGTCATGATTACCCAAATTATTGTCGGCCTTATTTTTAGCGGTATTTATTTCCTGATATTCCGAGTTTTGATTCTGAAATTTAATTTCAAAACCTTGGGGCGTGAAGATAGCGATCTCAAGCTTTATTCAAAACAAGATTATAAACAAAAAGGCGAAAGTCAGGGTAATGAGTTCCAACAGCGTGCCAGTGCTTATTTAGAAGCCGCTGGTGGGAAAGATAATATCGCGAGTTATACCCACTGCTTTACTCGTTTGAGATTAGTGGTAAAGGACATTAGCCGGGTTCAGCCCAGCACTGCATTCAAAGCCTATTCCGCGATTGAGGTTTATAAAAATGGCAATGATGTGCAGGTGATTGTTGGCAACAATGTGACGCATATTTATGAACAATTTGCTGAGTTGATGAATTAAGGAGTTTTTAGATGAAAAAGTCATCCATTTTGATTGCTGGTGGTGGTTCAACGTATACACATGGCATTATTCTTATGCTACTGGATAATTTACATCGTTTCCCTATTTCGGAAATAAAACTGTATGACAATGACGGCCCACGCCAGGAGATTGTCGCCAAAGCTTGTGAGATTATTCTGCGTGAGCAATCAAGCGGAATAAAGTTCTCCTATACCACCGACCCCAAAGCTGCTTTTAGTAGTGTTGATTTCGTGATGGCACATATTCGGCAAGGCAAACTTCCGATGCGTGAGAAAGACGAAAAAATCCCAATGAAATATGGCTGTGTTGGGCAGGAGACTTGTGGCGCGGGGGGAATTGCCTATGGTATGCGTTCTATTAGCGGGGTGTTGGAGATTCTTGATTATATGACGGAATATTCTCCGAATGCCTGGATGCTAAATTACTCAAACCCGGCTGCTATTGTTGCTGAGGCGACGCGCCGCTTACGGCCGACGGCTCGTATTTATCATATTTGTGATATGCCTATCAGTATTGAAGAGGCAATGGCTAAAATACTGCACTATCCTTCTGCGGCAGATTTAGAAACTCGTTATTACGGACTCAACCATTTTGGCTGGTGGAGTTCGGTACGTGATAAAGCCACTGGCGAAGACTTAATGCCGAAATTGGCCGAACACGTAAGACAATATGGTTATGCTGATGAGCAAGGCGAGGGTAAAGAAGAGATCAGCTGGAATGAAACTTTTGCTAAAGCGCGGGATAGTTTTGCACTAGACCCCAGCAGCTTCCCAAATACCTATTTGCAATATTATTTGTACGGCGACGATATGGTGGCACATACCTCACCTGACCATTCCCGAGCTAATGAAGTGATGGAAGGCCGGGAAAAGTTCGTGTTTGATGAGTGCCGCAAAATTATTGCAGAGAGGAGTGCTGCTAATACTCAACTCAAAATTGATGAACATGCGTCTTATATCGTCGATTTGGCACAAGCTATTGCGTTTAATACCAAGCGTCGCATGTTATTGATTGTGCCTAATAAAGGCGCTATCAGTAATTTCGATAATGATGCGATGGTGGAAGTGCCTTGTCTGGTTGGGTCTGAGGGGGTAGAGCCATTGGCTATTGGTGATATTCCGACTTTCCAGCGCGGCCTGTTATATCAGCAGCATGCGGTAGAAAAATTGGTGGTAGATGCGTGGATTGAAAAGTCCTACCAGAAATTGTGGCAAGCACTGACATTGTCCAAAACTATCCCAAGTGCCAAAGTCGCGAAGCTGATTCTAGATGATTTAATTGAAGCGAATAAATCCTACTGGACCTTGAATTAGCTCTGACAAAACACCGTTACGGTCTATTTAGGCTGTAACGGTGTGCCTAATCAGCGTGTGGCCACACCAGGGACTCACATTTCATTTTATAAAATAATAACTAAAGTTTCGCCAAAATCTGCCGATAACGATGTCTGATATTTATATGCTTATTAATAATAGTCTGGGTAGCCAGAGCAATAAATTAAAGATGGGGATGGCTGGTGAGCGAAACGTCTAAAGAGAATTTTGTAAAAAAAAATAAATTAGCGATCTGTGCAATTCTTCGTGATTTAAAGAAGAATGATACAGCAGTGATGATAGTTCATGCTCGCGGGCAATTTATTAGCCGTATTCTGGATGTCGTTCCTGAGACGAATCAATTTATTTTTGATTTTGGCAGTGTAGCTCATGAGAACATTGCGGCACTTGCTGCCAGCCAACTGACAATCATTGCAGAGCCGACAGGTGCAAAAATTGAATTTACCTGCAATCCACTGAAAGAAATACAGTATTTATCTTTACCCGCTTTTAGTACCTCCATTCCTGACAGCCTTTACTTTATTCAACGTCGGGAATATTTCCGGGTCAATATTCCTCAATGGCCTGCCTATTATTGTGCAGGGAAATTCGCTGATGGTAGTAAATTCTCATACACATTAGCCGATGTTTCTTTGGGAGGAATGGGAGTGTATGCCGTGAAAGGCAGTGAATTCCCAGTCCAAAATTGTGGCATCCTGCGTGATGTGTCAGTCGATTTATGTGGTTTTGGTATTTTTAAGTTGGATTTGCAGTTTATCCGAGCTATCGATAAACAAGTGGTGAATAACAAAGGTGAAACTCTCACGATGCAGCGCCTGAGTTTTAAATTCCCGCGTTTAAGCCCCATCCAGGAAAAAGGATTACAAAGGGCTATTTTTGAACTGGAAAAACAGCAAACGGCCAAAGCGCGAAAATTCCAGGACAATATTTAGTTTCTGAAACACCTGCTGCCTGTGTAATTGTACCCAGACAGCAGAACTGACAATTTCCTCTCTGGTTATGTTTATAACCATTTGTTTTATTTCCCTTATTTTATGCTCTGATCCGTATTTCTTTCTTTGGGCTATAGTTAATACTATTCAGCTTTGTTGCTGCTGTATGTTTATGCATAACGTCAGCCTTTACTCGCCTCTTTTTTGACTGTTCGTTGTTATGTATCAGTCTTTTGCTTTCTACCTTCACTCAGCATCTTTGACAGCATTCTGCCTGTAAGGGGGTTTTCTGTTCAAGACCATGCGGCTATCCCCGATTTTTTGTTACGCAGATTGCCATAAGACTGTATGAGCACCCGACCAGAAAGGTACCTATGAAATCATTTCTAAAGACTATTCTTGGGCAACGATCCATTTTGGGATCACGAACGACAGTCACACCCTGGCATAATTTAGCGCCGGTCAGAGAAGAGTTATTCAGTGTCGAGCGGTTGGAGCAACATGCCGAAAGCCTTGCCAAAGCACAATCGATAACAACTCACCCACCACGGGTGTCTACTTTGCATGCCCGGCTGGATGATAATGCCGATACCTTACTGGCGGCATATCGGGCCAGTGCCGCAGAGTTAGAAAAAGGCCGTGCGGTAGTACCTGCGGCTGAGTGGTTGCTGGATAATTATCATCTGGTTGAAGAACAGATCCGCGAGATCCGCGACGATTTACCGCCGGGCTATTACCGCCAATTGCCCAAACTGGCTGATGGGCCATTTGCTGGTTACCCGCGGGTATTGGGTATTACCTGGGCCTTTGTCGCACACACCGATAGCCATTTGGACCCCGAGGTATTGTGCCGTTTTATTATGGCCTATCAGCGTGTTCAACCGCTGACTATCGGTGAGTTATGGGCGGTCGCGATTACACTGCGTATTGTGCTGATAGAGAACTTACGCCGCCTTGCCGACCAGATTACGCAAGGGCGTAAAGCGCGTGCAGATGCCGAAGCACTGGCAAATCGGTTATTGGCAGCAGGGGATCGCCGGTTAGCTCTAGAGTCCGATATTGCGATGCGTTCAACGGAGCCATTATCTGAACAATTTGCATCTCAGCTGGCAAAACGGCTGCGCGATCAAGACCCGCGCACCACACCAGCACTGGGATGGCTGGAAGACCGCCTGAAGTTACAAGGAGTTACGATCAGCGAAGTGGTACAGCATGCCCAATTACGTCAGGGGGCGTCTAATGTTTCAGTGCGAAATGTGATTACCAGTATGCGGATGATTTCGGATATTGATTGGGCTGATTTATTTGAGAGTGTCAGTCTGGTAGATGAATGTTTACGGCAAGGAAGCGCCTTTGCCAGTATGGATTTTCAAACCCGCAATCTGTATCGCAGCGCCATAGAGCAATTATGCCGTGGCTCGACTTACACTGAACTGGAGATTGCCAACTTTGCCTTACAAGCGGCGCAGAATGCGGTAACCACCGCGGAACCGGAAAATGTCGATCGCTGCCGTGACCCCGGTTATCACTTGATTGGTGCTGGGCGTCGTGAATTAGAGAATCAGATCCGATTCAGCCCCTCAATGCGATTATGGTTCAGCCGCCTAAGTATCAGTCTGGGTGTCGGCGGTTACATAGGGGCGATTTTACTGGTTACGGTGGGATTGCTGGCATTGGCATTGTGGGCGCTCTCTTTCCCAGGTTTGACCGTCGGATGGTTGGTGCTATTTGCCTTAGTCGGGTTTATTCCGGCGACTGAAGTGGCAACAGCGTTGGTTAACCGCGTCATTACCTGGAGCTTTGGTGCCACGATTTTGCCGGGGCTGGAACTGACCAGTGGTGTCCCCGATGGGTTGCGAACCTTAGTGGCGGTGCCCACATTATTGACCAGTAAAGCTGATTTACTGGAGCAAATTGAGCAACTGGAAGTCCATCATTTGTCGGGTACTACCGGCTCTCTGACTTTTGCGCTGCTGCTCGATGGGGTTGATGCTGATACGCAGGTATTGCCGACTGATGGCCCATTATTGGCTTTGGCTGACGAAGCTATTGCCCGACTAAATCAACAATATGGCCCCGGTCCGGCTGGCCCGCGTTTCCTGTTACTTTATCGTCAGCGCATATTTAATGAGAGTGAAAACCGCTGGATGGGCTGGGAGCGCAAGCGAGGCAAGTTGCATGAGCTTAACCGCCTGTTACGTGGAGCAACAGATACCTCATTTATTGCCACTGCGGCTGGTGAACCGCAGGTGCCTACAGGTGTTCGTTATGTGATTACGCTGGATGCTGATACCCGCCTTCCGCGTGATGCGGCGCTGCGTTTAATCGGTAAAATGGCACATCCACTTAATCGGCCACGCTTTAGTGTTGATCAACAACGGGTTGTTGATGGCTATGGCATTCTTCAGCCGCGAGTGACATTGGCATTGCCAATGGGAAAAGGCGGTTCATTGTATCAATGGGCCTTTTCCGGCCCCGGCGGTATCGACCCTTATGCCGCTGCGGTTTCAGATGTTTATCAGGATATGTTTGGTGAAGGTTCCTACACCGGCAAAGGCATTTATGATGTTGATGCGTTTGAAGTCTCACTGGCAGGTAGAGTGCCGGACAATACCTTACTCAGCCATGATCTGTTTGAGGGGGTTTTTGCCCGTGCAGGCTTAGCTTCAGATATTGAAGTGGTTGAAGAGTCACCGGCACGCTATGACGTCGTTAGTAAGCGCCAACACCGCTGGACGCGGGGCGATTGGCAGTTACTGCCCTGGATTATCAAACCATCCATTATCAAACATAGTAAAAACAATCAAAGTATCCCGCTGCTGGGCCGTTGGAAGATGGTTGATAACCTGCGCCGTTCACTGGTTGCCCCTTTTACCTTGTTGTTGCTGGGAGGCTGTTGGATGCTCCCGATGCCAGCGGCATGGGTCGGCGTGCTAGTGGTGATAGTGTTGGCTGCCTTGCCCTCTTTATTGCCGATTTTGTTTTCATTATGGCCATCTCAAAATACTCGACTTAGTAACCATTTACGCTCTTTATTAGATGATGCCAAACGCGCCGGTAGCCAGATATTACTTTCGTTGGTCTTTTTGGCTGACCATGCCTGGCAAATGGCAGATGCTATTGGGCGCACACTGGTTCGCCTGTTTATAACACATCGCAATTTGTTGGAGTGGACGACGGCGGCCCAATCCGCAGGCAAGCCGCGCCCCGGTTTAGCCGGTTTTTATCGTCATATGGCCGGTGGTACATTATTCGGTTTGCTGATGGCCGTCATTGCACTGATTGTCTCTCCCGCCGTCTGGCCGTTGATTTTGCCTTTTGCGCTACTTTGGCTGTTTGCCCCTGCTATTGCATTGTGGGCCAGTCGCGCCCATCAGGTGGTATCGCATAAACCGATGACAGGGGAAGATATTCCTGAGCTGCGGCTGATCGCCCGCCGTACCTGGCGTTTCTTCGAAACTTTTGTCACGCCTGATGAGAATATGCTGCCGCCTGATAATTTTCAGGAGGACCCAAAACCGGTGGTGGCACACCGCACATCCCCGACGAATATGGGCCTGTATTTGCTCTCAACTGTGGTGGCCCGTGATTTTGGTTGGGCGGGGACGTATCGCACCTTGGTACGGCTGGAAACCACTTTTGAAACCTTTCATAAATTGGCGCGTTTCCGTGGGCATTTCTTTAACTGGTATGGGACGCAAGATCTGCGCGCACTGGAACCGGCTTATGTTTCCTCCGTTGACAGTGGGAATCTGGCTGGGCATTTGATTGTACTGGCCAATACCTGTGAAGAGTGGGCCGCAGAACCCTTAGCGGCCAACGGGGCCAAGGGATTGATGGATAATCTGTTGCTGGCTGAAGCTGCGTTTAGGCAACTCCCGCCGGGTGATGCTGATTTTAAACGAAAACTCTGGGCTGTCCTGGAACAAATTCGCCTGGATTTAAAAGATGTTGGCGAAGCTGAAATGTTACCGCTGGCGTTGAAACCTCTGTTAGCGAAAGCCACTGCGATGGTGCACGGTGTCGCTCGCCCAATCGATGATCATGCCTTTATTGATTTGAGTTATTGGATTGAGGCGCTGATTGTTGCTGCCGCAGAACATGAATATGACCAACAATTGACCCAAGAGGTGCAGGATCAGGTCAATGACCGATTGCTCAAATTAGCAGCCGAAGCTCGTCATATGGCGCTGGCGATGGATTTTGCTTTCCTACTCGATCCTGAACGCAAGTTACTGTCTATCGGCTATTCGCTGGCGGATAACAGCCTTGACCCGAGTTGCTATGACTTACTGGCTTCTGAAGCGCGACTTGCCAGTTTGTTCGCTATCGCTAAAGGGGATGTGCCGACGCGGCATTGGTTCCGTTTAGGGCGGGCTGCAACCCCAATCGGCAAAGGTGCGGCGCTGATTTCATGGTCAGGTTCGATGTTCGAATATTTGATGCCGTCATTAGTGATGCGGGCACCCGCAGGGAGCTTATTAGAGCAAACCAATCAATTGGTGGTTGAACGGCAACAGGCTTATGGGCGTAGCTTGAATATCCCGTGGGGGATATCTGAGTCGGCATACAGTGCGCGCGATATCGAGTTTACCTATCAATATTCTAATTTTGGTGTGCCGGGGCTTGGCTTAAAACGCGGCTTATCAGAAAACACCGTCATCGCGCCTTATGCGACGGGGCTGGCTACCATGATTGACCCTCACGGCGCATTGCAAAACTATGAGCGGCTGGTCGATATGGGGGCGCTGGGGCGTTATGGTTTTTATGAAGCGTTAGATTTTACGCGCTCCCGATTGCCGGAAAACCAGCCGGTGGTGATTGTGCGCAACTATATGGCGCACCATCAGGGGATGACCATTGTGGCTATCGCCAATACCTTGCAGCAGGGCCGGATGCGTAATCGCTTCCATCATGAACCGATGATTCAGGCCTGTGAGTTATTGCTACAAGAACGCATGCCGCGCAATGTGGCCATTGCCTACCCACGTACCGAAGAAGTGTTGCTATCAGCGGTGGCGGACAGCGCGTTGCCCACCGTGCGTCGCCTGTCTTCACCAGTTATCGGGCCGCCGGTCACTCATCTATTATCCAACGGGCGTTATGCTGTGATGTTGACCACCGCAGGGGCCGGCTATAGCCGCTGGTTGGATGTTGCCGTCACCCGCTGGCGAGAAGATGCTACCTGTGATGATTACGGTTCCTTCATTTTCCTGCGCGATTTACGCAGTGGTCGCAGTTGGTCGGCTGGGGCACAGTTGGCCGCTAGTGATAATGCGCATCGCGAGGTGATTTTTGGTGAGGATCATGCTGAGTTTATCTGTCGCGATGGCACACTTACCAGCACCATGAATGTCCTGATTTCCAGCGAAGATGATGGTGAAGTTCGTCGCGTTTCGTTGCTGAACACCGGTCGCCGTGCTCGCGAGATTGAACTGACCTCTTATGCTGAAGTCGTGCTTGCGGCAGCCTCGGCCGACAATGCTCATCCGGCATTCGCCAAAATGTTTGTCGTGA
The DNA here is from genome assembly GCF_901472495.1 of Yersinia enterocolitica subsp. enterocolitica. Classification (NCBI taxonomy): domain Bacteria; kingdom Pseudomonadati; phylum Pseudomonadota; class Gammaproteobacteria; order Enterobacterales; family Yersiniaceae; genus Yersinia; species Yersinia enterocolitica. The sequence continues at coordinate 4,414,264 of NZ_LR590469.1, forward strand.
CCGAGTTCTTACCGGAGCTGGGGGCCTTAATTGCCACTCGTCGGCCTCGGACGGCGCAAGAGCCACAGGTCTGGGCGGCGCATTTTGCGGTGGCTGATGGCTTGCCGATGTCTGCATTGCAATATGAATCGGACCGGGCAAAATTTATTGGCCGTGGTAATCGGGTTGTCACCTCAACAGCACTACAAGCAGGGGTGTCACTGTCAAATACGGTGGGGACAGTGCTCGATCCGATATTCTCGTTGCGCCAAAGCTTACTGGTTCCGGCCGGTAAGACTATCACGGTCTCTTTCTGGACTCTGATTGCCTCTTCAAAAGAAGATTTGCTGGATATGGTGGATAAACACCGTGATCGTAGCGCGTATGATCGTGCTAAAACGCTGGCCTGGACTCAGGCTCAGGTGCAATTGCGCCATCTGGAAATTAAAGCGGAAGAAGCCGCTGATTTTCAGCAACTGGCTGCGCCGATTTTGTATGCCGATGCCCGTTTCCGCTCGCCGTCCACAACTATCATGCGGGGCGCGGGAATCCAGTCAATGTTGTGGTCGCAATCAATCTCCGGCGATTTACCGATAGTCTTACTGCGTATTGAAGATATCGAAGACATTGAGCAAGTGCGGCAATTACTGCGCGCCCATGAATACTGGCGTATGAAACGTCTGGCTGTTGATCTGGTTATCATCAACGAGCGAGCCTCTTCGTATGTACAGGATTTGCAAATCGCCATTGAAACTGCGGTGCGCAGCAGCCAGTCGCGCCCTCGTTTTGGCGATGAACTTCGCCAGGGTTCTGCATATGCTTTGCGAGCTGATCTGATGAGTGCCGAAACACGCGCATTATTGCGCTCTGTCGCGCGAGTGGTGCTCTCAGCCCGTTATGGCACATTGGGCAATCAACTGAATCATCTATTATTCGCGCAGGATAAAAAGGTGGTTCCGCCGGCTAAAAAATTATTCACATCTGATAATCGATTGATTTATAAAGATAAAAAATCAGGTTTTTCTCTGGTTAAATCAGCCAATTCACCGATGACAGCACAATTGCCACTAGCGAAAACATTATTACCGCAACCGGATAATTTGGAATTCTTTAATGGGCGGGGCGGCTTTGCTCAACAGGGGCGGGAATATGTCACTTGCCTCAATGACGGGGAAAATACACCGGCGCCCTGGATTAATGTTATTGCCAATCAGGCCTTTGGTTTCCAAGTTTCCGCGAGCGGCAGTGGTTATACCTGGGCTGAAAACAGTCGGGAAAACCAGATAACGCCGTGGTTAAATGATCCAGTTATCGATTCATCTGGTGAATGCCTCTATCTACGCGATGAAGATTCCGGCCAACTGTGGAGCCCGACGGCGCTGCCTATCCGTGATGGTGGCAGTTACATTGCTCGACATGGCCGTGGTTATAGCCGATTTGAGCATCAGGCTAATGGTATTGGTATGGCGCTGCTGCAATATGTGCCGCTGGCTGACCCAATCAAAATATCTCGCCTGACATTACATAATATGTCAGATACACCACGGCGCATCTCAGTAACGGCCTATGCTGAGTGGGTACTGGCGACATCGCGTGGTGCCACTGGGCCATTTATTATCACCGAAATGGATGATACAACCGGCGCGATGTTGGCGCGTAATCCGTGGAGTACCGCTTTCCCCGGTAGAATTTCTTTTTCCGACCTTAATGGGCAGCAGAGTCGTTGGACCGCTGACCGAAGTGAGTTCCTCGGCCATTATGGCAATAGTGCTGCCCCATTTTCGCTGCTGGCAAAAATACCACTATCTGGCGTGACAGGGGCGGGATTCGATCCCTGTAGTGCGCTACAGCAGACCATTGAACTGGCCGCCGGTGAGCAGGTTGAAGTGGTGTGGTTTATAGGGCAGAGCCCTTCTGTGAGTGAAGCGCAGGCGTTAATTATGCGCTACCGCGCCGCCAATCTGGATGTCGTACTGACTGAGGTTATTGAATACTGGCGTACGGTGTTGGAGGCAGTTCAGGTGAAAACGCCGGACAGGCAAATGGATATCATGCTCAATGGTTGGCTGCTGTATCAAACACTGGCATGCCGGGTCTGGGCACGGTCGGCGTTTTATCAAGCCAGTGGCGCTTACGGATTCCGTGACCAACTACAAGATGGCATGGCGCTCACCTTTGCTCTGCCGGAGACAACTCGTCACCATCTGCTACGTGCGGCCGGGCGACAATTTATTGAAGGCGATGTCCAGCACTGGTGGTTGCCACATTCAGGGCAGGGAGTGCGCACCCGAATCTCTGATGATCGGGTATGGCTCTCTTATGCGACAGCCACTTATATTCTTGCCAGTGGCGACGGCGCGGTACTGGATGAAATTGTGCCCTTCCTCGAAGGGCCGATATTGCATCCGGGCGAACACGATGCCTTTTTCCAGCCATTGGTGGCGCAAGAAACCGCCTCACTGTTTGAACACTGCGCCAAAGGTTTGGATCAATGTATTGAACTGACGGGAGAACTGGGTCTGCCATTGATGGGAACGGGTGACTGGAATGATGGGATGAACCGGGTTGGTGAGGAAGGAAAAGGCGAAAGTGTTTGGCTAGGTTGGTTGCTGGTGGCAACGCTGAAAATGTTTATTCCACTGGCAAAAGAGCGTGATCCGCAGCGGGCCAACCAATGGCAACACCATCTTACTGGCTTAATCGCGGCATTGGAGCGGGAAGCGTGGGATGGTGAGTGGTATCGGCGTGCCACCTTTGATAATGGCAGTTGGTTGGGGGCCAAAGAGTGCGAAGAGTGCCGCATAGACTCTATCGCCCAATCATGGGCGGTGCTATCTGGAGCGGCAGATCCGCAGCGGGCAGTGCAGGCGATGGCCTCGCTCGAACATCATCTTATTCGCCCTAACGATGGCATGGCCTTGTTGTTCACTCCACCGTTCGACAAAACCCCTGACGACCCCGGTTATATTAAAGGTTATCCGCCGGGATTACGGGAAAATGGCGGCCAATATAGTCACGCTGCGATGTGGGTGATTTTTGCTTTTGCCGAGTTAGGGGAGGGGGATAAAGCCCGTGATTTGTTTGCATTACTTAATCCAATAAATCATGGGAATACCCCGGCGGGAATTGAGCGTTACAAAGTTGAACCTTATGTGGTCGCTGCTGATGTTTATTCTGTCGCACCTCACGTTGGGCGTGGTGGCTGGACGTGGTATACCGGCTCAGCAGGCTGGATGCATCGTGCCGGTATTGAAGGCATTCTGGGGATTCGGCGAGAAGGAAAAGAGTTAGTCATTAATCCTTGCATTCCAGCCAGTTGGCAGGGTTTTGAAGCGACTGTTAACCTTGCCAACACGCGCTATGCCATTCGTGTTGAAAGCCCAGCTCAGCGCTGTCAGGGGATCAGTTCTGCGACACTGAATGGCTCGCCTATCTCCTCTCAACCGGATGGATTACGGGTAGCGCTGGACGGTGGAGAGTACGAACTGATTATTATTTTGTAGCTAATATCAGCCGAGTCGGGATAGTCAATCAGCGTTATCTCGACTTAACAAAATAAAAGCTGAAAAATATGTTGAATTATCATGCAACTGCCCCAATATTATAAACTGAACAATAAGGAGGATTAAGTATGGGGATCAGTGAGGAAGAGAGTATCCGCCGTTTGACTGATGAGAAAAGTTCTATTGGTCATTCGGCTAAATGGGTAGCAATTATATCTGCTGTCTATTTCGTTATTATGCTGTTTTATCAGCATGAATTAGGTGTATTAACCTTGGCAGGTGGGATTTTTGTTGTGTCCTTCTCAATCTGGATGAAGAAGCGCCAGAAAGTGAAGTCTTACAAGGATCAACTGCAACAGATGGGTGATGACAAAATGGTTTAATCTCATGCCCACACTTCGATTAGACTGATTTATCAGAGGAACAGCAGGTAACAATCCTGATGAACTGTTCGTCCGATTATCAGCCTTTTATCTATTTTCGCTTGCTGACCTGCCAGCGCATTCTTAATATTGCCTTTATCTCTATTATGATTTGTCCATTGGTTGTAGCGATTTGGACATATTAAACCCCGTTATCACAAATTTCATTTGCTCATATAATCTCTTCGCCTGTGGGTTATCCGCCGCGACGCGTAGCTTTATCTCAAATATATCTTGAGCCACCAGCAATTTTTCCAATTCTTGTAAACAGGCCGAACCATATCCTTTGCGCTGACACTGCGGCAGCACATAAAAATCTTTAATAAAGGCCGCGCGATCATTTTCGCCTAAACCAAACCATAAATAGCCCACCAGTTGACTATCTTGGCCGATATTGCTTTTATTTTCGATGCAATACAAATGCTCGTCAGGGCTATTAACACCCTCTGGTAGATAGCTATCAAAGCTATGGCTGGCATGAGCGATGGCCTGTTCGCTGCTATAGCCACTGTTGGACGATAAATCTTGCGCATATTCGGTAATAAATAAATTCCGATAGTCGCTAAGTTCCTCAGCACGCATCTCTCTGAGTACGATCATGATGTTTCCCTAGTGTAAACACGCTATTGTGATTGTTCAGTCTTGGGTAGAGTAGATTTAATTCGGAATAAACATTTTAATGCTTTTTAGGTAATAAGATAGATAAAGTAAATCAGATGGTTAAATCATAAAATGGGGATGTAATGATGACGCAAAATAGCCACAAAGATGCCGTTGAACGGCAGTTTGGTGATCAGGCAAATGCCTATTTAACCAGTACGGTTCATGCTCAAGGTAAAGATTTACAGCGCCTGGCAACACGACTACAACCCCACGGTGATGCTCGTTTACTTGATCTCGGCTGTGGTGCGGGGCACGCCAGCTTTACCGCGGCGGCGGCGGTAGAATCAGTGGTTTCTTATGATCTTTCAGCACAAATGCTAGATGTTGTCAGCCGGGCTGCTACGGATAAAAAGCTGACTAATATTGAAGTAAAGCAAGGGTTAGCTGAATCATTACCCTTTGATGATCAGAGCTTTGATATTGTCATCAGCCGCTATTCAGCTCACCACTGGCATGATGTGGGCCAGGCTTTGCGCGAAGTTAAGCGGGTATTACGGCCTGGTGGCAAGGTGATATTTATGGATGTCGTTTCTCCTGGTCATCCCGTGTTAGATATCTATCTACAAACTGTGGAGGTTTTACGTGATACGTCACATGTTCGTAATTACGCTCCTGGCGAATGGCTAGCACTGTTTACCGAGGCAGGATTGATCATTAATGAAGTGACGTCTGATCGGTTATATTTGGAGTTCAGTAGTTGGATTGCCAGAATGCGTACACCGACACATTTCGCTACTGCCATCCGTGAGCTACAAAAATCAGCATCTGATAGCGTAATTAATCATTATGAGATTCAACCTGATGGTTCTTTCACCAGTGATATTATGATGATTGTTGCAAAGCGTATCTAAATATATATAAATGGGCGGCGGTATATTATACTGGCGTCCTTCTTTTTTATTCATATTCTCCTGCGACATAGGCGACATAGATATTTTTATTTCCTCCTTATTCTCCTCACAATGATTAGTCTTCTTTACACAGCATTACGTCCCCTTGCATTGGTTCACTCATAATTAACCTCACAAAGACATTACATATAACCTGCCAGTTGGAGCATATTATGAAACTATTACCAGTCATCGCAGCTGCACTTATTGCTACCGCATCATTCGCCACTATGGCCGCGCAGGAAGTCAGTTCAGAACAAGCAATCAAATTGCAAAGTATCGGGGTTATTTCTCTTTCTAATGTCAGTGGGTCACCGACGGATGTGGAGTCAGCACTGAAGGCGAAAGCGGATGCTGATGGTGCCAGCCACTACCGAATTATTGGTATCAGTAACCCCGGTGATTCGAGTAATTACAGTGCCAGCGCTGAAATTTATCGTTAATTCTTTATTGTCAGTAAGTGTTAACGAAATAGTTAGATACAGTATTAATATTGATTAAAAGCCCGATATGACAATGGTTATTTATTATTATATCGGGCTTGATTGTTTTAGTGTTGCAAGTATTCATAAAGACAAATTTCTTCTATTTATAGACTAAAAATAGTTAACTCTTAGAGCAATCTTAATGAGAACTTAAGGAAAATAAGGTGTTATTGTAGTCCATCCGGGTTTCCGAGGAGCGGCTATGCTAAACACTGTCCGGCGTAATTTTAAAAGTCAGTTTTCTTATTTACAGCGTTTTATTGCCTCACCACGTACCGTTGGTACCTTGGCCCCTTCCTCGCCTTGGTTATGTCAGGCGATGTTGAATCAGGTAGATTGGAAAAAAAGTCTTAATATCGCTGAGCTAGGGGCGGCTGATGGAGTGCTGACCAAGCGTATTTTGTCGCATATGTCAGAAAGCTCGCGCTTGCAGGCTTACGAAATCCAGCCTCATTTTGTGCATTCTCTGCATCAGATTAATGACTCTCGATTGCAGGTCGCATTCCGTTCTGCTGAACAATTGGATCAAGATTACGATGTGGTGTTTTGCTGTTTACCATTATTATCAATCCCGACCAAGATAAGTATCAAGATATTACAACAGGCCCAGCAGCGCTTACGAGCCAACCAGGGGGTTTTGGTGTTATTCCAGTACAGCCACCTTTCCGAGCCTCTATTATCCCGTTATTTCACCTGGAAAAAGATCCGCGTCGTGCGTAATTTCCCGCCAGCTTTGGTCTATATTTGTCAGCCTCGTTAGAGGCTCAGTCTGGTTATTACCCTCAGCTAAATTGCACTATTCTCTCTGGCTTGTCAGCGGATTATCAGACGAAAAGCACAATTTTCTCTATTAATTAGGGGGTGGCTAAGGGGGACTTTCTGCTGTTTTTCTTTCATCTCCTGATGCAATAAGCAATACAATTGAAAATATCAATGATAATGATTACCATGCGCACTTGTTTTTTTTGATTATGTGATCTGCATGCGCTATTTTCAAATTCTATTGGTTTTTTGTCTGTCAAGTTTCACTCTCACCAGCCAGGCAAAAAGTGTTACCGATATTCTCGGTCGTCAGGTCATCGTACCGGATAACCCGCAGCGTATTATTCTGGGTGAAAGCCGGATGTTATATACATTGGCGTTATTAGAACCCGGCAATCCTGCACAGCGTGTTATTGGTTGGCCCGCAGATCTTGAGCGTTTTGATGCGCAAAGCTGGCAGCTTTACACCCAAAAATTCCCCGAAATCGCCAAGATTCCAATGATTGGCAGTGGAAATATTCGTCAGATCAATGTTGAGAGTTTAATCCAATTACAACCTGATCTGATTATTCTGCCGCGATTTGCTCGTGCCGAGGGCGATGATGGGACACTTGCTGGCCTGACTAAAGCCGGTATTCCGGTTATCTATGTGGATCTGCGGGTCGATTTATTAAAACACACCGTTCCCAGTATTAAACTTTTAGGAGAGGTGCTTAATCGCCAAGCCCGTGCTGAGCAATTTATCAATTTTTATCAACAGCATATGCAGCTTATCCAGCAACGTCTCGCCAATTATCAAGGGCGAAAGCCGACAGTTATGCTGCATTTGCATCTTGGGCGACGAGAAAGTTGTTGTACCACAGCCTCTAAAGGCAATCTTGGTGACCTGATTGCTTTTGCTGGGGGCGATAATATCGCCGTTTCTCGTATTAATACTGTTTATGGTGAGCTGAATCCAGAAAATATGCTGCAAGCCAATCCCGATATTTATATTGCAACTGGCATGGCAGGCCCGACAGGAAAACGCTTCTCAAATTTACAATTAGGGCCGCTGGTTAATGCCGAACAGGCGCAGCACAGCTTCCAACAAGTGCTATCAGAGCAACCGATCCTCTCTCATCTTAACGCGGTAACCCAAGGGCGGGCCTACAGTATCTGGCACAATTTCTACCTCAGCCCCTACCACGTTGTGGCGGTAGAAATGTTTGCAAAGGCCTTCTATCCAGACCTCTTTGCCGATATCAATCCGCAACAAACTTTCCAACAATTATATCAACAATTTTTGCCGTTACCTTTTTCAGGGATTTATTGGAGTCAGTTAGAAAATGAAAATAATTAAACGCCAGCATATGTACTGGTGTAGCCTGCCGCTGCTTGTTATGGGGCCAATTGCCCAAGCTGCTGATTCTCAAACAGCAACTAAAAATAGCGAAGAAAAAACCAAAATAGTGGTGATTGGTCAGCAACGTGAAGCTGACACACAAAGCTATCAGCCAACCAGCAGTGTTACCGGAACGCGCACTGAAACCAATCTGCTGAATGTGCCGCAGGCGGTTAACGTGGTTCCGCGGCAAGTATTACGTGACCAGGCAGCAAGAAATATTGATGAGGCGCTGTATAACGTCAGTGGTATTACTCAATCTAATACATTAGGTGGCACACAAGATGCCGTGATGAAGCGAGGGTTTGGTGATAACCGTGATGGCTCCATCTTGCGCGACGGCGTGCGCTCAGCTCAGGCTCGTAATTTCACCCCCACCACGGAGCGGGTCGAAGTTTTGAAAGGCCCGGCCTCAATGTTATATGGTATGGGGGAGCCGGGTGGGGTGATCAATATGATTACCAAGAAGCCACAGTTAGTGCAGCAAACACATATTGAAGGGTGGGGCAGCAGTTTTAAAGGCGGCGGCGGGCAGCTGGATGTCACTGGCCCATTGGGCCAATCCGGTTTTGCGTATCGGATGATTGTCGATCACGATGAGACTGATTATTGGCGCAACTTTGGTCGTAATCGTCAAACAGTTGTTGCGCCAGCGGTTATGTGGTTTGGTGACACGACCACAGTGCGTGTGGCTTACGAACATATGGAGTATCTCACCCCCTTTGATCGCGGCACTATTATTGATAGCCGCACCGGGAAACCGGTCAATACTCCGCGTGATCGTCGCTTTGATGAAGCCTATAACGCCACTCGTGGTGATCAGGACAATATCACGCTGCAAATTGATCAGGTGCTGAATGATAATTGGAAAAGCTCTCTGACCTACGCCTATAACCGCAATCGTTATAGCGATAACCAGGCTCGTGCATTATTGCTAGATCCCATTACCGGCGTATTGAGTCGTCAGGCCGACGCCACTGCCAGTGCGGTTAGCCGCGCTCAGGCCGTGCAAATGACACTCAATGGTGACCTTGACTTGGGCGGCATGGGCCATCAGATGCTCTTTGGTTTTGATTATGAAGATAGCCGCACATATCGTGGCGATATGATTCGCGGTAAAAAGAACTCAAACTTTAATATCTATGATCCCGTATATGGTTTGATGCCACCGTCAACGGCAGTCAGCGCTAAAGACAGTGACCAGCGTGAAAACCTGAAAAGCTACGGCTGGTTTATGCAAGATTCCATTGAGTTGACCGATAAATGGATTGTACTGGCAGGTTTACGTTACGATCGTTTTGATGTTTTTGCGGGTAAAGGCCGACCATTCATCACCAATACTGATAGCTCTGACAGTAAGTTAGTTCCCCGTGCCGGAGTAGTTTATAAGCTGACGCCAGAAGTCTCTTTATATGGTAGTTACAGTGAGTCTTTCAAACCTAATTCATCTATCGCCACCCAGATAGATTCGCTGCCGCCAGAGCAAGGCCAATCCTGGGAAGTCGGGAGTAAAGTGGAATTAGTCAATGGCGTGACGGGGACTTTGGCGCTGTTTGATATTGCAAAACGTAATGTCATGGTCAATGAGTTAGTTAATGGTGAAACCATCACTCGTACCGCAGGTCGTGTGCGTTCGCAAGGGGTTGAATTAGATATCGCTGGGCAGCTGACCGATAACTTAAGCGCGATTGCCACTTATGCTTATACTGATGCCAGAGTAACAGAAGATCCTGATAATAAAGGCAATCAGATGACTAATGTGGCTCGTAATAGCGCCTCTGTATTTCTGACGCAAGCATTGGGATCTACCGGTTGGCAGGGTGGTGATGATTTACGAATAGGCGCGGGTGCACGTTATGTCGGGCGGCGAGCCGGTGATGCAGCCAACAGTTTTACCTTAGATGACTACACGGTGGCCGACGCCTTTATCTCTTATTCATTACCTATCAGTAATTATCGGGTGAAATGGCAACTCAATGTGAAGAACTTCCTGGATAAAACCTATTACCCATCCAGTGGCGGTAATTTGCGCGTTGCTGTTGGTGAGCCTCGACAGTTTGTTTTGCGCGCCAGTGTTGATTTCTAATTCCGGTTATCAGCCGATGTGCATTGATGCTGCATATCGGCTGATAGTGCAATAGGCTATCCATTAGCTGTATCGTTAATTTTACAATGTTGTAAAGTTTGCACTGCCCTCAATTATAGGTATCATTTGCATCTACAGCGTAGGGCTGAGTGTTAATCCAGTTTAAGCGGCCAATAATAGTGGCCGGTTTTTTGATATCGAGAATTTATCCTTAAAAGCGGATGCGAAAGGACTTTCAAGTAATGACACAGACTATCTTTATGGTCGGCGCGCGCGGTGCAGGTAAGACAACAATAGGGAAAGCGTTAGCACAGGCGTTGGGATATCGCTTTATTGATACAGATTTGTTTATGCAGCAAACTTTGCAGTCGAGTGTAGCCGAAATTGTTGCCCGCGAGGGGTGGGATGGTTTCCGTCTGCGAGAAAGTATGGCCCTACAGACCGTAACCGCGCCTAAAACAGTGGTTGCTACCGGCGGTGGTGCGGTGTTATCCCATGATAACCGTACATTTATGCGCCAGCACGGGATGGTTATTTATTTGCGCGCATCAGCGAATGTATTGGCAGAACGATTGGCGGAAGATCCGGAAGATGCCCAGCGGCCAAGTTTGACTGGCAAACCGATTGTTGAAGAAATGCTGGATGTGTTAGCCAGTCGGGAGCCGCTCTATCAGGAGGTTGCTCATCATGTGCTGGATGCCACTCAACCGCCAGAAGAGGTTGTTGAGCAGATTTTGTACATACTGGCTGATGAGAAGGTTAAATAGCCAGCCGGTCTAATTTGTAAGATACGTGCTTTATGGAATGAATCGCTCGCCTATCTGATTGCCGGTTAATTATACGAAGAGTACAATTATCACCTACGTAATCATTTTGACGTAAATTACTTGCGTCAATCAATGCCTCTTATGGCAAGGCCACCAAGGCGGGCCGATGAAAACCGTCAAATTGTTTATCCATCAACACACCAATTTTATGCCGGCATTTTGGTCAATATTGATTGTGGTGTTTGAAACTTCGCTGGCGCTGTACATTCTCCGCAATCTTTAATATCACCTCATTTTCGTACTATGAACCTTCACCCTATATGCTGTGAAGGTGTTTTCTGGTCGCTAAATCGTATGCTTTCTCCGCAACCACAGCAGTGAATCCGGTTATGATCCCATTTCGCCATAATAATCAGTGACAGACCATTTATAGTGACTCTAATATGAAAGCTCAATTTTGAATTAAGACGCGGGTGCAAAACTATGCTGAAATTTAATGAGTATTTTACCGGGAAAGTGAAATCTATTGGTTTTGACAGTGACAGCATTGGACAGGCTAGCGTTGGGGTGATGGAAAAGGGCGAGTACACCTTTAGTACCGCTAAACCGGAAGAGATGACGGTAATCACCGGTAGCTTAAAAGTATTGATCCCTGGTTCATCCGGCTGGGAAGTTTTCAATCCCGGTGAAACTTTCTATGTCCCCGCGAACAGTGAATTTAACCTGCAAGTGGCTGAAGCATCTTCGTATCTGTGTAAATACTTGAGTTAATTTATTCTTTGAATTTGCCCTCTCAAATGTCGAGAGGGCTTATATATTTGGCGCTTAAAGCTACGGCGATATTAGTGCTGGGCTTCACCACCCAAGGCTTCAATCAGATTTTTAATCAGAGCAGCCAACTCGCTGGTCATCAGAATAAAATCGGCATCGAAACGTTGAGCAAAATCTTCCTGATCAATATCTTCGTTTTGCTCACGCAAGGTATCTGAGAATTTCAGGCGTTTTAGCGAACCGTCATCGGACAGAACGAGCTGAACACGCTCTTGCCAATCCAGCGCCAGCTTAGTTACCAGTTTACCCGCTTCTATATGCACCGCGATTTCATCACTGAACAGATCCTGTTTCTTACAGCGGATCACGCCACCATCTTCCAGAATAGCTTTCAATTCAGCTTCATCCATCAGTGCAAAGCCAGACGGTAATTCTTTGCTACGAACCCACTCAGTTAAAGTCAGTTCAATCGGATTTTCTAACGTCAGCGGAACGACCGGTAAAGAGCCCAGGCTTTTACGCAGTAATGCCAGGGTATCTTCAGCACGCTTGGCACTGGCCGCATCGACCATAATCAGGTCATTGACGGTATCAATCCATAAGAAAGTTTGATTAAAACGGCTAAATGCACGTGGTAATAAACTGTGCAAAACCTCATCTTTTAATGAGTCTTTTTCAGTTTTCTTCAGCTTGCGATGCTGTTCACCTTCCAACCGTTCAATTTTGGCTTGCAACTCTTGCTTAATGACTGGCGATGGCAAGATTTTCTCTTCTTTTCGCGCACAAATGACGATTTGGCCATTAACCGTATGGGTTAAGGCATCGCTGTGTGAACCCATCGGTGATACCCAACCGGTTTTTGCCATATCCTGACTGCCGCATGGTGTGAAACTGAAGGCGCTTAACTGTTTCTCCATTTCATCCGCAGACAGCGAAACTTCCCGGCTCAAACGGTAAACCATTAAATTCTTAAACCACAGCATAGTGTTATCCCTGGCTCGGGCGCGCCTGGAGCGCGCGAGTTAATCAAACGCAGGGCGGCATGATAACGAATTGAGGCGTTGGCCCCTAGTAAAAGAATAAGAAAAAAACAGTGCTGCGGGGTAACTCACTGAAGCTGATTCATATCTCACAGGATTCAAATACGACAAAACGCAAAATTGCGTGTGCCAGAGATTGTGTCGTAGCGAGGTATTGTCCAAACTAAAAGATGCGGATTCTTATTATCGTGATTTCCCTGAACTGCCGGAGTATATGCAGATATAGACGGGTTATCACCATCGTCACACCACAAACAATCCTGTCGATGAGGTAAGGCGCTATGCGCATTGGTATAGATCTGGGTGGCACCAAAATAGAAGTTATTGCTTTAGCAAATGATGGGCTGGAGCTTTTCCGTAAAAGGGTCGATACCCCACGCCATGATTATCAAAAAACCTTGCAGGCAATTGCGGGATTAGTCGCCGATGCAGAAAAGGCTACTGGGGTGCAGGGCAGTGTTGGCGTGGGTATCCCAGGGACACTTTCTCCTTTCACCAGGAAGGTGAAAAATGCCAATTCAGTTTGGCTAAATGGACAAGAGCTGGATAAAGACCTGTCAACGCTTCTCTCTCGTCCGGTGCGTCTGGCGAATGATGCTAACTGTCTTGCTGTATCGGAGGCAACTGATGGTGCTGGTGCTGGAAAGCATCTGGTATTTGCAGTCATTATTGGTACGGGTTGTGGTTCAGGTATTGCCATTGATGGGCGTGTGCATGCTGGTGGTAATGGTATTTCCGGTGAGTGGGGGCATAACCCATTGCCGTGGCAGGATGATGAAGAGCGGCAGTATCAACAGGAAGTGGCTTGTTATTGCGGAAAATCAGGCTGTATTGAGACCTTTGTCTCCGGAACAGGTTTTGCTACGGATTACTTTCGCCTGAGTGGTCAGCCACTTAAGGGTCATGAGATTATGGCGTTAGTTGAACAAGGTGAGGTGTTGGCTGAGCAGGTGATGGTCAATTACGAGCGTCGCTTGGCCAAATCATTAGCCCATGTTATCAACCTTTTTGATCCTGATGTTGTGGTATTAGGTGGCGGGATGAGCAATGTCGACCGTCTATATAAAACAGTAACTGCGTTAATTAGCCCTTGGGTATTTGGCGGCGAGTGCGAAACCCCGGTTCGTAAAGCTGTACATGGGGATTCTAGTGGGGTGCGCGGGGCCGCTTGGCTGTGGCCTGCCCTTCGTCCTTGACGCTACAGCGTTGTTAGCTGTACTCGCGCACCCGAATCACTTACTTATAGTTGATCTTAGTTATAAATAAGTTCATCGGGATTTGATCGCTTGCTGTGTGGCTGTAACTCTAAATGAGGTTAATGACAAAGTGCCCGTAGCGGCGAAAACAGGCAGATCGTAAAGACGCCGTAAACCCTTCCCTGGGCTCGAACCGCGCCGTCCCTGGCGCGGACGCTTTACTCTTCTACCTGTCATCACCTTGCAAGATCGAGTTGTTGGGGTTTGTCAGCAGTCTGTCTAAATGCTTAGTCTTGATTGACTCGGAAGATGTTATCTAAGCGGCTAACGCCCAATCCGTTGACTTTTTTCACTTTAATTTGCACTGGGATTCTGTCTTTCATCGCCTCGACATGGCTAATAACGCCAATGGTTTTACCCGATGCATTCAGGCTATCCAGGGCATCCAGTGCCGTATCCAGTGTCTCCGCATCCAAGGTACCGAAGCCTTCATCGAGAAATAGTGAATCAATACTGGTTTTATGGCTGACCAGATCTGATAGTGCCAAAGCCAGAGCTAAGCTGACCAGGAAGCTTTCTCCCCCTGACAAGGTGCGGGTGTCACGGATAGCATCCGCTTGCCAGGTATCCACCACTTGTAGTTCCAGCGCGTCACTGGTTTTACGCTGCAATTGATAGCGCCCATGTAGGCGGCTGAGTTGGTTGTTTGCCAGATAGACCAAATGATCGAGTGTCAAGCCTTGGGCAAACTTGCGGAATTTATCACCTTCTTTAGAGCCAATTAAGTGATTGAGATAGCTCCAGTCATCATATTGTTGCTGGCTATGTTCAATTTGCTCAAACAGTGCATGTTGGTTGCGACGGCGAATTATGTCACTTTCTAGCTGATTGCGTAATTCACCTTGCCGTAAGGTATTGGCTTTCAGTTGGGCCAGTAATTGTTCTGATTGCCGCTGTAATACCGCCAATTCAGATGTCTGATCGACGCCATCAGGGCAAGATTGTATCAGTTGAGCCAATGCTTCACTGGCTTGTTGGTGACGGATATTGGCCTGTTGCTGGTGCTCACTCAGTTGCTGTTGCAATTGCTGCAAACGCTGCCTTTCTTCCTCACTCAGGAGTGCAGCGGTTAAGGCTGCCTCATCATCAAATTCACTACTTGCCAGTGCTTGCCGTAATTCAGCTTGGGCTGTAGTGGCTCGTTGTTGATTTTGATTGCACTGTTGTTCTAGCCCCGTCAGTTCGCCGGAGAGTAAGTTAAGTTGAGATTGTGCTTGTTGCAGGGCTTGTGCTGTATTTTGTTGGGCCAGTTCTACTTGTTGCTGTTGTTGGCGCAATAACTGGCGGGCTTCCACCACACTGCGGTCACCAAATAGCGCCTGACGTTGTCGCTTTTGTTGCTGCAACAGTGTCTCGGTCTGCTGATGTTGTTGTGTGAGTATAGATAGCTGATCAATACACTCTTGCAGGTGGCGACGTTCATTTTCAATCTGCGTTTCCAGTGCTTTTTGCCCCAGTGCCAACTGTTGTTGTTCCTGCTGATACTGGTGCCAGCGCTGATTTTCCTCTTCCCGCAGTGCCAGCCAGCTCTGTTGTTGGTCTGCTTCAGGCATTGATAGCGATAACTCAGCCAGAGCATGGCTAAAGTCTTGACGTGTTTTTGCCAATTCAACCAGTTGGTGTTGATGTTGTGCATGCAACTTTTGGTGCGCTTGCTCGGCATCTTGTCGGCGCTGACTAATTAGGGCTAATTGCTGCTGATGTTTTTGCTGCTGCTGTTCTGCTTGAGTCAGAATATCTTTAGCTTGTTGATATTGCTGATTCAATCGTTCATATTCCGCCAGTTTTAGCTGACAGGTTTGCTCTGATTGTTCTTGTTGTTCCAACCAGGCTATTAAGGTCTCAGGTTCATTCAACGCAAATGTTAGCGTTAATGGTTGTGTCAGTGCATGCCATTGCTGGTGATAATCTGTCAGTTGCTGCTGGCTGTGCTGTAACTCTTGCTCCAGACGCAACTGTTGTTGCTGCATGCTGGCGACCTGAGTGCGTAATTCAGTTCCCGCAGTGAAAAGTTGTTCAACCTGCAGTCGCAGTTCTTCTACTCGCACCGCCGTTTCTGAGGGTTTTACTGCCTGATACTCAGTAATGGCAGGGTGATCCACTGCACCACATAATGGGCATGCTTCTCCTGGTTGCAGTTTGGCTCTTTCAGACTCTAACCGGACGATTTGTTTTTCGCGTTCCAGCAAAGTCTCCAGATCAGTCAGATGCTGTTTTTGTTGTTTATATAACTGACGTTTTTCTGCTAGCTGTTGTTCGAGTAATTGTAGTTGCTGCTGTTGGGCAATAAACTGCTGTCGCTGTTTATCATGCAACGCCTGAACTTGCTGCGCCAATGGCGATAATGCCGCTAATTGTTGTCGTACAGGCCGTTGTTGTTGTAGCTCAATGAGTTGTTGGCGTAACTGCGCGGAGGGCTGTTGTTGCTCCAGTGCTGACAATTGTTGCTGAATACTACCGGTCTGCGAGTGGGCTTGTACTAATGCAGCTTGTTGCTGTTTATCTTGTTCATTCAGTGTGTCAATTTGCTGTTGTAAGGTCGCCAGTAACATGGCCTGCTGTTGCAACTGCTGTTCGCTTTCAACTGATTGTTGTTGCTGCATGTGTAATTGGCGGAACTGCTCACGCCACAAAGGCAGGTTTTTTTCCCAGTGTTGATGGTGGGCATACTGCTGGGTGTACTCAGTCAGTTGTTGCAGGCGCTGGTAAGCTAGCTTGAACTGTTGTTCATTTAGTTCAAGCTGTTGTTTACTCTGCTGTTCTTTGGTGCGTAACTGTTCCAGTTGCGTACCTAGTAGCATTAATGAGTGCTGTTGTTGAGCAATAAGGTTATCCAGCGGAACGACTTTTTGCTCGATCAGTGTTTCTTGCTCATGTTGATTAGTTGCGTGTTGCTGGCGGGCAAGATTGGCTTGCTCCAGCGCCTGAGTCAGTGGCGTCAGTTGTGTTTGAAGTTGCTGTTGCTGCTGCGTCAGTGTGGTGATACGCAGTTGTATCTGCTGCAAATCCTGTAGGCTACGGGAACACTCGCGTAATAGGGGGCGTAACTTTTCTGCTGGTTCACTACGGGCCAGGCGTTGCAGTTCGGGTTGTGCTTGCAGATATTCTTGCTCAATAATTTTCTGCTGCTGTTGATATTCCAACACATTTTTTTGCTGTTGCTGCCATCCGATGAGCCAATTTATTTGCTTTTGATTTACCCGCTGTTCTGAAGCAAGCTGCTTTTCTTGTTCACCGAGTACATCTAATTGTTGCGCCAGATCTGCACGCTGCTCTTCATTTAGCAGTTCAATACCGCTGGCGCGTTGATGCAATGCATCTAGTGCGATCTTGGCTTGCTTATGTTGCTCAAATACGTGTTCAGATAACCGACCATAGATGTCAGTGCCGGTTAACTCTTCCAATAATTCCGCGCGATCATTGGCATCAGCATTGAGAAATGCCGCAAATTGCCCCTGTGACAGCATCATCGATTTGGTAAATCGGCCAAAATCCAGCCCGGTGATTGCGGCAACCATATCAAGCTTATCGCGCACTTTATCGGCCAGAATCTTGCCGTTTTCGCATAGCGCCAACTCAACTTTAGGCGCTTGCAGATTTCCTTCCGAGCTATTTTTAGCGCGCCGTTGGCTCCAGAAAGCACGATAACGCGTTCCTTTTACCTCAAACTCGACTTCAGCCAGTGACTCCGCCGTGTGGCGAGTCATCAGTTCGTTTTGGCTGGGGGTGACATTCAACCGCGGGGTCTGGTGGTATAATGCAAGACAAATGGCATCGAGCAGGGTGGTTTTCCCTGCCCCAGTCGGGCCGGTTATCGCGAATAAACCGTTGCTGGCAAAAGGTTCGGCGGTGAAATCTATCTTCCATTCACCCTGTAGAGAATTAATGTTTTTCAGCCGTAGACTTAAAATTCTCATGCAGATTGCTCCTCTGCGGTATCTTTACCTTGCGTGATATCTTCAACCACCAGATTAAACATCTGTCGCATGCGCTCTTGGCGTGGTGCGGCTAAATCCGCCTCTAGCGCCAGCCGGCGTTCAAATACATCAGTGACACTCAGTTCATTGAGTGTTTCCTTTTCCTGCCGCTCAATACTGTTATTACGCTGCTCTTTGCTGCGGCGTAAGAGTACCACCTCAACGGGGAGTTCTGCGGCTAATGCCTGAATTCGCCTTTGAATATCAGTGAGATAATCTTGTGTGGCAACTTCGATATCCAGCCACACCGGTAACCCTTGGTGGTCGGCAAATTTAGTCAACTGTTGCTCAATTTGCGCTAAGTCACCTTTGATTAATTGCATTGGTTGAAATTGTGGAATGAAGATTGGGGTCACAGAGGCTAATGTCTGCTGGGCAAACTCCACCAGATAAACACTTTTCTCTTTGCTCAGCTCATCAAAACTCAGGGCAATTGGCGAACCGCTATATCGGATATGTTCGGTTTTTGCTACTTGCTGAGCACGATGAATATGGCCCAGAGCAATATAATCTGCCGGGGGGAAAGCGTGGGCCGGGAAAGCATCCAATGTGCCGATGTAAATATCACGAACCGAGTCTGAGGTAGTGACCCCCACCGTAGTTAGGTGCCCGGTAGCAATAATCGGCAAGGGCAGGCCTAACTCGGTACGCAGCTCGACGGCTCGCTGATAAAGCGCCTGATAATGGGCAGCAATTGCTTCCTGCAACGCCAGTTGTTTCTGACCACCGGATTCACCCGCCTGACTGGTGACTAGATCTCGTGGACGTAAAAAGGGAATCGCGCACAGCAGCGCCGCAGGATGATTTTGGCGGTCTTTCAAAATAATAACCTGTTGATCCAAATTGCTGCTGGCGCAGGAAATGACTGTGGTATTCAAATAAGAAAGCAAGCCGCGAGATTCATTCAGCGTTGATACTGAATCATGGTTGCCCCCCAGAACAACCAACTGGCAGTTCGTCGGCTGTAGTTCAACCACGAAACGGTTATATAGCTCACGTGCATAGCTAGGTGGGGCGCCGGTATCAAAAATATCACCCGCCACAATCAGCGCATCTACCTGATTTTCTTTGATCTGTTCTATGAGCCAGTGCAGGAATGCCTGATGTTCAGCCGCACGGCTTTTGGTAAAGAAATGCTGGCCCAAATGCCAGTCAGAGGTATGAATAATGCGCATAAATCTCCCGCTCGGGCCGGTCGCCATGTAAAGATAATGGCGCTGATTATAAACGCTGCCTGCTGGATGTCGCGGCTAAAAAAAGGCTGTGAGGGAAATCTCCGAGACGCCTCGCAAACTTGAGTGCTGCATTTTGCATTTATCATGAAATTTATCACTATGCTTATTGCTTGCCAGAGGGGGATGTTTTTCATAAAAATGTCACAAAACTGACGCATAATGACTTCCGAAATCAAATAGTGACCACTAACTTACTGGCAGGGTTGATGATGGCAAGACGCATACTGGTAGTTGAAGATGAAGCACCAATCCGTGAGATGGTGTGCTTTGTGTTGGAACAGAATGGCTACCAACCGTTAGAAGCCGAGGATTACGACAGTGCAGTCACTCGTTTGTCCGAGCCTTACCCTGATTTAGTGTTGTTGGACTGGATGTTACCTGGCGGCTCGGGTATTCAGTTTATTAAACATATGAAACGTGAAGCTCTGACCCGAGATATTCCGGTGATGATGCTGACAGCGCGTGGCGAAGAAGAAGACAGAGTGCGTGGTTTGGAAGTGGGGGCGGATGACTATATTACTAAGCCTTTTTCACCCAAAGAGCTGGTGGCGCGTATCAAAGCGGTTATGCGCCGGATATCGCCAATGGCGGTTGAAGAAGTGATTGAAATGCAAGGGTTGAGCCTTGATCCCTCCTCACATCGGGTTATGGCCAATGATCAAGCGTTGGATATGGGGCCGACCGAATTTAAATTATTGCACTTTTTCATGACTCATCCGGAGCGCGTTTACAGCCGTGAACAGTTGCTTAATTATGTTTGGGGCACTAACGTTTATGTAGAAGATCGCACCGTTGACGTGCATATTCGTCGGCTACGTAAGGCGCTGGAAATTGATGGCCATGACAGAATGGTACAAACTGTCCGGGGAACCGGATACCGTTTCTCAACGCGCTACTGAGTTTTCAGGGCCGGAGAATTCGTTGTGTTAGAACGTTTATCATGGAAAACGCTGGCTTTAGAGCTGGCTCTTTTTTGTCTGCCCGCATTACTGTTAGGTGCCTTTATCGGGTACCTTCCCTGGCTATTATTGGTCTCGGTTATTGCGGCGCTGGTGTGGAATTTCTATAACCAACTCAAATTATCTCACTGGCTGTGGTTAGACCGCAGCATGACGCCACCTTCAGGGCGTTGGAGTTGGGAGCCTTTATTTTACGGCTTGTACCAGATGCAACTGCGAAATCGCCGCCGGCGTCGTGAGTTGGCTTTACTTATCAAACGCTTTCGCAGTGGTGCTGAGTCTTTACCTGATGCGGTGGTTATGACGACCATTGATGGCAATATTTTCTGGTGTAATGGTTTGGCTCAGCAATTACTCGGCTTCCGTTGGCCGGAGGATAACGGCCAACATATTCTCAACTTGCTGCGTTATCCCGAATTCCGTCAATATTTGCAACAACAAGAATTTTCCCGCCCATTGACCCTGCAACTCAATAATGGTTATTACGTTGAGTTCCGGGTGATGCCTTATTCAGAAGGGCAATTGCTTATGGTGGCTCGTGATGTTACCCAAATGCGTCAGTTGGAAGGGGCGCGGCGTAATTTCTTTGCCAATGTGAGCCACGAACTGCGCACTCCCTTGACGGTGTTACAGGGATATCTGGAAATGATGCACGACCAAGAGTTGGTCGGGCCATTACGAGATAAAGCGCTAGGGACGATGCAAGAACAGACCAAGCGCATGGATGGGCTGGTAAAACAATTATTGACGTTATCGCGAATTGAAGCTGCACCTAATGTGGATATGAATGAGCAGGTCGATATTCCGCGCATGCTGAAAATGCTGCAACACGAAGTGCAAGCGCTGAGTAATGGGCGTCATGAGATCACCTTCCGAATTAATGAGCAATTGAAGGTATTCGGTAACGAAGATCAACTGCGCAGTGCGGTTTCCAATCTGGTTTATAATGCAGTCAATCACACCCCTGATGGCACCAAAATTGAGGTGTGCTGGCAGCAAACACCTCAAGGGGTGCAATTTCAGGTGAGTGACAATGGACCGGGTATTGGCCCTGAACATGTGCCACGCCTGACCGAGCGCTTCTATCGGGTGGACAAAGCCCGCTCAAGGCAAACCGGTGGTAGTGGCTTGGGGTTGGCAATTGTGAAGCATGCTTTGAGCCATCACGATGCGCGTTTGGATGTGATGAGTGAAATCGGTTTGGGGACGAGATTTATCTTTACCTTGCCGAATCGGTTGATTGTTCCGACGGTTTTAACCGAGAATGCAGTCAAATCCTAAGACTGTATGGATATCAAACTGATGAGATGGGGAAAACTAGCGCTGTTGCCTGCTCTGCTAGGGTTTAGCTGCGGCGTCCTGGCACTCCCTGTCGCGGTATCGCCGGCCACAGTGGTCGATGCGCCAAAGCCAGATACTCTGTCTGGTAATCTTTCCAGTGTCGGTTCTGACACTTTGGCTAACTTGATGTCTTTATGGGCTGATGATTTCAATCATCATTACCCCGGCGTTAATTTGCAAATACAGGCGGCAGGTTCCTCAACCGCTCCTGCGGCACTGGCAGCAGGGGCCGCTCAACTCGGCCCGATGAGCCGGCCAATGAAAGCGGCTGAAACCATGGCGTTTACTGAGCGTTATGGCTATCCACCACTTGCTGTCCCTGTCGCAGTGGATGCATTGGTGGTTTTTGTCCATCAGGATAATCCACTAGATAAACTAACCTTATCTCAGCTTGATGCTGTATTTTCGCAAAATCGTCGTTGCGGGGAATCCCATCGCATCCAACGTTTTGGCGAACTTGGGCTAGAAGGGCGCTGGGCTGAACGCTCGATACAGCGCTATAGCCGAAATTCTGCCTCCGGTACCTATGGCTTTTTCAAACAACTGGTGCTGTGTGGTGGTGATTTTTCAAATAATATCAATGAATTGCCTGGGTCCGCTTCCGTTGTGCAAGCTGTCGCTGGTTCACTGAATGGTATGGGTTACGCCAGCATTGGTTTTCGAAACAGTGGTGTTAAGCCATTGTCTTTGTCGGCGAACGACCAGGATTATGTGATGCCAACGGCTGAGAATGTTAAAGATGGCCGCTACCCTCTATCTCGCTATCTGTATATTTATATTAATAAAGCACCGGGCAAGCCGTTGGAGCCGTTGACTGCGGCCTTTCTTGAGCGCGTTTTGTCACCAGAAGGGCAAAAGCGCGTGACTCATGACGGCTATTTGCCCTTGCCCCCTGAGATCCTGAATCACACTCGAAAAGAGTTGGGTTTTGCCTATTAATTTGGCAGATTATTAGGGTGTATCTGCCGTAATCTGTTAACGGTTGGGTATAAATGATACAAATCATATGATGTGTATTTCTCGAAATCTGGCATGATTAACTGCTTTTTAAATATTGTATGGATGAAGACTCTGCTTTTGTGATCCCGACTTGCCTTTCTCCGCTATAAACGGTCTACTTACCGCCGTTGTTGGCCTATTCCACCTGCAAATAACTTCAAAAACACTGCATACTGACGAAATAGATTGCTTATTAACCGCCGGAGTTTGCGTTTATCAGAGCTTTGTATCGTTTCGATCACGTCGGAAAGCCACAACTTAGGACTTTTTCTTTTGATCATTTAACTAGGCAACGCACATCACTATGAGTCATCGTTTATCGTCTAAAGATATTATGGCATTGGGCTTTATGACCTTTGCCTTATTCGTTGGGGCCGGCAATATCATCTTCCCGCCGATGGTTGGTTTGCAATCGGGTGAACATGTGTGGTGGGCCGCTTTGGGCTTCCTGATTACCGCCGTTGGATTACCGGTCATTACTGTTATCGCGTTGGCTCGAGTGGGCGGCGGTATTGATGCTCTGAGTACCCCAATTGGTCGCGGTGCTGGTCTGGTACTGGCAACTGTTTGTTATCTGGCCGTTGGTCCTCTATTTGCCACCCCGCGCACTGCGACAGTTTCCTTTGAAGTCGGTATTGCGCCTTTAACGGGTGATGGCCCACTGCCGCTGTTTATTTACAGTGTGGTCTACTTTGCACTGGTTATCGGAATTTCCCTGTATCCGGGGCGTTTGCTCGACACGGTCGGGCATATTCTCGCGCCACTGAAAATTTTAGCACTGGCTATTTTAGGGATCGCGGCTTTGATTTGGCCTGCTGGTCCGCTGATTCCGGCCACTGATGCATATCAGAATGCCGCGTTTTCTTCTGGTTTCGTCAATGGCTATTTGACCATGGATACCTTGGGTGCTTTGGTGTTCGGTATCGTCATCGTCAATGCAGCGCGTTCACGTGGTGTAGTTTCTGCTGGCTTGCTGACGCGCTATACCATTTGGGCCGGTTTGATTGCCGGTATCGGTTTGACGCTGGTTTATCTGAGCTTGTTTAAGTTGGGGTCAAGCAGCGGTGGTTTGGTGCCTGATGCGCAAAATGGTGCGGTGGTATTGCATGCCTATGTTCAGCACACCTTCGGTGGTTTAGGCAGCGTGTTCCTGGCTGCATTGATTTTCATCGCCTGTATGGTGACTGCAGTGGGCCTGACTTGTGCCTGCGCTGAATTCTTTGCCCAGTATTTGCCGCTGTCATACCGTGCACTGGTATTTATCCTCGGTATCTTCTCAATGATGGTATCGAATTTGGGGCTGAGCCATCTGATTCAGATTTCCATCCCGGTGCTGACGGCTATTTACCCGCCATGCATTGTGTTGGTGCTGATGAGTTTCACTTTGCGCTGGTGGCACCATGCTCCACGTATCGTAGCTCCGGTCATGTTGGTCAGTTTATTATTCGGTATCCTTGATGCGGTAAAGGCCTCGACCTTTGCACAATATCTGCCGGAATGGACTCAGCATCTGCCATTGGCTGAGCAAGGTCTGGCATGGTTATCACCATCCCTACTGGTATTCGTCGTCGTAGGGTTGTACGATCGCCTGTGCTGTCGCCAGGTCGTTGCTGCCAAGCAATAACTGCACAGTTATCGAGTATTTTTAGCCACGGCTCATCCCCGTGGCTTTTTGCTGAAAAAAGACGGGATAAAGTTCATGGAATTACCAGTCAAAAATAAGCTGAAACGCGGCCTGACGACACGCCATATCCGTTTTATGGCATTGGGGTCAGCAATAGGTACCGGCTTATTCTATGGTTCGGCTGATGCAATAAGAATGGCGGGGCCAAGCGTATTATTGGCGTACCTGATTGGTGGTGTGGTGGCATTTATCATCATGCGCGCCTTAGGTGAAATGTCAGTTAATAACCCACAGGCCAGCTCTTTTTCTCGTTATGCGCAAGATTACCTTGGGCCAATGGCGGGCTATATCACCGGCTGGACTTATTGCTTTGAAATTCTAATTGTTGCTATTGCCGATGTGACCGCATTCGGTATCTATATGGGGGTCTGGTTTCCGGACGTGCCGCACTGGATATGGGTATTGAGTGTTGTCCTCATCATTGGTGCAGTCAATATGATGAGTGTTAAGGTGTTCGGCGAGCTGGAATTCTGGTTCTCATTCTTCAAAGTTGCCACCATCATCGTTATGATCCTGGCCGGTATTGGTATCATTGTCTGGGGTATCGGTAATGGTGGGCAGCCGACCGGTATTCATAATTTATGGACTAACGGTGGCTTCTTCAGTAACGGTTTTGTTGGCATGATCCTGTCACTGCAACTGGTGATGTTTGCTTATGGTGGGATTGAGATTATCGGGATTACTGCTGGTGAAGCAGAAGATCCGAAAAAGTCTATTCCGAAAGCCATCAACTCAGTGCCGTGGCGTATCCTGATGTTCTACGTCGGTACCCTGTTTGTCATCATGTCTATTTACCCATGGAACCAAGTGGGCACTAACGGTAGCCCGTTTGTGCTGACCTTCCAGCATATGGGGATTACTGTTGCTGCGGGGATTCTGAACTTTGTGGTTATCACTGCATCATTATCAGCCATTAACAGTGATGTGTTCGGTGTCGGCCGTATGCTTAACGGGATGGCAGAGCAGGGCCATGCGCCAAAAGCCTTTGCTGCGATTTCTAAACGCGGTGTGCCTTGGGTTACGGTGTTGGTGATGATGGGAGCCATGCTGACGGCGGTTTATCTGAACTACATTATGCCGGAAAATGTGTTCCTGGTTATCGCTTCACTCGCGACCTTTGCGACCGTCTGGGTGTGGATTATGATCCTATTTTCCCAAATTGGTTTCCGTCGCTCGTTAAGTAAAGATCAAGTGAAAGCGCTCGATTTCCCGCTGCGTGGCGGCACCTTTACTTCCGTGCTGGCTATCATTTTCCTGGTGTTTATCATTGGGCTGATTGGCTGGTTCCCAACGACTCGCGTCTCCCTGTATGTCGGGTTAGTGTGGATAGCTTTATTGCTGGTGGGATATTACTTCAAGGTAAATCATCAGAAGAAGAAGGCGAACGAGCTGAAAGTCGCAGAGTAATAAGTTAATGACAAAGCGCCCGTAGCGGTGAAAACAGGTAGATCGTAAAGACGCCGTAAACCCTTCCCTGGCGCGGACGCTTTACTCTGCTACCTGCCTTCACTTTGCAAGATCGAGTCGTTGGGGGTTGTCAGCAGTCTGAAGCCGGGGATATCCCGGCTTTGTTGTCTCTTTATTTAGCCATTCAATAGTTCTCTCCGCCCCCGACCTCATCCTCAATATTTATGCTGACAGATGAGGGGTATTCCTCCGCAACATGGCATTGTTTCTATCGACTTATTTATACAGGTGAATGTGTCGCGGCGTTAATGTCTGCACCAGATAGCCTTAACAGTAATCGTTTGGGTTAAAGCAGGAGAGTTTTATGCTGAGTGGTTGGCATCTACCGGTCGCGCCTTTTGTCCGTCTACGGGGCGATGCGTTACATATTACACTGTGGTTACATGGAGAGTGGTTGCAGGGGGATAATTTACCTGCACAAGTTTTCTTACGCTGTGAGCCGGATAATGAAGAGTGGCTGCTCACCATGAAGGGTGAACTGCACGATGGTTTCTGGCGTTATCGCGCATCATTGCCATTACATGAAGGTCAGCCAGCACGGCGCTATTGCTTCAAGTTGCTGTGGAATGATGATCAACTGTGGTTCGGCCCGTTAGGTTTTTCGATAGTTCCTCCGGCGCAATTGGCTCAGTTTGCTATCGAGCTGCCAGACAGTGGCCCTGATTGGGTTGCCGATCAGATTTTTTATCAAATTTTCCCCGATCGTTTTGCCTCGAGTTTGGGTGAACATGGTGTGAAGGATGGCAGTTATACCCATCATGCTGCTGGTTGCCCGGTATCGCGTCGTGAATGGCAGCAACCATTGGATGATGTGAATGCTGCCTCGACATTCTATGGCGGCGATTTGGTCGGTATTTGCCAAAAACTCCCCTATCTGCAACAGTTGGGTGTGACTGCACTTTATCTCAACCCGATTTTCACTGCACCCAGTGTACATAAATACGATACACAAGATTATTATCAGGTTGATCCTTACTTTGGTGGCGAAAGTGCTTTCTTGCAATTACGCAGCGCTACCCGTGATGCTGGCATGAAATTGGTGCTCGATGGTGTGTTTAACCACACCGGTGATTCCCATCATTGGTTTGATCGCCATCAGCAAGGAGAAAATGGTGCCTGTCATCATCCAGATTCACCTTATCGGGGGTGGTTTAATTTCTTCCCCGATGGCCGGGCGCTGGATTGGAAGGGTAACGCCAGCTTGCCGAAACTCAATTTCACAAGTGAAGATGTGGTTAACCAAATTTATCGCGCCGAAGACAGCGTGGTGCGCCATTGGTTAAAACCGCCTTACAGTATTGATGGCTGGCGGCTGGATGTGGTGCATATGCTGGGGGAAGAGGGCGGGGCAAAAGGGAATTTGCATCATTTGGCGGGTATTTATCAGGCGGCGAAAGAAGAAAACCCTCAGGCCTATATTCTGGGTGAGCACTTTGGCGATGCGCGAAATTGGCTCCATGCTGGAGTAGAAGATGCAGCCATGAATTATATGGGGTTTGCCCTGCCGGTACGCAGCTTCCTGGCGGGTTGTGATGTCGCTTATCATCCAATACAACTCAGCGCGGAGGATTGTGCCTATTGGATGGATGAATATCGTGCCGGATTACCTCATGGGCATCAGCTGCGTTTATTTAATCAATTGGATAGCCATGATACTGCCCGTTTTATCACTTTGCTTAATGGCGATAAAACGCGGATGCAAATGGCCTTGATATGGCTATTTAGCTGGATTGGCGTGCCCTGCTTATTTTATGGCGATGAGATTGGCCTCGATGGCGGCAATGATCCCTTCTGCCGCAAACCTTTCCCGTGGGACGAAGCATTGTGGGAGGGTGACTTGCTGAAATTGTGTCAGCGGATGGCAGCTTTACGGCACAAAAGTTTGGCACTGCGACGCGGTGGCTGCCAGGTTATTCATGCCAATGGCGATTCTCTGGTCTTTATTCGCAGTTATCAGCGTGAGCGAGTGATGGTAGCCATCCAGCGCAATCGTGCCAGCGATATCTTCTTACCCGTATCTCCTTTACTGAATGTTGCTCAGTGGCAGCGTTTAGAAGGGGGATCAGAACTGGATCTCACTGACTCAGGTGTCAATCTGCAATTGTCTGGTGAAAGTGTCACATTGTGGCGTGGTCAATCTTAGTGATTGGCCATAGTGAGCGCTAACTCAAGAGTTAGTGACGCAGTGTGGGATATTAAAAGCGGCTAAGCGCCGCTTGAGGTTAATGACAAAGTGCCCGTAACGGTGAAAACAGGCAGATCGTAAAGACGCCGTAAAATCGTCCCTGATGGCTCGACCCGCGCCCTCCCTGGCGCGGACGCTTTACTCTTCTACCTGTCTTCACCTTACAAGATCGAGTTATCGAGGTTTGTCAGCAGTCTGAAGCGGCTAAGCGCCGCTTTTTCTTTGGTTGAAATACTATGTATATAACGAGTATAGATAGTTGTCAGGTAAATTCACCGAAGGGAAAATATGATGAGCACAGCGAAAAGACAGGCATTGATAATCGGGGCCTCTCGGGGATTGGGACTGGGTTTGGTTGATGAGCTTAACCGCCGTGGCTGGTCGGTCACCGCGACCACACGCGGTGTAGCAAAAGATACTGCTGCACATGCGGCCCATTGGCTAACATTGGATATTAACCAACCGGACAGTATCAAAACATTCTTACCACAGATACAGGGCCAAACGTTTGATCTGATTTTTATTAATGCCGGTATCTCCGGGCCGGAGCATCAATCCGCGGTTGATGCCAAACCGGAAGAGATTCTCGAATTATTCCAGACCAATGCGATTTCTCCCATCCGTATTGCCCAGCTGTTGCTGGCACAGCGTAATCCTACTCACAGTGTATTAGCCTTTATGTCTTCACAACTGGGGAGTCTTGGACATAATGCTTCAGGCCATAAGCCTTTGTATTCAGCCAGTAAAGCTGCATTGAATATGATGACGCGCAATCTGGTCGCCGAGGTAGCGGACCCCTCGCTGACAGTGTTATCTATTCATCCAGGTTGGGTAAAAACAGATATGGGCGGGGATGCAGCACCACTAACAATAGCGACCAGTGTGAAAGGGGTGGTTGACCAAATAGAGCGTGCTTCCGGTAAGGGCGGTCACGGCTTTATTGATTATCAAGGGCATACTCTACCGTGGTAATCTAAGCAGATGAATTCCCCCATCGATATATTGATGGGGGATGAGTCAGATTAGTAAGCCATCACTCTCAGTAACCGATGGCGGCACCCGCTGGGCGGCGAACATCATTAGCCCCATACAAGTAACCCTCTCTCACTTTCCCTGAGACGGCAGAATCATTGCCCGAATTGGCAGGGCTGACACCCTCAACACCCGCTAATCCGACCAAAATTAACTCGGCAGCTCCCCAAGGATTCTGCTCAACCATTTTATATCCCATTGTTTTCAAGATATTAAGGCTGTCTGCGGATACCCCACGCTGCTCGTAGTAAACTTCATCGGGCAGCCATTGATGATGGATGCGTGGTGCATCTACGGCCTCTTGTGGTGCCATACCGTGGTCAATCACATTCAATGCGGTTTGCAAGGTAATGGTGATGATTCGTGAACCGCCCGGTGAACCTAATACCATAAATGTCTTACCATCTTTGGTCACCAGTGTCGGGCTCATAGACGATAGTGGGCGCTTACCGGGGGCGATAGAATTGGTTGCTCCCTGCACTAGACCATACAGGTTTTGCTCACCGACTTTGACGGTAAAATCATCCATTTCATCATTCAGGAAAAAGCCGGTACCCGGCGCAATGACGACTGCACCAAAGCGACCATTCACCGTATAGGTAGTAGAAACGGCATTGCCATCATGATCGACGATAGAATAGTGAGTTGTTTCAGGTTTCTCATGCGGCTG
Organism: Yersinia enterocolitica subsp. enterocolitica; assembly: GCF_901472495.1. NCBI lineage: Bacteria > Pseudomonadati > Pseudomonadota > Gammaproteobacteria > Enterobacterales > Yersiniaceae > Yersinia > Yersinia enterocolitica. The sequence goes on from NZ_LR590469.1 coordinate 4,443,818, forward strand.
CATGCCCGGCTGAACTTCTACCGACGGCGTAGCCTTATTGGCGACGATTTGCTTGCGAATATCAGCGGCATAACTTTTACTCAGCAGGCGGTCAATCGGGTTTTTAACAAATTCGGGGTCGCCGAGGAACGTATTACGGTCCATATAGGCATGGCGCATCGCTTCTGTCAGCGTATGAATATAAGCGGCAGAGTTAAAGCCCATGCTCTTCAGGTCATATCCCTCAAGGACATTCAACGTCTCACATAAGGTTACGCCACCGGAGCTAGGTGGCGGAGAAGAAACGAATTTATAGCCACGGTAGCTACAGGTAATAGGGGCGGTTTCGGTGATTTTATAATTGGCAAAATCGGCAGCAGTCAAAATACCTCCGCCTTTTTTAGCTGCCGCTTCAACTGCTTGCGGTATTTTCCCCTGATAGAAAGCATCTGGCCCTTTCTCCGAGATAGCTGTCAGAGTATCAGCCAGATCAGCTTGAATCAGACGATCACCCGGTTGCAGCGCTTCGCCATTTTTACGTAGGAAAATACGAGCTGATTCAGGATCTTGGCGGAAGCGTTTAACCGTTGTGTCAAGAATATCCGTGTCAGCACGAGTTAACACAAAGCCTTCCTGTGCCAGTTTGATCGCCGGAGCCATGACTTGCTGGCGGGTTAATTTGCCGTATTTCTTTTGCGCACTGTCCATGCCCAATACAGTACCTGGAACACCGGCAGCCAGATAACCATACAAACTGGCGTCTTTGGTGACTTTGCCCTCTTTATCCAGATACATATCGGCACTGGCAGCGGCAGGGGCGGTTTCACGGAAGTTTATAAATGTGTCTGTTCCATCTGCAAGGTGAATAGTCATAAAGCCACCGCCACCAATATTGCCACAACACGGATTTACTACTGCTTGCGCATAACCCACAGCAACCGCGGCATCAACTGCATTTCCGCCCATTTTTAAAATATCGGACCCAACCTGTGAAGCCAGATACTGGGATGTCACCACCATGCCATTTTTTGCTTCTACTGCGGGTGTTGAGGCCGCATGCAGTGCTCCACTGACCAATAAAGCCAACGCAGCCAAGGGTTTGTTCCATTTTTGCAGATGCATTCTGACTCCTGTTATTACCTGCCCGCTGGGGGTTACCCAGTCATTTTTTGTCTGGCAGCTTAAAAGCGCTGCTTAGGGTGTGCGCAAAACACACGCCAGTAATAAATAATAGCAGAATTAATGTTTATGGCTGCTAATTAATTAGCGGCGAAAGGAGGCGTTGTCAGTTGTTGCCCGGCAGATGGGGTGATTTATGCTTGAGGGAAATCAAGATAAGTAAAAATAACTTATTGAAAATAAATAAGTATTCACGATCTTGATAAGATGGGAATGGAAATGATTATTATATAAACTCTGCGGCGGGTGCTTGAAGCTGTCTGCTTTGGGCATTGTTTGAATCAGTGCTGTAAGTGTCTTGGTAAAAAACAGTTGTTGTCATAAAGCAGATAGGAAAAAGCCCCGTACTGACGTTAATCAATACGAGGCTCCCTAATGCCTGGCAACATTACGCTAGCTTCTTACCTGCTGAAAGGCAAAACATGGAGGCCAAATATGCCACAAAAATATCCCCTTCTTACTTGAAATTACAGCGTTGTTAGCTGCTCTCGTTCACCCGAATCACTTACTTATGTAAGCTCATCGGGATTTACTCGTTTGCCGCCTGGCTGCAACTCCAATTACTTTGGGGATATATCAGTATTGTTGGTATGTCGTCGTTTGGTTTTATATCAGCATAAAAAAAGCCAGTCAGTGTGAACTGACTGGCTTGATACCCCTGAGCAAATCAGGAGCGGCATAAACTGTTATTACAGTTTAGAGGCGTTTTCAGACAGGTATTTAGCTACGCCATCTGGAGATGCGCCCATACCTGCTTTACCTTTTTCCCACTGAGCAGGGCAAACGTCGCCGTGTTCTTCGTGGAATTGCAGTGCGTCAACCATACGCAGCATTTCGTCAATGTTACGGCCCAGTGGCAGGTCGTTAACCACTTGGTGACGAACAACACCGTTTTTGTCGATCAGGAAAGAACCGCGCAGTGCAACACCTGCATCTGGGTGCTCAATGCCGTAGGCTTTCTGAATTTCACGTTTGATATCAGCAACCATTGGATATTTAACTTCACCAATACCGCCTTTATCGACCGGGGTTTTACGCCATGCGTTGTGTACGAATTCGGAGTCAAAAGAAACACCAACAACTTCAACGCCACGTTTCTGGAATTCTTCGTAACGGTGGTCGAAAGCGATCAACTCTGAAGGACAAACGAAAGTGAAGTCCATAGGCCAGAAGAACAGGACAGCAGGGCGGCCGTTCAGGTGTTTTTTCAGGTTGAAGTTTTCAACGATTTCGCCGCTACCAAGAACAGCAGCTGCTGTAAAATCAGGGGCTTGACGAGTTACCAGAACCATAAATTACTCCTGTTAATTAGGGATGGATTAACCAGTTGTCTTAAAAGTATCGGCACAGCATAGGTATTTAAGCGGGATGAATAAAGGGATAAATACCAATTGCTGTGATAGCTTTTACCTATTGTTACAACGATTTTTGTTTCTTAGTCTTGCTAAGATACCCATTCTTACAGAAAGCGCAAGTGACTTAGAATCAATAACCATACAATAAAGAATGTTTTAATCTAAATTTGTTTATCTTGTGCCTGTGACATCATTGCAGGATAAAAAGCCCAAAACAACTGCTCTAATGGCTGATAGTGTTGTTCTATATCGTGAAATGACCCTGCAAGTGCTGCCAGCTTTGGCCGTCGGTTAGCCATACCTTGCAACACATCAGCTATAAAGGGTAGTTCAGCGTAGCGTTCCAGCCAACGCTCTGGCCACAGATAGGCATTGAGGTTCTGAAAGCGAGCCGGTGTCAGGGGTAAATGTGGCAAAATTTGGCATTGCGCGTGCTCGATAAAATCGGGCAGCGAGCAGTCAGGCATCAGTTTATCCCAGTTGCGTGACAGAAAATGATCCCATAATACATCCAGAGTAATAGGTGCAACCCGGCGATAGTCCGCACTAAAATAGCCACGGGCCTCTTTCACTAATGGCAATGTATCAGTCATCACATCAACGCGGCGATGCATCATGATGCCAGCGACTATCTCAGGGGAGTATTCCCCTTGTGGATTACCGCGCACAAAATCGGCCAGCAAATTGCCCAATAAAGAGCTGTCTGCCAGTGTTGCAAGATGGAGGTGAGCAAGAAAATTCATGCGTTGAGTATAATGCAAATAGCCGCTAACTCTCCTTATTTCTTGCAGCCAGCCGTTCAGGGTTCTAGACTAGCCGCCTATTTTTGTGAACCTGCCCCTCATATCTGTGGGCTGGGTCTGTTCTGATATAAAGTGGAAAGCCATGCGCGTTGCCGATTTTTCTTTTGAGCTACCAGAATCTCTTATTGCCCATTACCCTCAGCCCCAGCGTAGCGGTTGCCGCTTATTGTCACTGGATGGCCCAACGGGAGCACTAACGCACGGCATTTTTACTGATTTGCTGGATAAACTGGTGCCCGGTGATCTGCTGGTATTCAATAATACGCGGGTTATTCCGGCGCGTTTATTTGGCCGCAAAGCCAGCGGCGGCAAGCTTGAAGTATTGGTCGAGCGCGTTTTGGATGATCACCGTGTTCTGGCTCATGTCAAAGCGTCAAAAGCGCCTAAACCCGGTACTGAGCTGCTGCTGGGTGACGATGAGAGCATCCATGCCACCATGCTGGCACGCCATGACACACTATTTGAGTTGCGTTTTGACGATGAGCGGGATGTTTTCACTATTTTGGATGCAGTCGGCCATATGCCTTTGCCTCCTTATATAGACCGACCTGATGAGGATGCCGATCGCGAGCTATACCAAACGGTATACAGCCAGCGCTTGGGGGCAGTGGCAGCGCCGACCGCCGGTTTACATTTTGATGAACCGATGTTGGCCGCTTTGCGGGAAAAAGGCATTGAGATGGCTTTTGTTACCTTGCATGTCGGCGCGGGTACGTTCCAGCCAGTGCGAGTCGAAACAATTGAAGATCACATCATGCATTCTGAGTATGCAGAAGTGCCGCAGGAAGTGGTTGATGCAGTTCTGGCCTGTAAGGCCCGTGGCAATAGGGTTGTTGCGGTGGGTACCACATCAGTACGTTCATTGGAAAGTGCCGCCAAGGCGAGTGATAATGGCCTGATTGCCCCTTTCTTTGGTGATACCAAAATCTTTATTTATCCGGGTTATCACTATCAGGTTGTTGATGCATTAATAACCAATTTCCACTTACCTGAATCAACATTGATAATGTTGGTTTCTGCTTTTGCTGGTTATAAAAATACTATGAATGCTTACCAGCAGGCGGTTGCAGAGCAATATCGCTTCTTCAGTTACGGTGATGCCATGTTTATCAGCCGTAACCCACAGGCAAGCACAGAAATGATATCCCTGAATAGTACGGATAATCAGTAGCTTATGCCGATCCTTTTTTTTGGGAATTATATCCCCTAAATCTGCATATGTGATTAACCCCTGAAACACCCGGAGCCAGGCGCTATCTGTCTCCGGGGTAAACGTTGGTTAATGGCCTTTGGCCGCTTCTTCAATCAACGCAATGATTTCATTGGGATGGGAAGCCAGAGAGGCATGGCTGGAGTCCAGACGAATGGTTTTCTTCGGTTTCATCCGTTCAGTAAACCACTGCTGAGTTTCTGGCGGGATCATATGGTCCTGATTGGAAATCTGATACCAACTAGGTATGGTTTTCCAGGCCGGTTCTGCCGAGGCGTCTTCAAAGCAACGGCCTGAGGTCGGCTTTTGCGCGGCAGTCATAATGATGGCTTCGTTTTTGTCTAAGTCGTGACAGAAACTTTCGTGGAATTTTTCTCGCTTAATCCAAAGAAAACCATCCGAGTCTGGAACAAGATTGGCCGCCCCCAAAGGGGGGGCGCGGAGTTGGAAAATACTGCCAAGGCTTTCGCCTTTATCCGGTGCAAAAGCGGCAACAAAGACCAGCCCAACCACATGAGGCAAGTCACCAAGTTGGGAAATCACCATCCCCCCATAAGAATGACCAACCAAAATGGTGGGGCCTTCCAATGAAGCTGCCAGCTTTTTTGTTCGTTCCACGTCATCTGCCAATGATGTCAGTGGGTTTTGTACTGCGTATACCGGATAATTTTTGTTGTGTAGCGTAGGAATAACATGACGCCAGTGAGAACCGTCGCCCCATGCGCCGTGTACTAATAGGATATTCGGTTTTTTTGTCATTTATTGCCCCGTATTATCAGCAGGAATAATGAGAATAGGGTAGTGGACAGGTGGATATCTACGGTGCCACAGATTCATGAAAAGTATAGTTCAGGTATAACTTTTTATGGAAATATCGACCTATTCCCGCGGTTAATGTTATCCACCAAGACGACAAAGTATTATCGATAAAGTGGCACACAAAATTATAGAATTGCGCATATAACGATAAGTGCTACTTAAGCCGTCTGGCTTGTGTCGCGGGTTAGTCAGTTGCTATCATGCGCTCCTTTTAATCACGCACCAGACTGTTTCTCTGATGCTGGAGGTTATGTGAAGTACGAATTACAAAAAACTGATGGGCGCGCCCGTCGTGGCCGTCTGGTATTTGAACGCGGTGTCGTAGAGACCCCGGCATTTATGCCGGTTGGTACCTACGGCACAGTAAAAGGGATGACCCCGGAAGAGGTCAAAGAAACCGGCGCACAAATCCTGCTGGGGAACACTTTCCATCTTTGGTTGCGCCCTGGTCAGGAAATTATGAAGCTGCACGGCGACTTGCATGATTTTATGCAGTGGCACGGCCCTATCCTGACTGACTCAGGCGGCTTCCAGGTATTCAGCTTAGGGGCGATGCGCAAAATCAAAGAAGAAGGGGTGACTTTCCAGAATCCGATCAATGGAGACAAAGTTTTCCTTAGTCCGGAAAAGTCGATGGAAATTCAGTACGATCTCGGTTCTGATATCGTGATGATTTTCGACGAATGCACTCCCTACCCAGCTGATTGGGATTATGCGAAACGTTCGATGGAAATGTCATTGCGTTGGGCCAAACGTAGTCGCGACCGCTTTGATGAATTGAACAATAAAAATGCTTTATTCGGTATTATTCAGGGTGGCGTTTACGAAGATTTACGTGATGTATCGGTAAAAGGGCTGGTAGATATCGGTTTTGATGGTTACGCTGTGGGCGGCTTGGCGGTAGGTGAGCCAAAAGAAGATATGCACCGTATTTTGGAACATGTCTGCCCGCAGATTCCAGCAGATAAACCACGCTATTTGATGGGCGTTGGGAAACCTGAGGATTTGGTCGAGGGTGTACGTCGTGGCATCGACATGTTTGACTGCGTTATGCCAACACGTAATGCTCGTAACGGCCATTTGTTTGTCACTGACGGAGTGGTAAAAATCCGTAATGCCAAACACAAGAGTGATACAGCAACGCTGGACGAGCATTGTGATTGCTACACTTGTCGCAATTATAGCCGTGCCTACTTGCATCATCTTGACCGTTGCAACGAAATACTGGGCGCACGCCTGAATACCATTCATAACCTGCGTTACTATCAACGCTTAATGGCGGGTTTACGTCAGGCTATTGAAGAAGGTAAATTAGAGAGCTTCGTTGAAGATTTCTATGGTCGGATAGGAAAGCCTGTTCCACCACTATCTCCACAATTAAGTGATTGATTTTAAAATTATTGCCTTTGCAATTATGGGCTAAACGGTTAGGATTTTGCGGTTGCTGATTTTAACACACTGATTTCACACTATTGATATTGATAACAATGAGGGAATTTTAATGAGTCTTTTCATTTCCGATGCTGTCGCATCCGCTGGGGCTCCGGCTCAAAGCAGCCCGTACTCTCTGGTGATTATGCTGGTGGTATTTGGTCTGATTTTTTACTTCATGATCTTGCGTCCACAGCAAAAACGTGCCAAAGAACACAAAAAACTGATGGATTCTATTGGTAAAGGTGATGAAGTGCTGACCACTGGTGGTTTACTTGGTCGTGTTACTAAAGTTGCGGAAACTGGTTATATCGTTATCGCACTGAACGACACCACTGAAGTGATGATCAAACGTGACTTCGTTGCTGCCGTTTTACCGAAAGGTACAATGAAAGCTCTGTAATTTTCGATTTTCCCGAAGGGAATTGCCGTGTTAAACCGTTATCCTTTGTGGAAGTATCTGATGTTGATCGTGGTGATCTTCGTCGGTCTGCTATACGCACTTCCCAACCTTTATGGTGAGGATCCGGCTGTTCAAATCACTGGTGCGCGAGGAATCGCCGCCAGTGAAACAACGCTGGTCCAAGTCCGTGACGTTTTAGAAAAAGACAACATAGCGAGCAAGTCTATTGCACTGGAAAATGGTGCAATCTTGGCTCGCTTTAGAGATCCTGACGTCCAGCTGCGCGCTCGTGAAGCACTGATGGCTGCGATGGGGGACAAATACGTAATCGCGCTGAACCTTGCTCCAGCAACCCCTTCGTGGCTTGCAAAATTGGGTGCAGAGCCGATGAAGCTTGGTCTTGACCTGCGTGGTGGTGTGCACTTCTTGATGGAAGTGGATATGGACACTGCGCTTGGCAAGTTACAAGAGCAAACGATGGATACTCTGCGCAGTGATTTGCGTGAGAAAAATATCCCGTATGCGACGGTGCGTAAACTGGATAATTATGGTGTTGAAGTGCGTTTCCGCGATGATAAAACTCGCGATGATGCTATCAGCTACCTTTCTCCTCGCCACCGTGATCTGGTGATTGGCTCCAATGGCAGCAATACCTTAAAAGCTGTGATGAGTGATGACCGTCTGCGGGAAGCGCGCGAATATGCCGTTCAGCAAAACATTACTATTCTGCGTAACCGGGTTAACCAATTAGGTGTAGCCGAGCCGTTGGTTCAGCGCCAGGGTTCAGATCGTATTGTCGTTGAGTTGCCGGGTATTCAGGATACTGCACGTGCCAAAGAGATTCTTGGTGCGACGGCAACACTTGAGTTCCGTTTGGTCAATAGCAATGTTGATGCTTCTGTTGCTGCCTCCGGTCGTGTACCGGGCGATTCTGAAGTCAAAAACACGCGTGAAGGCCGCCCGGTTGTCTTGTACAAGCGCGTTATCCTGACCGGTGACCATATTACCGACTCCACTTCCAGCACTGACGAATATAACCAGGCTCAGGTTAATATCTCGCTCGATAGCGCCGGTGGTTCTGCTATGTCTAATTTTACCAAAGACAATATCGGCAAGCCGATGGCGACTTTGTTTGTAGAATATAAAGACAGCGGTAAAAAAGATGCTAATGGCCGAGCGGTTCTGGTTAAGCAGGAAGAAGTTATCAACGTCGCGACCATCCAGTCTCGCTTGGGTAACAGTTTCCGCATTACCGGTATTGATAATCCGGCTGAAGCTCGTCAGCTTTCTCTATTGCTGCGTGCTGGTGCATTAATTGCACCTATCCAGATTGTGGAAGAACGCACTATTGGGCCAACTTTGGGTTCTCAGAATATTACCCAAGGTTTGGAAGCTTGCTTGTGGGGCTTGGCGGTTTCTATCCTGTTTATGGTGATTTACTACCGTAAATTTGGGGTGATTGCCAGTACTGCGCTGTTGGCGAACCTGGTGTTGATTGTGGGCGTGATGTCTCTGTTACCGGGGGCGACATTAACCATGCCGGGTATTGCCGGGATAGTGTTGACCCTGGCGGTAGCAGTTGATGCTAACGTTCTGATTAACGAGCGAATAAAAGAAGAGTACAAGAACGGGCGGACGATTCAGCAAGCGATTCATGAGGGGTACAAAGGTGCTTTCTCAAGTATCGTCGATGCGAACGTAACGACACTTATCACAGCCATTATTCTTTATGCTGTGGGTACCGGTTCGATTAAAGGCTTTGCCATTACAACGGCAATCGGTGTTGTAACGTCAATGTTCACCGCAATAGTCGGTACTCGTGCCATCGTCAACCTGCTTTACGGCGGCAAGCGCATTAACAAGCTGTCTATTTGAGGAGTACGTTGTGGCACAGGATTATACTGTTGAACAACTGAACTATGGCCGTAAAGTCTATGACTTTATGCGCTGGGATTATGTTGCTTTCGGCGTCTCATTGCTGTTGTTAGTGGCATCCATTGTAGTGATGTCCACTAAAGGGTTTAACTGGGGTCTGGATTTCACCGGTGGTACGGTGATTGAAATTTCCCTGGAGAAACCTGCGGATCTGGACCAACTGCGTGACACATTGGAAGCCGCGGGCTTTGAATCGCCAATTCTGCAAAACTTTGGTAGCACCCGTGATGTGATGGTTCGTATGCCACCCGCCACCGGAACTGCCGGGCAGGAATTGGGCAACAAAGTCATCTCTGTTATTAATGAGTCGGTTGATAAGAATGCATCGGTAAAACGTATTGAATTCGTCGGACCAAGTGTGGGTAGTGATTTAGCCCAAGCAGGCGGCATGGCGTTGATAGTCGCGTTACTGTGTATTCTGGTTTATGTCGGTTTCCGTTTTGAATGGCGTCTGGCGCTGGGAGCGGTTATCGCCTTGGCGCATGACGTGGTTATTACCATGGGGATCTTGTCGTTATTCCATATCGAGATTGACCTAACCATCGTCGCTTCATTGATGTCGGTTATTGGTTACTCACTTAACGACAGTATCGTGGTATCAGACCGTATTCGTGAGAACTTCCGCAAGATTCGCCGCGGTACACCTTACGAAATCATGAACGTGTCTCTGACTCAGACCTTAAGCCGTACTATCATGACCTCTGCAACCACACTGATGGTGGTATTGATGCTGTTTATCTTCGGTGGTGCGATGCTGCAAGGCTTCTCACTGACGATGCTGATCGGTGTATCCATCGGTACAGTTTCATCCATCTACGTCGCGTCCGCGCTGGCGTTGAAACTGGGTATGAAACGTGAGCATATGTTACAGCAGAAAGTCGAGAAAGAGGGCGCAGATCAGCCTTCAATCCTGCCTTAAGTCGTAAACGATAGAACGAAAATAAGCCCTGATACCGGTATATAGCGGTATCGGGGCTTTTTTTCGACCTTCTCAATGTGTTATCGCCCGATTGTAAAGTTTGGTTAGAACTGCAAAAGGAGTGGTTGAAGCCTTTTGATTCGAAACCTGCTGCATCAAACTCACCATAGCTTAATCAACATAAACTGCCGCTTCCACCCTTTGTTGTCGCGGCAGTTCGCGGTAAACTGTCGCTAAGTTTAAGCTCACCTATCAGGAAGCGCTATGCATTGCCCGTTTTGTGCCGCTGTGGATACCAAAGTCATTGACTCCCGTCTGGTGAGCGATGGTTCGCAAGTGCGCCGTCGCCGCCAGTGTTTAGATTGTAATGAACGCTTTACCACTTTCGAAGTGGCTGAACTGGTGTTACCGCGCGTGATTAAAAGTGATGATGTACGCGAACCCTTTAATGAAGAAAAATTACGCCGTGGCATGCTAAAAGCATTGGAAAAACGGCCGGTCAGCTCAGATGATGTTGAAACGGCAATCAGTCACATTAAATCTCAGTTACGCGCCACCGGCGAGCGCGAAGTGCCCACCAAGATGGTTGGTAATCTGGTGATGGAAGCACTGAAGCGCCTGGATAAAGTGGCCTATATCCGCTTTGCTTCGGTGTATCGCAGTTTTGAAGATATCCGCGAATTCGGCGAAGAAATTGCCCGCTTGCAGGATTAATCAACATAGTCGTCAAAGCCGTTAGCCCCCAGCTAATTACCACAGCATAAAAGTAAGGAAAGCCATGCAGCCCGATGAATTCTATATGGCCCGTGCCTTTGAGTTGGCGCGGCTAGGGCGTTTTACTACGTCACCGAACCCCAATGTCGGGTGTGTGCTGGTGCGCGATGGCGAGATTGTCGGTGAGGGCTATCATTTGCGTGCTGGCGAACCTCATGCCGAGGTGCATGCTTTACGGATGGCGGGTGAAAAAGCGCGTGGCGCTACCGCCTATGTCACCCTTGAGCCATGTAGCCACCACGGGCGTACGCCGCCATGTGCTGATGCTTTGCTTACTGCCGGTGTAAAACGCGTGGTAGCCGCGATGCAGGATCCTAATCCGCAAGTTGCCGGGCGCGGGTTATATAAATTAAAACAGGCTGGGGTTGAAGTTGACCACGGTTTGATGCTGGCGGAAGCCGAAGCGGTTAATCTCGGCTTCTTGAAACGGATGCGCACGGGTTTTCCTTATCTGCAATTGAAAATGGCTGCATCCCTGGATGGTCGCACCGCAATGGCCTCGGGTGAAAGCCAGTGGATTACCTCGCCACAAGCGCGTCAGGATGTGCAGCGTTTTCGGGCGCAAAGCTCTGCTATCCTTAGCACCAGTGCCACCGTATTGGCTGATGATCCTGCGCTAACCGTGCGCTGGCAGGAGCTGGATGCACAAACCCAGGCGCTGTACCCTCAAGATGCACTGCGCCAGCCGGTTCGAATTATTGTCGATAGCCATAACCGCGTGACGCCACAGCATAAAGTCATTCAGCAAGACGGCCCGTGTTGGTTAGCTCGAGTTGAGGCAGATGAGCAGTCATGGCCTAACAATGTCGAGCAATTGTTGCTACCACGTCATGGCAATGGGGTAGATTTAGTCTTATTAATGATGCAATTAGGTAAGCGGCAAATTAATTCTGTTTGGGTTGAAGCCGGGCCACAATTTGCGGGCGCGCTTTTGCAGGCGGGTGTGGTTGATGAGCTAATTCTGTATATTGCGCCAAAATTGTTAGGCAGCGATGCCCGTGGGTTATGCCAGTTGACTGGGTTAACGCAACTAAGTGATGCCCCTGAATTCGTATTTAGCGAGGTTCGTCAGGTGGGGCCAGACTTACGACTGCGCTTGAAACCGAAGTATTAATGAAATTATCTGGCAGGGATTCCCTCTGCTAATCATAGTCTTGCCAGTGTTTTACAAATGCGCAGGGGCAGGGCGTGAAAGAATATGATAGAATCCGCCCCCCTGCGGGGTATGAACCCATATTGAGGAAAGCTATGAACGTTATCGAAGGTGTTGTTGCTACTCCTAATGCCCGCGTGGCGATTGCAATCGCGCGTTTTAACAACTTTATCAACGACAGCCTGCTGGAAGGTGCCATTGATGCCCTGAAACGCATTGGCCAGGTAACGGATGACAACATCACTGTTGTTTGGGTTCCGGGTGCTTATGAATTGCCGCTGGTTGCTAATGTGTTAGCAAAAACAAATCGTTACGATGCGGTGATTGCGCTGGGTACGGTTATCCGTGGGGGCACTGCGCACTTTGAATATGTTGCTGGTGAAGCGAGTTCTGGCTTATCAAGTGTAGCTATGAACAGCGATATTCCAGTAGCTTTCGGTGTGCTGACCACAGAAAGTATTGAGCAGGCAATTGAGCGTGCCGGTACTAAAGCAGGTAATAAAGGTGCAGAAGCTGCCCTGACCGCGCTTGAAATGATTAATGTAATCAAAGCTATTAAAGGCTGAATTTAGTTAAGTTAAGGGGAATTCCGTGAAACCTGCTGCTCGTCGCCGCGCTCGTGAGTGCGCTGTTCAAGCGCTCTACTCTTGGCAGTTGTCTAAAAACGACATCGCTGATGTTGAATTACAGTTCCTGTCTGAGCAGGATGTCAAAGATGTAGACATCGCCTATTTTCGCGAATTGCTGTCTGGGGTTGCCGTTAACGCAGCATCTCTGGATGCGCTAATGGCGCCTGTTCTTTCTCGCCAGCTCGAAGAATTAGGTCAGGTTGAAAGAGCCGTTCTGCGTATTGCGCTGTTTGAACTGAGCAAACGTGATGATGTCCCTTATAAAGTGGCGATCAATGAAGCGATTGAACTTGCCAAAACGTTCGGTGCTGCTGATAGCCATAAGTTCGTCAACGGGGTGCTGGATAAAGTCGCTCCGACGGTACGTAAGCGAAAGTAACTCGTTACATTAACGACTTGAATTGGGGCCGGTTTCCGGCCTTAATTTATTGATCAGTTAACATTTCTGGAATTGTATTATGGCATGTGGCGAATTTGACCTCATTGCCCGCTACTTTGACCGGTTCAGAAGTAATCGCCGGGATGTAGAACTGGGTATTGGAGACGACTGCGCACTTCTTACAGTGGCAGAGAAACAGCTGTTGGCCATCAGTACAGATACGCTGGTGTCTGGTGTTCATTTCCTTCCGGATATCGATCCGGCCGATCTCGGATACAAATCTTTAGCGGTAAACCTTAGCGATTTAGCGGCTATGGGTGCCGATCCTGCCTGGTTATCTCTCGCACTGACCCTTCCTAATGTCAATGAAGACTGGCTGCAATCATTCAGTGATAGCTTGTTTGATCAGCTTAATTATTATGGCATGCAATTGATTGGTGGTGACACCACCCGTGGGCCATTGAGTCTGACGTTAACCATCCAAGGTTTAGTCCCAGAAGGGCGAGCATTGAAGCGGGCTGGTGCTCGGATCGGTGACTGGATCTATGTGACAGGTACCTTGGGTGACAGTGCAGCTGGTTTGGCTATTTTGCAAAATGGGCTGCGGGTTGATGATGAGGCTGACAGAGAGGCGCTCATTCATCGCCATTTGCGGCCACAACCCCGAGTCCTACAGGGGCAGGCTTTGCGCGACCTTGCCAGCTCTGCCATTGATATCTCCGATGGCTTGATTTCTGACTTACAACATATCCTCAAAGCCAGTGGTTGCGGTGCCCGTATCGAATTGGATGCTTTGCCCTATTCGGATGCACTCAAAAATCAGGTAGATGCTGAACAAGCTTTACGCTGGGCGCTGAGCGGTGGTGAAGACTATGAATTGTGCTTTACCGTGCCGGAAATAAACCGCGGTGCACTGAAGGTTGCATTGAGTCACACTGGGGCCAGCTATACTTGTATTGGTCAGATTGGCCCACAATCGGAAGGGGTTAAATTCTTCCGTGAAGGTAAGGCGGTTGAGATGAATTTACGAGGTTTCGACCATTTCTCGGCAGGTAAATCTCATGGATGAAGCCAAGCGTCGTCTGCGGTTATCTAATCCGTGGCACTTATTGGCAACCGGTTTTGGCAGCGGATTATCGCCGTGGGCACCAGGCACCATGGGATCAATTGCAGCCATTCCTTTCTGGTTGTTATTGATTCAGTTACCCTGGCAACTCTATTCTCTGGCGGTGATGTTTAGCATCTGTATTGGTGTCTATATCTGCCATCGCACCGCCAAAGATATGCAAGTTCATGACCACGGCAGTATCGTTTGGGATGAATTTGTCGGAATGTGGATTACCTTGATGGCATTGCCGGTCAATGATTGGCAATGGGTCGCTGGTGGTTTTGTGGCATTCCGCATTTTTGATATCTGGAAGCCTTGGCCGATCCGCTGGTTTGATCGTAACGTTCACGGCGGCATGGGGATCATGGTGGATGACATTATCGCCGGGGTGGTTGCGGCGGCAATTATTTTTGTCGTGGGGCACTACTGGCCAATCGATTTGTTCTACTGATACCCGTCATCTTTCAAATTGCAGGTGTGTTGGCTGCGTTCTCTTACCCGAATCACTGACTTATGTCAGCTCATCGGGATGCACTTACTTGCCGCCTTCCTGCACCTTGAAATCTATAGGGTATATGTGTGGTCATCTTTCAAATTGCAGGTGTGTTGGCTGCGTTCTCTTACCCGAATCACTGACTCATGTCAGCTCATCGGGATGCGCTGACTTGCCGCCTTCCTGCAGCTTGAAATCTATAGGGTATATGTGTGGTTATCTTTCAAATTGCAGGTGTGTTGGCTGCGTTCTCTTACCCGAATCACTGACTCATGTCAGCTCATCGGGATGCGCTTACTTACCGCCTTCCTGCACCTTGAAATCTATAGGGTATATGTGTGGTCATTTTTAAAATTGCAGTTAAGAGCCTAACCAAGGGAAACACTCCGTTCGGGTCGTAGCGGCGAAAGCCGCCGGAGCGCCCGCCCTTGGCTCACGGTGTTATCTGTCTGAGTTACTCCAGCCACGCTTCAATCTGACTCTGTATTCCCGCGGCATCCAAACCAAATTCTGCGCGCATTTCATCCTGTTCACCTTGTGGAACAAAATGGTCTGGTAAGCCGAGATTTAATACTGGCACTAACTGGCGTTTTGCCATTAGTAGCTCATTCACACCACTGCCCGCGCCGCCCATAATGGCATTTTCTTCAACGGTAACCAGTATCTGGTGGCTGGCAGCCAGCTCCAGTACTAACTCTTCATCTAATGGTTTAACGAAACGCATATCAACCAGTGTGGCATTCAGATTGTCGGCTACGATTTGCGCCTGAGCGAGCAATGTTCCAAAGCATAGAATGGCCACTTTTTCACCTTCGCGGCGCACGATCCCTTTACCAATCGGCATTATTGCCAATGGTTCAAGCACAGCACCAGTACCATTGCCACGCGGGTACCGTACCGCCGCTGGCCCGTTGTGGTGATAGCCGGTGTGCAGCATCTGGCGGCACTCGTTCTCATCACTTGGAGTCATGATGGCCATGTTAGGGATGCAACGCATAAATGATAGATCGAATGCGCCCTGATGAGTTTGACCATCTGCACCCACCAAACCACCTCGGTCAATAGCGAACAGTACCGGCAGGTTTTGGATGGCCACATCGTGGATCAACTGGTCATAGGCTCGTTGCAGGAAAGTCGAATAGATGGCAACGATAGGTTTGTAGCCACCGATAGCCAGACCGGCGGCAAAGGTCACCGCATGTTGTTCAGCTATCGCTACATCAAAATACTGTTGTGGATATTCACGCGAGAAGCGCACCATCCCCGAGCCTTCGCGCATGGCGGGAGTGACGGCCATTAACTGGCTGTCTTTAGCGGCGGTTTCACATAACCATTCACCAAAAATCTTGGAGTAGGTGGGTATATTGCCTTGGCTTTTTGGCAGTGTGCCGGAGGCCGGATCAAATTTTGGTACCGCGTGCCAGCCGATGGGATCTTTTTCAGCCGGTGCGTAGCCTTTGCCCTTTTTGGTCATGATATGCAACAGTTGTGGGCCTTTCAGGCTACGCATATTTTTCAATGTTTGCGTCAGCGCTTGCACGTCGTGACCATCAACCGGGCCGATATAATTAAAGCCTAACTCTTCAAATAAGGTACTGGGTACTACCATGCCTTTCAGATGTTCTTCGGTACGTTTCAGCAAATCTTTAATCGGCGGTAAACCCGAAAATGCTTTTTTGCCACCTTCACGTAGACTGGTGTAGAGTTTGCCAGATAATAACTGCGCCAAATGGTTATTCAGGCCGCCTACGTTTTCGGAGATAGACATTTCGTTATCGTTAAGAATAACCAACATGTCTGAGTGAATATCGCCTGCATGATTCATGGCTTCAAAAGCCATACCAGCCGTGATAGCACCATCACCAATCACACACACGGTACGCCGTCCTTTACCTTCACGCTCCGCAGCTACCGCCATGCCTAAGCCAGCACTGATGGACGTTGAGGAGTGACCGACAGAAAGGACGTCATATTCACTTTCGCCACGCCAAGGGAAAGGATGCAAACCATCTTTTTGGCGAATAGTCCCTATTTGTTCGCGGCGGCCCGTCAATATTTTGTGCGGATAAGCCTGATGGCCGACGTCCCACACCAAACTATCAAACGGCGTGTTGTAGACGTAATGCAACGCGACAGTCAACTCGACCACACCTAACCCTGAGGCAAAATGCCCACTGGATCGGCTGACAGAGGCAAGCAAATACTGCCGCAGTTCATCACATAACTTCGGCAGACTTTCTTTCGGCAACATGCGCAGTTCTTCGGGATTTTCTGCAAGTGCCAATGTCGGGTATTTGGCTATATCAAGACTCATTCGATGCTCATATCAAAAGGTTAAGTAGGCATTGACTCACTGCCAGCATATTTCTAGTTATCACGCTCAATAATAAAGCAGGCTAACGCCTGTAATGGCGCTGTGTTATAGGATTGCGCCGACAGCGCATTCAGGGCGCTAACTGCTTCCTGATAAAGATCGATAGCTTTGGCTTTGGCGCAATCTAGCCCCATAAGGGCCGGATAAGTGCTTTTCCCGTGTTGCTGATCAGAACCTTGGCGTTTACCAATTGTAGCTGTATCGCCGATAACGTCTAAAATATCGTCTTGCACTTGAAAGGCCAGACCGATTGCATTTGCATAACGGTCAAGTAAGGGCAGAGCTTCGCGCCCAGAGGCACCAGCAGCCAGCGCACCGAGACGAACTGCGGCACGAATTAGTGCACCGGTTTTATGACGGTGGATCTTCTCAAGATCATCCAGTGTTATCTGACGGGATTCTGCTGCCAGATCCAATGCCTGGCCGCCGCACATACCGGCAACACCGCTGGCATGGGCTAATTCTGCAATCATCGACAGCCGATCTTTATCAGCCACATCGGGCATTGGTGCTTCTGCCAGGATAGAAAATGCCAGCGTTTGCAGGGCATCACCGGCCAGAATGGCATTGGCTTCACCAAACTTCACATGGCAAGTCGGTTGCCCACGGCGTAGATCATCATCATCCATCGCCGGTAAATCATCATGAATTAATGAATAAGCATGGATACATTCAATTGCCGCCGCAGGGGCATCCAGACTGGTCAGTGACAGACCGAACATTTGGCCGGTGGCATAAACCAGATAAGGGCGCAGCCGCTTACCACCCAGCACAGCGCCATAGCGCATGGCCTCTACCAGATCACTATTACCAAAAGGGAGCGGCGCAATGAAATCCAACAGAGCCTGATTGACTCGCTGCTGATGTGCGGCAAGCTGTTGATTAAAATCAACTGAGGAGGGGGTGTTAGACATAAGACTACTCAGCATCCGGGGGGGTGAAAGGGGCGAGTGGCGCATCAACGTCATCACTCAGGAGAACCTGAACGCGCTGTTCGGCTTGCAATAATGTCTGCTGCCCAAGACGCGCTAATTGTACGCCTCGTTCAAATTCATTTAACGCTTCTTCCAGCGGGAGTTCACCTGACTCCAGGCGAGTAACGATTTGTTCCAGTTCGCTGAGCGATGTCTCAAAACTGGCGGTTTTGGTTTCAGGTGATGCGGCTTTTTTCGGCATAGTTTTTATTCGACTCGATATTTTTTATGAAACGTAACCTTGATGGCGCGTACGTCTTTTTTCTGCTTACAGAGAGCAACTCTTCAGGTCAAAAGCTTATTACCGGCTATTCTAGCGGATAATGAAGGGGAAATCGTGACGTTTAAGTCTGGTTTTTAGTACGCAGCCGCACATCATATAGTGATATACTCCACGGCTTGCATATTTTCGCTGACACCTTTGACTGTTGCTATTGATAGCGACGCCATCACTCCATAACCAGACAACTAAAGACCGCCATGAAGTTTATCATTAAATTGTTCCCAGAAATCACCATCAAGAGTCAATCTGTGCGATTGCGCTTCATTAAGATCCTCACCACCAATATTCGCAACGTATTGAAAAACCTTGAGGACGATACCCTCGCGGTGGTTCGTCATTGGGATCATATTGAAATCCGCACTAAAGATGACAATCTTGGCCCACAGATTTGTGATGCCCTGACTCGTGTCCCAGGGATTCACCATATTCTTGAAGTGGAAGATCGCAGCTACACCGATATGCACAATATTTTTGAGCAAACGCTGGAAGCTTATCGCGAAACACTGGTCGGAAAAACATTCTGTGTTCGGGTAAAACGTCGTGGTAAACATGAATTTTCCTCTGGGGATGTCGAGCGCTATGTCGGTGGTGGCCTGAACCAACACATAGAAAGTGCCAAAGTTAAACTGACCCATCCTCAGGTGACCGTTCATTTAGAAATTGATCAGGACAAACTGACATTGATCAAGGCGCGTCATGAAGGATTGGGTGGTTTCCCAATTGGTACGCAGGAAGATGTTTTGTCTCTGATTTCAGGTGGTTTTGACTCCGGTGTGTCCAGCTATATGCTGATGCGTCGTGGCTGTCGCGTGCATTATTGTTTCTTCAATCTTGGTGGCTCTGCCCATGAGATTGGGGTGAAGCAAGTGGCTCATTATCTGTGGAATCGTTTTGGTAGCTCCCATCGGGTGCGTTTTGTTGCCATTGATTTCGAACCGGTGGTGGGCGAAATCCTCGAAAAAGTCGAAGATGGTCAGATGGGCGTGGTGTTGAAACGTATGATGGTGCGCGCAGCGTCTCAGGTGGCAGAGCGCTATGGCGTGCAGGCGCTAGTCACCGGTGAAGCACTGGGACAGGTATCCAGCCAGACACTGACCAATTTGCGTTTAATTGATAATGCCTCTGACACCTTGATCTTGCGCCCGCTGATTTCTCATGATAAAGAGCACATCATCAATCTGGCGCGTGAAATCGGTACCGAAGATTTCGCTAAAACCATGCCAGAATATTGCGGCGTGATTTCAAAAAGCCCGACAGTGAAAGCAGTTAAGGCCAAGATTGAAGAAGAAGAATCTCACTTTGATTTCTCCATTTTGGATCGAGTGGTCAGCGAAGCCAAAAACGTCGATATCCGTGAAATCGCCGAACAAAGTCGTGAGCAGGTGGTTGAAGTTGAAACTGTGGCTGAATTGGCGGATACCGATGTGCTGCTGGATATTCGTGCTCCTGATGAGCAAGATGAAAAGCCACTGAAGCTGGACGGGATTGAAGTCCGTACATTGCCGTTTTATAAACTGAGTACGCAATTTGCCGATTTGGATCAGAGCAAGAGCTATCTGTTGTATTGCGACCGCGGTGTAATGAGCCGTTTACAGGCGTTGTATCTGCGTGAGCAGGGGTATACCAATGTAAAAGTGTACCGCCCTTAAAGGTGATAAGTTAACGGCTACTGCGCTTTGCCATTCTGAGCTTGCGCAGTGCTCGCCGCCGTCACGTACTGCGTGTACGCTCCGTTGGCTATGCGCTGGGCGCACCCAGACTGACTTTGCTCGCGACGCCTTGTGCAGGATGTTAACGGCTACTGCGCTTTGCCATTCTGGGCTTGCGCAGTGCTCGCCGCCGTCACGTACTGCGTGTACGCTCCGTTGGCTGTGCGCTGGGCGCACCCAGACTGACTTTGCTCGCGACGCCGCCTGCAGGATGTTAACGGCTACTGCGCTTTGCCATTCTGGGCTTGCGCAGTGCTCGCCGCCGTCACGTACTGCGTGTACGCTCCGTTGGCTGTGCGCTGGGCGCACCCAGACTGACTTTGCTCGCGACGCCTCGTGCAGGATGTTAACGGCTACTGCGGCTTCAAGTCCGAAGGGTATAGTTATAAATCCCTGGCGGTAGTACCAACTGCCAGGCGATCTCTTCTGCTTTTTCTCGTCCGAGCAATAAAAAAACAATCTTTAGCGCGAAATCGATGGATGTTCCTGGCCCCTGGCTGGTGACCAGATTGACTCGCCGATCATAAACAACACGTTGATCCATCCATTTTGTTGAATCAATTTTGTCTTTTAATGCCGGGAAACCAGTCATATTGCCCACTGGGAATAACTTGTGATGCTCAAGCACGAAAGCGGGGGCGGCGCAAATGGCGGCAACCAAACGACCCTCCTTATGCGTTTGCTCTACAGTAGCAACTAATAATGGGCTGTCGCGAAAACATTCCGCTCCCTTAATGCCACCTGGCAGGACAACCACATCAAACTTTTGATCGGCCACATCCACCAGGCGGGTGTCGGCCAGTAAACGGACACCGCGTGAACAGACGATTTCCAATGCGCCGTCACTGGCGACACTGGCTGTTGTGACATTAATCCCTGCGCGCACCAGAATATCAATGGTGGTGACGGCTTCGGTTTCTTCACTACCAGGAGCCAGGCAAACCAGCGCCGATACGCTCATACTCATTTTCCTTACGTTTAATTAAATCATACAACCGGGCATTCTCTGGCAGAGTCATACCGTGATTCCTGGCGCGCCGCAGTAAGTAACCGGTGATGTAGTCAATCTCAGTATGCCGCTGGCAACGCAAATCCTGTAGCAGTGACGAGATATTATCGGCGGTACTCTGAATAACATTGTTGACGTAGCTAAGCAGGCTTTCTGTTGAGGTATGATAGCCCTCCATCTCCATCACACTGGCGACCTCAGCGCATAACTGCTCAATCAGCTCTGGATAGCGCTGCAAATCACCATTACGGCAGTTATACAGGCCGGTAAGCGGATTAATCACGCAGTTTACTGCCAGTTTCTGCCAGCAGGCCGCCGAGATATCATCGTGCCAGGCCACGTCCGGCAACGCCTGATGTAACACATCTGCCAGGTTACTGATATCGGTTGCAATAGGAGACATCGGGCCAATATGGGTGATACCGCTGGCGACATGGACAATTGTGTTGCCATCACGGCGCGCAGCATGGGTGGTCACACCGTGGAGAAAGAGATGCTCATCTCGGGGTAATTCTTCCTGCGTACCCATCCCATTATGTAGCAGTAAAATCTTACATTCGGGATTAAGCTTAGGCAGTAAGGCCATGATTGCGCTGGAAACTTGCCACGCTTTTAAGCAAACCAGTAATAGTTCACTTTTCGACAAATGCTCAGGATCGTTAGTGGGGAGATTTTGATTGAATGCCTCGCCGCCTAACAATATGACATTAACTGAACAGAAGGGCTGTGGCACACGAAGCCAGCCTTGCACATCGTGACCCTGCTGGTAGAGCGCTGATAACCATAACTGCCCGAGAGCTCCGCAACCAAGCACAGTAATTTTCATTGAGACCTCCTTGGTGTAGGCGGAAAGCATACTGCTTGTTTCTAAGTGTTATGCTTTGATTATACCCTAAATAATTCGAGTTGCAGGAAGGCGGTAAGCGAGTGAACCCCCAAGATCTTACATCAGTAAGTGACTGGGGTGATTGAGCGCGGCCAACGCACATGCAGCTAGAAGTATGACGGGGATATAGACTTTTTGGTCCTTAAACGCAGAGTTAGCTATATATTGGCTCTGCTAAGAACAAAGTGTAAGTTGAGTAATTGTCAGCGGCTTGGCTTTGTCTGTAGGGATAAAGCGGTTATTATGCTCGCCATTCATCTTATCAGGAGGAGGGAATATGCCATCTTTCGACATCGTATCTGAAATTGATATGCAGGAAGTGCGTAACGCAGTTGAAAACGCCACCCGCGATCTGGCGAACCGTTGGGATTTTCGTAATGTTCCAGCGAGTTTTGAGTTAAATGAAAAGAACGAAAGTATCAAAGTTGCCAGTGAATCTGATTTTCAGGTCGAGCAACTGTTGGATATTTTACGTGCTCAACTGACTAAGCGTGGCATTGAAGGGGCGGCTCTGGAGATCCCGGAAGAAATGGATCGCAGTGGCAAAACCTACAGTGTGGAGGCCAAGCTGAAGCAAGGTATTGAAAGTGTGCAGGCGAAGAAGCTGGTTAAGCTGATTAAAGACAGCAAGCTGAAAGTTCAGGCACAAATTCAGGGCGAACAAGTTCGGGTCACCGGCAAAGCCCGTGATGATTTGCAGAGTGTGATGGCATTAATTCGTGGTGCTGATTTGGGCCAGCCATTCCAGTTCAATAACTTCCGCGACTAATATTTAGCTAAATTAGGTACAAAAGTATCGATCACTTTTGTACCTGCTTTTGTTTATATCGCGTTGACCAATTCTTCTAGCTGGCGGCGATTGGTTTTTTTGGTATCCACTTTGATATAAGCGCTGCGCTCGGCTCTCACCACTACCGCTTCAGTGACACCAGGTTGTGCTCTAATTCGTTCTTCTAAGGCTGAGTCTTTTACCGCTAATTCGGACAAGGTAATTCGCAAGCTACTGACATAAGGTGGCTCTTGCATCGTGGCGCTCACGCCAAACCACACCAGCGCGATAACAGCCCCAGCGGCAAATACCATACTTGCTCCTTCCATACCAAAAAGCCATCCGCCTAAACTGCCACCAATAGCCACACCAATAAACTGGCTGGTGGAGTAAATCCCCATAGCTGTACCTTTATAGCCTGCTGGCGATTCTTTACTGATCAATGATGGCAATATGGCTTCCATCACGTTGAAAGCAATAAAGAATAACTGCACTCCGGCAATGATGACCCACAGCTGTTGCCCGGCAGACCACAGCACCACTTCGGCGGCAAACAGCACAGCAACACAGCCCATAAAGACCTGCTTCATCCGGCGTTTGACTTCAGCATAAATAATAAACGGCACGACTGCGGCGAAGGAAACCAACATGGTCACCAGATAGACAATCCAGTGTTGGGCTGGAGCTAAACCTGCACTGGCCATCATCTGTGGTAAAGCAACGAAGCTCGACATCAATAAGATGTGCAAGCACATGATGCCGAAATTGAGTTTGAGTAGCCGGCTGTTATTGAGTACTTTGCTCACGCTACCTTTGACGATACTGGATTCGCGGTTAAGCACATGGCTATCGGCATCCGGTACCACGGCTAATGTAATAACAATACCTAATAGCGCCAGTATCGCTATTGCCCAGAACAGGGCATGCAAGCCAAAAGCGTGAGTGACAATCGGCCCCAGCACCATCGCGATGGCAAAAGTAATACCAAAGCTAACACCAATAAATGCCATTGCTTTGGTGCGGTTTTGCTCACGAGTTAAATCAGACAGCAGTGCCATGACTGCGGCGGCAATGGCACCAGAGCCTTGCAGCGCGCGACCCAGAATGATGCCCCAGATAGAATCACTTAGTGCGGCAATCACACTTCCCAGTGCAAATATCAGTAGGCCACCGACGATCAGCGGCTTACGGCCAATACGATCAGAAACCAGCCCAAATGGAATCTGAAAAATGGCCTGAGCCAGACCGTAAATGCCAATGGCGATACCAATCAATGCTTCGCTGGCACCGGAAAGCGCCATGCCATAAGTGGTGAGAACGGGGAGAACCATAAACATGCCGAGCATGCGCAAAGAAAATACCGTACCCAGCCCCCAGGTTGCCCGGAGCTCTAGCGGGGTCATTTTATTGTCGTTCATTACCACCTCAAAAAAACATTCTGCGCCATTGTAATGATGTTAGGGCCAGTGGGTAAATCTATTGATGTTTAGAATGTATTACAGGCGAGTTTTTAGATAACAGTAGGGTAGCGAAGAAATAAAAAATGGCTGGTAGGAATAGCCCGCCAGCCATTTTTATCACAACAGGGTTGAAGTTATCCGACGTAAGTCAGCAATCCAGCCGAGGAAGGAACATTGAAATCAACCGACATCATGACGCTCAATGACGTAATGGCAATGATAGAAAATACAAATAGTTTTCTCGCCCATACGCTGTCATTGGTCGCTTTATAACCGCGCAATGCCATACCCAACCACCAGACACTTACCGCAGCAGCGACAACCAGGTATTTGTAACCGGCATAGCCACTTAAGGTCAGCATCAAGGTGGCAACCATAAATGCCAAGATATAAAGGGTAATATGGTTTTTGGTGACCGATATTCCTTTTATTACCGGCAAAACCGGAATGTTGGCAGCTTGATAATCCTTAAAGCGGAAAATCGCGATGGCATAAGAGTGTGGCATTTGCCACAGGCTGAAGATAAGCAACAGGATCAAAGCACCCATATCGAACTGCCCGGTAACGGCACAGTAACCAATCACTGGAGGTGCGGCACCTGATAAGCTGCCAATCAATGTGCCGTAGACGGATTTTCGCTTCATGTAGAGGCTATAAACCCCGACATAAATCACGAAACCAATTACAGCCAGCCACATGGCTAACGGGTTAGCGCCAACATAGAGCAGCAGCATGCCAGCAATACCCAGTATCGAAGCATAAATCAGGCTCACTTTCGGATCGATAAGCCCTTTTACCAGGACACGATTCTTCGTTCTCTCCATGATGCGGTCGATATCACGGTCGATATAGTTGTTAAATACACACCCGGAGGCAACAACTAACGAGACACCGAACAGGGTGGCGAGAAAAAGTGGGTAATCAATCACGCCTTTGGAAGCGAGGAGAAATCCCCCAACGACAGAAATTAAATTGCCGAAAATAATTCCTGGTTTAGTTACTTGCAGGTATTGCTTAATCATCACATGCAGCTCTTCAGTCAACCATCATATTGATGTTGAGGTTGTACATAATCCAGAGTGAGCCCACAACAACGATTGCGATAATCATGGCGGTGAACAGGAACGCCACCAGATTCCAACGTTCTTCGGACGATCCATTCATATGCAGGAAGTACACCAGGTGCACGATAATCTGCACCACGGCTAAACCGACCACAGTGGCCAGAATAGTCGTATGAGAGGCGGTACCACTCATCACCATAGCGAATGGAATAACTGTCAGAATAACCGACAGAATGAAGCCAATAAGGTATGACTTCAAGCTACCGTGGCTGGCTCCACCGTGAGTCGTTGTTGAATGACTAGATGTTGGATGGCTCATCACATAGCTCCTAACAGATAGACAACGGTGAATACGCAGATCCAGACCACATCCAGGAAGTGCCAGAACAAGCTCAGGCACATCAGGCGGGTACGGTTCGTTTCATTCAGGCCGCGTTTTGCTACTTGAATCATCATAATGATGATCCAAACCAAGCCAGCGGTAACGTGAATACCGTGGGTGGCAACCAGCGCGAAGAAGCTAGACAGGAACGCACTGCGATCCGGGCCGTAGCCTTCAGCAATCAGGTGATGGAATTCATAGATTTCCATTGCCACAAAGCCCAGACCGAACAGGAAGGTCAGACCTAACCAGGTGTTAACCTGGTTTTTGTGGCCTTTGTTCATGCCCAGCATAGCGATGCCGTAAGTAATACTACTGAACAGCAACAGGAAGGTTTCAACCAGAACAAAGTTCAAGTCGAAGATATCCCGGCCTGAAGGGCCGCCAGCTGTCCCGTTTACCAGCACTGCATAAGTTGCAAACAATGTTGCAAACAAAATGCAGTCGCTCATCAGGTAGATCCAGAAGCCGAAGACTTTTGTCGCTCCTGCATCGTGATGCCCATGCTCTGCATGGGCGACGTTATGGTTAGTCAGAGTTTCAGTTGACATGATTCACGCCTGCTTTGCTGATTTGTTCATGATGAAGATCTTCAATGCGCTCCACTTCTGCAACTGGCACATAGTAATCAACATCCTCGTCGAAGCTTTTCACAATCCAAGTCACAATCATGCCGACGAAGCCAACAATGGCCAGCCACCAGATGTACCAGATCATGGCAAAGCCGAAGATCAAGCTGAAGCCAGCAATAATCACACCTGCACCGGTATTCTTCGGCATGTGGATTTCTTCGTATTTCGCTGGGCGTTTGTATGCTTCGCCTTTCTCTTTCATATCCCAGAATTCGTCACGGTCAGTCACTTCAGGTACAACGGCGAAGTTATAGAACGGCGGTGGGGAAGAGGTAGACCACTCCAGCGTACGGCCACCCCATGGGTCACCAGTCAGATCGCGATTTTGTTCGCGGTCACGGATACTGACGAACACCTGGATAACCTGACACAAGATACCGCAAGCAATCAGTGCTGCACCGCCTGCTGCTACCATCAACATCGGGTGGAATTCCGGGTTGATATCCTGGCTCAGACGACGGGTCATCCCCATAAAGCCCAATACGTACAGCGGCATAAAGGCAACGAAGAAGCCGATAATCCAGAACCAGAATGCACGGATGCCCCATTTCTCATTCAGCGTAAAGCCGAAGGACTTAGGCCACCAGTAAGTCAGGCCAGCGAAGCAACCGAACACCACACCACCGATAATCACGTTATGGAAGTGAGCAATCAGGAACAAGCTGTTATGCAGCACGAAGTTTGCGCCCGGTACCGCCAACAGAACGCCGGTCATCCCACCAATAGAGAAGGTGATGATGAAGCCAACAGTCCACAGCATCGCGGAGTTAAACTGAATACGGCCTTGGTACATGGTGAACAGCCAGTTGAATATTTTCACCCCGGTCGGGATAGAAATAATCATCGTCGCTATACCGAAGAAGGCGTTAACGTTGGCACCTGACCCCATAGTAAAGAAGTGGTGTAGCCAAACAATAAACGACAGTACGGTAATCGCGATGGTTGCCCAGACTAAAGAGGTGTAACCAAACAGACGTTTTCTTGAGAAGGTCGCAGTAACTTCGGAGAATACCCCGAATACTGGCAGCACCAGAATGTACACTTCCGGATGGCCCCAGGCCCAAATCAGGTTGATGTACATCATCATGTTGCCACCCATATCATTGGTAAAGAAATGGGTGCCAAGGTAGCGGTCCAGAGTCAGTAACGCGACGGTCACAGTCAAGATCGGGAAAGAAACGATAATCAAAATGTTGGTGCAAAGTGCCGCCCATGTGAAGACAGGCATCTTCATCATCGACATGCCAGGCGCACGCATTTTCAAAATAGTGGCGAAGAAGTTAACACCGGTCAGCAAGGTACCTAAACCAGAAATCTGTAGACTCCAGATCCAGTAATCGACCCCGACCCCTGGGTTGTACTCTTTACCTGACAGTGGCGGGTAGGCCAACCAACCGGTTTGCGCGAATTCACCGACCCCCAGAGAGATGTTAATTAACACCACCCCGACGACAAAGAACCAGAAACTCAGGGAGTTCAGGAACGGGAAGGCAACGTCACGAGCACCGATTTGTAGCGGTACGACCACGTTCATCAAGCCCACTACGAAAGGCATCGCCATGAAGAAAATCATGATAACGCCGTGAGCGGTGAAAATCTGATCGTAGTGATGAGGCGGCAGGAAACCAGCTTCACCAGCTGAAGCAAGTGCTTGCTGACTACGCATCATGATGGCATCGGCAAAACCACGCAGAAGCATGACCATGGCGACCAGAATGTACATGATACCGATTTTCTTATGGTCAACCGAGGTCAGCCATTCGCTCCATAACCATTTCCACTTACCGAAATAGGTCAGGAGGGCAACAAGAGCCGCCCCGCCCAGAACAATTGCAGCAACGGTAACCATAATGATTGGTTCGTGTAGCGGAACCGCATCAAGTGTTAATTTTCCCAACATCGTTTTATTCCTCGGCTCCGGCGTGAGCGGCGTGTTCGCCCATATCCATGCCCTGGCTCATATCCATACCTGAATGGGTATCATCGCCTTTCTGGTGCATGTTCATATCACCCATAAACTTGCCAATAATTCCTTTAAACAGCTCCGGTTTAACACTGGAGAAATACTCAACCGGGTTATTTTCGCTCGGTTCAGCCAGTTTATTAAAATCGTCAGTAGTATTCAGAGTGTTCGGCGATTTTTTCACCTGTGCGACCCACTGGTTGAAGTCTTCCTGCGTAGGTGTTGCGATCGCAGTGAATTTCATACCAGAGAAGCCTTTGCCACTGAAGCTACTGGAAATACCATTGTATTTACCGGCTTCGTTGGCAATCAGATGCAGTTTGGTTTGCATCCCGGCCATCGCATAAATCTGCCCGCCTAACTGAGGGATAAAGAACGAGTTCATGACCGAGTTAGAGGTGATTTTAAAGTTCACCGGAACATCAGTAGGGAAAGCCAATTCATTTACTGTAGCGATACCTTGCTCTGGATAGATAAACAGCCATTTCCAGTCCAGGGAAACTACTTCAATAGTGATGGGTTCTTTACCCGCTACTTCGAGCGGCTTGAACGGGTCAAGTTCGTGGGAGGTTTTCCAGGTTATCGTTGCCAAAATAGCAATGATAATGATTGGAACAGCCCAGACAACAAGCTCAATTTTGTTGGAATGGGACCAGTTTGGGGTGTAGGTCGCACTTTTGTTGGACGCGCGGTACTTCCATGCAAAAGCAAACGCCATAAAAATAACCGGAACTACGACGATCAACATTAAACCGATAGCAGTAAGTATCAGTGTTTTTTGCTCGACTCCGATTGCGCCTTTGGGATTCATCAATACCATATCGCAACCACTGAGCATTACCGTGGCTGCTAATAAAGACAACATACCCATATTTTTAATGTATTTCTTAAGTCTCATCTAACGACCTCAATTACAAAAGGGCTCTATTGTCGTTTCATGTGTACGGGCATTTTACGGGAAGGTTGCAGGACTGTAAACATGCTTAAGATTGTGTCAGCGGCTTGTTGACACTTTATGTTAAGGGGGTCACAGATGTTACCTTGCGTGACAATTTATTAATCGCAACAATATGTTGGCGAAGGTGGGGGGCTGTAAAACGGCGGATGTTAAGGAAAAACAACGGTTATTACGCTTTTATTTACGGGAAATACTGATTTTTATTTATTACCTGGACTTATTTTATGTAAATAATATGTAATTCCACGGTAAATTAAAAACTATTCCGGGGTGCTAAAAATAGGTACCCCGGAATCATTTAGCTAGAAATTATATTTAATGGAATACACGATACCATCTTGTAAAAAATCTTCGCCTAATTTGTTATAAGCATAACGGTACTGAATACCCGTGGTGAATTGTTTAATTGGTGTCCACCAAAGTGCCAGAGCACCGTTCACCCCATTACGACCACCGTTACCTGCGGCATAGCGCTCAGCTCGGTTGAACTCCAGTTCGTTCCAGTTGGTGATGCTGAAGTTTTCGTCGAATGCAGTAAAGTCATAACCGGCAACCCAACCCACCACATAACCGTTATTACCTGAGTAATAAGTCTGATCAACATAGTGTAGCGCAACAAAGGGTTTCATCCACACACCGGCAACAGTGGCGTTGTAGCCGATACCGTACAAGGTATTCACTTCATGGAAGTTACTGTAATCGTTACCCTCAGCACTTGGCAGTGAGTAAGTGCCATAAATATGGCCATAAAGGTTGAAACCAGAATCGCCTAAATAGTAGCGACCGGTTGTTTTAAAGGTATAACGCTGGTTATCGCCTGGTTGTGCTGTTTTCGAATTGAATGGGTTTTCTAAATCAAAGAAACCGTAAATCTCGCCCCAGCTATAACCTGCACCACCTTCCAACTCAATATACGCAAAGTCATCTTTATGTGAAGAGTCACCGGATTTATGCGTAGTGCTGCGAGTCCAGTCAAGGTAGTTCATGCTGATATTAGCAAAACCCCACTGATATTCAGCTTGGACGGCCGGAGCCAAAGTGATCGCAGTCAGCGCCACAGCGCCGATAAGAATTTTACGCATAAATGCCTCTGTGTGGTTGAAAGATGCCAGAAGAAATAAAAGGACACAGTCCTTAACAAAAAGTGCGCTCATCATAGTCTCAGAGCACGAAAGGATAAGTAGTTGAAAGTGATATAGATCTCGTTTTGTGAATAATATTTTGCAAGTGTTACTTAAACTTGTGAGTTATATCAAAATAATGCTGAGAAAGTGTTCAGGTGGTTTGTTTTGCAACCATAAAAAAAGCCGGCACAAGTACCGGCTTTCATAAAATGTAGTGGTTTATTACGCTAATTTCTCACGTCTAAGTGCAAGATAATCCAATACGCCACCCAGAACCATACCAACCACACTGAGCTGAATGCCACGCAGTAGCAGTGTATCGGCCACATCTGAAGCTGACGTCCAATCTAATGCGTTACATATGAGTAAAATAAGCCATGCAGCTAATAATGCGCAGCCAATGGTTAGAAAACGCAATGCCCACCGATAAGCTGTTTTAAACTCTGTTCTGGGCATAAATTCATCGGTTTTTTGTGTGTATTCCAATGTCTGGCGGCAGATATAGAGCAGTAAGAGTCCAGGAATGGCAGCAGCAATAGAGAATAAATAGAACAATGGCCAGCCATGTGTTTCAACAAACCACCCCGCTATCGGGCCAACATATACCCGACCAACAGCAGAGAGTGCTGATAACAAAGCAAATTGAGTGGCCGAGAAAGATTTGTTGCAAAGCGTCATCAACAGAGCCACAAAGGCTGCCGTTCCCATCCCACCACACAGGTTTTCCAGAAATATGGCGCTGCCCATGGAGAAGATATTTTTATCTGTAATGGATAGCAGCCAATAACCAATGTTGGATATGGCTTGTAAAATGCCAAATATCATCAATGCCCGGAATAAACTCAGGCGTTGCATCAGCAAACCGCCATACAGTGCGCCAATAATGGTGGCGATTAATCCCAGGGTTTTATTGACCAACCCAACTTCGCCAGCATCGAATCCGACTCCTCGGATCAAAAAAGTGGTACTTAAGCTAGCCGCAAAAGCATCACCCATTTTGTACAATACGATAAGCAGCAGAATCAGCCAGGCATTGTTGCGACCAAAAAAATCACGCAACGGCTCGACGATTGCCTGTTCCAGGGTTTTCGGCGGAGCAATACGAATGTCGGGTTCTGGGGCAAATAACGTGGCAAATACCCCAATGAGCATTAACCCGGCCATCAGCCAGTAAGTGGATTGCCAGCCGAGATAACGATCCGCTATCCACAGTGCCAGCCCACCAGACACCAACATGGCGAGGCGATAGCCCAATACCGAAACTGCGGCACCGGTACCGCGCTCTTCCGCTGTAAGTAAATCGGTTTTATAGGCATCAAAAACAATATCTTGCGATGCAGAACAGAATGCAACCAGCACGGCGATAGCGGCCAACCACCATAAATGTTTAGCCGGTTCCATAAAGCCCATGGCGATAATGGCTACAATTAATAACAGCTGACTGATGATCAACCAGCCACGGCGACGCCCCAGAAAGGAAGGAGTGTAGCGGTCCATCAGTGGGGACCAGAGGAACTTAAAAACGTAGGCTTGGCCGACCAGCGAAAAAATACCAATAGTTTTCAGGCTGACGTTTTCAACCGTCATCCAGGCTTGCAATGTCCCGCCTGTCAGGGCTAAAGGGAGGCCTGAGGCAAATCCCAACAACAAAAGAACAAGCGAATTACGTTGGGTAAAAAGGTTCGAATAGCGATTGGGCATGTGAGACCTACGTGCTCCACCCTATCGGCAGGGCGGAGCATTCTGTTAAGCAGTAATAATGTTAAGCAAAGAGCAGATTAGCGGGCATTTTGTTTGATAAAGCTGCTGACGCTGGTGTCTTGCGCCATATCTGCAATAACATCACTCAACACGGTATTAACAGCATTAGTGATTTTTTCGTTAGTCGCAGTGAATGCACCCTGAACGTTATAGCTGGCGCGGTAGTTTTTAACCTGCTTGTTGCCGTTTTTCGCGGTAGCAGTGATAGAAATATCGGCTTTGGTGGTGATGTTGTAGCGAAGGTTGCCTTCTTGCACATCAGCGAACAGTTGATTCACGACAATTTGCAGGTCAACCGGCGCATTAGTGCCAATCATATAACCACGGGCAGTCATTTGTTTTTCAAGCACTTCTTGTAACAGGAAACGCAGATCCCGAGATGGTGTTAATACCACCAGTTGGCCATCACGATTCACTTTAGCCAGGGCAGCATCTTGGCGCTGATCGGCACCATTAATACTGATAGTCACTCCCATCAGTGTTGGGTCTTGGGGGGGGCAAGACGACTTTCGGGGTAACGTTCAAGGTGTTGTTACTGGCAGCACAGCCCGCCAGTATAAAAACAGCCAACAGCGGGAAAAGAATTTTCTTTAGCATGTTCACTTTCTCAATAGTTATGGAATTCTTTAATAATCAGAGCGGGATAGCAGCCATGTTATTTTGCGAGTTTGCAGTGGCGACATCATAGCACTGCGAGTGGCTGGTGGAAGATCCCGATGGAGAGAAATTCACCAAAAAATGCGTTTTTCCCCCGAATGGCCTGTCATTTAATTTAAAGCCCTTGCAAATTGCATTTTGGTTGATGAGAAGAAGAGCCTTTTCGCCAGAACCGGTCGCAGTGAGATATTCGGGATATTTTGTATCTGAAATGTTATAAAACAGCGAAAATACACTAATATTGCAATAGAGAGTGGGCAGTTTTCTGCCTCAGCAGTAAGGAGAGCATGATGATTTTGATTCGAGAACAAATTGAAGAAAAACTAAAAGCGGCATTCGAACCGGATCATCTGGAGGTAATTAATGAAAGTTACCGCCACAATGTTCCTGCTGGTTCGGAAAGTCATTTTAAAATTGTGATTGTTAGCAATAAATTTCAAGATCAACGCTTTCTCAATCGCCACCGTGCGATTTATAGTGCATTGGCTGAGGAGTTGGCGAGCACTGTTCATGCGCTGGCCTTACACACTTACACCCTGAAAGAGTGGGCTGGATTGCAAGACACTGTGCCAGCTTCGCCCTCTTGTCGTGGTGCGGGGGCATTGGCTCAGTTGCCAGATTAATTAAATCGGGCTGATAACAGTAGTCATTCCGATATGATTTAGGGTATTAGTAGGTGAGAATTTTGCAGGCGGCCCTAGAGCCGCTTGTGTTTCTATATAGGCGACATCTTCATTTCATTAGTGCGCCACAGGAGTTTTAGCCGAGGGAACGATTCACGCGTGAATTTTACCGCGACAACATTCGCTTGCTTTCCTCGACTCATACCTTGTGCGCCGCTATAATGTCGCGTCTTATTTTTCCGGAATGGTTTCGGGACGCTTCTGACATCTGGGATACTCGGTTCTGTTTAATGCGGCCGTCCCGGTTCTTAGAGGGTGTTTTCAGAGTTCGCATCATTCCTGAAAGTGGAGTGGTGCTGCTTCGTTTGCAGCTTCTGGAGTTGACCGAGCACTGTGATTTTTTTGAGGTAACAAGATGCAAGTTTCTGTTGAAACCACCCAAGGCCTTGGCCGCCGTGTAACAATTACTGTTGCTGCTGACAGCATTGAAAAAGCCGTAAAAAGTGAATTAGTTAAAGCTGCTAAAAATGTTCGTATCGACGGTTTCCGTAAAGGCCACGTGCCAATGAACATCGTTGAACAGCGTTACGGCGCATCTGTTCGCCAGGACGTACTGGGTGATCTGATGCAACGTAATTTCGTTGACGCGATCATTAAAGAAAAAATCAACCCAGCTGGCGCACCTAACTATGTGCCGGGCCAGTACAAAGAGGGTGAAGATTTTACTTATTCCGTTGAGTTCGAAGTGTATCCGGAAGTTGAGCTGAAAGATCTGGAAAGCATTGAAGTAGAAAAGCCAGTTGTTGAAGTAAACGACGCTGACGTTGATACCATGCTGGAAACTCTGCGTAAGCAACAAGCTACCTGGAAAGAAACTGACGCTGCAGCAACTGCTGAAGATCGCGCAACTCTGGATTTCACCGGTTCTATCGACGGTGAAGTTTTCGAAGGCGGTAAAGCGACTGATTTCGTGTTAGCAATGGGCCAGGGTCGTATGATCCCAGGTTTCGAAGAAGGTGTAATCGGCCATAAAGCCGGTGAAGAATTCACCATCGACGTAAACTTCCCAGAAGATTACCACGCAGAAAACCTGAAAGGTAAATCAGCTAAATTCGACATCGTGTTGAAGAAAGTTGAAGTGCGTGAGCTGCCAGAACTGACTGAAGAATTCATCAAACGTTTCGGCGTTGCTGATGGTTCAGTAGCAGGTCTGCGTGCTGAAGTGCGTAAAAACATGGAACGCGAGCTGAAAGGCGCGGTACGTAACCGTGTTAAAACTCAGGCAATCGACGGTCTGGTTAGCGCGAACGAAATCGATGTTCCAGCTGCACTGGTTGAAGGTGAAATCGACGTTCTGCGCCGCCAGGCTGCACAGCGTTTCGGTGGTAACGAGAAACAAGCGGCTGAATTACCACGTGAATTGTTCGAAGAACAAGCTAAACGTCGCGTTGTTGTCGGTCTGTTGCTGGGCGAAGTTATCAGCCAGCACGAACTGAAAGCCGATGAAGATCGTGTTAAAGCTCTGATCGAAGAAATGGCTTCTGCGTACGAAGATCCACAAGAAGTTATTGAGTTCTACAGCAAAAACAAAGAGCTGATGAACAATATGCGCAACGTTGCTCTGGAAGAACAAGCAGTAGAAACTCTGCTTTCTAAAGCCAAAGTAACTGAAAAACCAACGACCTTCAGTGAGCTGATGAATCAGACCACTACGGCGTAATGTTTTTTAGCGTATCAAACTGGATATAATTTATCTGGTGTATTGAAAAAGCCCGTAGCCCTATGGTCACGGGCTTTTTCTTTTAGTAACAATTATCCCTCAATAGTATGATTAATCTGGCATGTTTCGCTGCAATCTGCGCTATATTTGAAAAGTAAAATGAAGTGCTCAACAGATAAATAATCAATAGGGCGCCGCGATTACGGCAGAAATGGTGGGCAGTTTTCAGGTTAAAAAGAGGGTTGTTAGGCTAAAAAAATATCGCTGGGGCTTGAAAATGAATATTAATCCCCCAATTAATCTAACAGACGTTCATATGAAACACTGGCTGATTACCGCCGTCAGAATAGGTCTGGATAACCGGACTGTTTGCACGCATGAACATAGTCATCATTCCTTATCTCAAGTAGAATCGGTTATGAATGGCGCCAAAGTAAATTCTATTAGGAGACGGTAATGTCATACAGTGGCGAACGAGATCAATTTGCACCTAACATGGCTCTGGTGCCAATGGTGGTTGAGCAGACTTCACGTGGGGAACGTTCTTACGATATTTTCTCCCGTCTGCTGAAAGAGCGTATCATTTTCCTGACAGGCCAGGTTGAAGACCATATGGCCAATCTGATCACAGCGCAAATGCTGTTTCTGGAAGCAGAGAATCCAGAAAAAGATATCTTCCTGTATATCAACTCACCGGGTGGAGTGATTACTGCTGGGATGTCAATTTATGACACCATGCAATTCATCAAGCCGGATGTCAGCACGATTTGTATGGGCCAGGCATGTTCAATGGGTGCATTCCTGTTGACTGCGGGTGCTAAGGGTAAACGTTTCTGCTTGCCGAATTCACGGGTCATGATTCACCAACCGTTGGGCGGCTTCCAGGGGCAAGCTACAGATATTGAAATTCATGCCAAAGAGATTTTGAAAGTGAAATCACGCATGAATGAACTGATGGCAAAACACACGGGTAAATCTCTTGAAGAAATAGAGAGAGACACTGAGCGTGACCGTTTCTTGTCAGCTGATGAGGCTGTAGAATACGGTTTAGTTGATTCTGTGTTCACCCGTCGTGACTAACGACTTATTTCTGTGAGCCGATATACTATAGTGAATGTAACGAGAACAAACCCTGGTGCTGAATAAGGCCTAATTGCGTATTGTTTGTACACTACCCATTATATCGGCTGTCCGTTGAAAGCTAACGTGGCGTACAGAAATAGCGAGAATAGTCTCCCTGTCGCATATTTTCAGATGTGGCAGATACTGAAGAAGAGGTTTACTGATGACAGATAAGCGCAAAGACGGTTCTGGAAAGCTGCTGTATTGCTCTTTCTGCGGCAAAAGCCAGCATGAAGTGCGTAAGCTAATTGCCGGGCCGTCAGTGTATATCTGCGATGAATGTGTCGATTTGTGTAACGACATTATTCGCGAAGAGATCAAAGAAGTTGCGCCGCACCGGGAGCGTAGTTCGCTGCCAACGCCGCATGAAATTCGTCGCCATCTTGATGATTATGTCATTGGGCAGGAACCGGCGAAAAAAGTGCTGGCTGTTGCTGTGTATAACCATTACAAGCGGTTACGCAATGGCGATACCAGTAATGGTATCGAGTTGGGTAAAAGTAATATTCTGCTGATTGGTCCGACGGGTAGTGGTAAAACGCTGTTAGCGGAAACATTGGCTCGCTTCCTGGATGTGCCGTTTACGATGGCAGATGCGACCACACTGACCGAAGCTGGTTACGTGGGTGAAGATGTTGAAAACATCATTCAGAAGCTGCTACAGAAATGTGATTACGACGTCCAGAAAGCGCAACGTGGCATCGTCTATATCGATGAAATTGATAAGATTTCACGTAAGTCTGATAACCCATCCATTACTCGCGATGTTTCGGGTGAAGGTGTGCAGCAGGCGCTGTTGAAATTGATCGAAGGAACTATCGCTGCCGTACCACCACAAGGTGGTCGTAAGCATCCACAGCAAGAATTTTTGCAGGTTGATACCTCTAAGATTCTGTTTATCTGTGGTGGCGCTTTCGCGGGCCTGGATAAAGTTATCGGGCAGCGCATTAACACCGGCAGTGGTATTGGCTTCGGGGCCACGGTAAAAGGCAAGTCAGAAAAGGCGACAGAAGGCGAGTTATTGCGCCAGGCTGAGCCGGAAGACTTGATTAAATTCGGTTTAATCCCTGAATTTATTGGTCGTTTACCAGTGGTTGCAACCTTGAGTGAATTGAGTGAAGACGCACTGATTCAGATCCTGAAAGAACCGAAAAATGCGCTGACTAAACAATATCAGGCATTGTTCAATCTTGAAGGTGTGGAACTTGAGTTCCGCGATGAAGCGTTGACCGCTATTGCCAAGAAAGCGATGGCCCGTAAAACAGGTGCTCGTGGCCTGCGTTCTATCGTAGAAGGTGCTTTGCTCGATACCATGTACGATTTACCGTCAATGGAAAGTGTGGAAAAAGTGGTAGTAGATGAATCAGTTATTGCTGGTCAATCTGCACCAATGCTGATTTATGGCCAACCGGAAGCCCAAGCTTCTGGCGAATAATTAGCCAAATAATCCAGATGGTTAGTATGACAATGGGGGATTTTATCCCCCATTTCTTTTTCCTCGCATTGTAATCGTTGAATGTAAGACATTCGTCCCCATATACTCAATTACCTATTTAGTGAAACTCGTGATGACTCGTGTTTCACGAGATTCCCAGTAATCTGGCGGAAGCTAAACTAAGAGAGAGCTCTATGAACCCTGAGCGTTCCGAACGCATAGAAATCCCCGTATTGCCTCTGCGCGATGTGGTGGTTTATCCGCATATGGTGATCCCACTGTTTGTTGGCCGGGAAAAGTCGATTCGGTGCCTGGAAGCTGCAATGGACCATGATAAAAAAATCATGCTGGTTGCGCAGAAAGAAGCCTCGACGGATGAGCCTGGTATCAATGATCTGTTTTCAGTCGGCACCGTAGCCTCGATTCTACAAATGCTGAAATTACCTGATGGCACGGTAAAAGTGCTGGTTGAAGGGCTACAGCGTGCGCGTATCACCACGCTTTCCGACAGCGGCGAGCATTTTGCTGCTCAGGCGGAATATCTTGAATCGCCGGTAATGGACGATCGTGAGCAAGAAGTGTTGGTTCGCACGGCGATTCATCAGTTTGAAGGCTATATCAAACTGAACAAAAAGATCCCACCGGAAGTTCTGGCATCGTTGCACAGCATTGATGATGCGGCACGTCTGGCAGACACTATTGCGGCACATATGCCGTTGAAATTAAATGATAAACAAGCTGTTCTGGAAATGTTCGATGTGACCGAACGTCTGGAATATCTGATGGCAATGATGGAATCCGAAATCGATCTGTTGCAGGTTGAAAAGCGGATTCGTAATCGTGTCAAAAAGCAGATGGAAAAGAGCCAGCGCGAGTACTATTTGAATGAGCAAATGAAAGCCATTCAGAAAGAACTGGGCGAGATGGACGATGCACCTGACGAGCATGAAGCGCTAAAACGCAAAATCGAAGCGGCCAAAATGCCGAAAGATGCCCGCGAAAAAACCGAAGCTGAACTGCAAAAACTGAAAATGATGTCGCCAATGTCGGCGGAGGCCACTGTGGTTCGTGGTTACATTGATTGGATGTTGCAGGTGCCGTGGAACAGTCGCAGCAAAGTTAAAAAAGACTTGGTAAAAGCGCAGGAAGTTCTGGATACCGATCATTACGGCTTGGAACGCGTTAAAGATCGTATTTTGGAATATCTCGCAGTCCAGAGCCGGGTCAGCAAAATCAAAGGGCCAATCTTGTGCCTGGTAGGGCCTCCTGGGGTGGGTAAAACCTCGCTGGGGCAATCTATTGCTCGGGCGACAGGCCGGCAATATGTGCGTATGGCGCTGGGTGGGGTACGTGACGAAGCAGAGATCCGTGGTCATCGTCGTACTTATATTGGCTCTATGCCGGGTAAATTGATCCAGAAAATGGCGAAAGTTGGGGTGAAAAACCCACTCTTCTTATTGGATGAGATCGATAAAATGGCATCCGATATGCGTGGTGA
Source organism: Yersinia enterocolitica subsp. enterocolitica (assembly GCF_901472495.1). Classification (NCBI taxonomy): domain Bacteria; kingdom Pseudomonadati; phylum Pseudomonadota; class Gammaproteobacteria; order Enterobacterales; family Yersiniaceae; genus Yersinia; species Yersinia enterocolitica. The sequence goes on from NZ_LR590469.1 coordinate 4,482,790, forward strand.
TCCGGCGTCAGCATTGCTGGAAGTGTTAGACCCAGAGCAAAACGTGGCATTTAACGATCACTATCTGGAAGTGGATTACGATCTGTCGGATGTGATGTTTGTTGCAACCTCTAACTCCATGAATATTCCGGCGCCGTTGCTGGACCGTATGGAAGTGATTCGTCTGTCCGGTTATACCGAAGATGAGAAACTCAATATTGCCAAGCAGCATTTGCTGCCAAAACAATTTGAGCGCAACGCCATTAAGAAAGGCGAACTGACCATCGATGACAGTGCGATTATGAGCATTATCCGTTATTACACCCGCGAGGCCGGGGTGCGTAGTCTGGAGCGTGAAATCTCCAAACTGTGTCGTAAGGCAGTAAAAAATCTACTTATGGATAAAACGGTTAAACACATTGAAATTACCGGTGACAACCTGAAAGACTTCCTGGGCGTACAGAAAGTCGATTATGGTCGCGCAGACACTGAAAACCGTGTCGGTCAAGTGACTGGCCTGGCATGGACAGAAGTGGGTGGTGATTTGCTGACCATCGAAACCGCATGTGTGCCGGGTAAAGGTAAACTGACTTACACCGGCTCATTGGGCGAAGTCATGCAAGAATCCATTCAGGCTGCATTGACCGTGGTGCGTGCGCGTGCAGATAAATTAGGTATTAACCCTGATTTCTACGAAAAACGCGACATCCACGTGCATGTGCCAGAAGGGGCGACGCCGAAAGATGGGCCGAGCGCAGGTATTGCGATGTGTACAGCATTGGTTTCTTGTTTGACCGGTAACCCGGTGCGGGCAGATGTTGCAATGACCGGTGAAATCACCTTACGTGGGCTGGTATTGCCAATTGGTGGTTTGAAAGAGAAATTGTTGGCCGCTCACCGTGGTGGGATTAAAGTTGTGCTGATTCCAGATGATAACAAACGTGATCTGGAAGAGATTCCAGACAATGTTATCGCCGATCTGGAAATTCATCCGGTTAAACGAATTGATGATGTTTTAGCCATTGCTTTGCAAAATCCTGCCTTCGGGGCACAGCCGGTGGCGTCAAAATAGTGACGGATCGCAAGAAGTATTGATAAAACTGATGCTGGTAAGTGAAATGCTACTTGCCAGCTATTTTTTGTGCCGCTAAGTTAGTTCGTCTGTCTGGTAAAAGTTTAAGTCTTTGGGCTGCTTGCTAAGGTCAGACAGGATTGATATAACAGCTGCGCTGTCGTGTTGTCCGTAGGGATTTTCGGCGCGACAATAGAATTTTAAAGGGGATGAAAGAGTGAATAAGTCACAACTGATCGACAAAATTGCCGCAGGTGCTGATATTTCTAAAGCGGCCGCTGGGCGCGCATTGGATGCAATTATTGCTTCTGTTACTGAATCTTTGAAAGAAGGGGATGACGTAGCTCTGGTTGGTTTTGGTACTTTTGCAGTACGTGAGCGTTCTGCACGTACTGGCCGTAACCCTCAGACAGGCAAAGAAATCAGTATTCCAGCAGCCAAAGTACCAGGCTTCCGTGCCGGTAAAGGCCTGAAAGACGCTGTAAACTGATTGCCGCGTCAATTCTCACCTGTGTTTGTGTTAACAATAACCTGACGCAGTTGAGTTGGTAGGGTAAGATACAAGGCGCATCGTTAATGATGCGCTTTTTTTTCGCGCAGCAGCATGAAGGGCTGTCGCAAGGAATGCTGGGTTTATTTAGACCTGCGCAACAGTTTTTATCCATATTACAGCGGAGTATTGTCACATTATGATGGACAATTTACGCGCGGCTGCTAATAACGTCGTGCTCAAAATCATTCTGGCCCTGATCATGTTGTCCTTTATCCTGACTGGGGTTGGCAGCTATCTGATTGGTGGCTCCAACGACTTTGCTGCCAAAGTTAATGGCCAAGAGATTAGTCGTGCTCAGTTAGAACAGGCTGTACAGAGCGAACGTGGCCGCTTGCAACAGCAATTGGGCGAACAGTTCTCCGCGTTGGCCGCGAACGAAGGTTACATGCTGCAACTGCGTCAGCAGGTGCTTGGCCAGTTGGTCAACAATATGTTGCTCGACCAATATGCTAAAAAATTAGGCCTGACTGCCAGTGACGAACAAGTGAAAGATGCTATTCGCCAGGCACCTTATTTCCAGACTGATGGTAAGTTCGATAACAACAAATACCTTGAGCTGGTCAATCGAATGGGCTACACCCCAGATCAATTCGCTCAATTACAGCGCCAGCAGCTGATTAATCAGCAATTGCTACAAGCCTTCGGTGATACTGGTTTCGTCCTGCCTGTCGAAGCACAAGCGATGTCAGAGCTGATTTTGCAGCAACGTGAAGTCCGTCTGGCAACGCTAGACCTCAAAGCACTTCAAGCGCAGCAGAAAGTCACAGATGAAGAACTGCAAGCCTATTACGATCAGAATAAAAATAGCTTCATTGCACCGGAACAGATGAAAATCAGTTTCATTGCAATGGATGCTGCGGCGATGCAGGACAAAATTACTGTTACTGAAGAAGATATCGCCGCGTATTACGACCAGCATAAAAGTACTTATACTAAGCCTGAGCAACGCAACTACAGTGTCATTCAGTTTAAAACTGAAGCTGAAGCCAAAACTGCATTGGATGAGCTGAAAAAAGGTGCTGATTTTGCTGCCATCGCAAAAGAGAAATCGACTGACATCATTTCCCGCAAAAATGGCGGCGAGTTGGGTTGGTTAGAACCGGAAACAACAGCGGATGAGCTGAAACAAGCAAATCTGACTGAGAAAGGTCAGTTGTCCGATGTGGTGAAATCTTCTGTGGGTTACTTGATTGTTCGTCTTAACGATATCAAACCTGCGCAGGTAAAACCGTTGTCAGAAGTTCATGATGCGCTGGCTAAACAGGTTAAGCAGGAAAAAGCGGTTGATGCATACTACGCCTTACAACAAAAAGTGAGCGAAGCGGCTACCAGCGATAACGAGTCCCTGGCTTCGGCTGAGGAAGCCGCGGGTGCGAAAGCTAAGCAAACTGGTTGGTTTACCCGTGATGCGGTGCCTGCTGAGGTTAACTTCAAGCCTGTGGTGCAAGCCATCTTTGAGGGTGGTTTGGTAGGTGAGAACGGCGCGCCTGGCAGCAACTCTGATGTCATCACAGTTGATGGCGACCGAGCTTTTGTTATCCGCATTGACGGCCACAAACCTGAGGGTATTGAGCCATTTGATCAAGTTCGTGATCAGGTTGCCGAGCTGGTAAAACGTCAGAAAGCGGAGCAATTAGCTCGTGTTGATGGTGAGAAGATCCTGACTGCGCTGAAACAAGGTAAAGGCGAAGAAGCTATGAAGGCCGCTGGTATCAGCTTCGGTGAGAAGAAAACCTTGTCACGCGCGCCAGATGATGACCAATTAGTGCAGACTATCTTTGCCTTGCCTCATCCACAAAAAGACCAGCCGGTATATGGCTTGTCTCAGGATCGCCAAGATAACATCGTATTGATCGAACTGTTATCGGTGACTCCGGGTAAATTGCCGGAAGGCGAAATGAAGAATTTTATTGCTAAGATGGAAGAGGGGGCTAGTGGTGTGACCTTTGATGCACTGATGGCGAATCTGCGTAAACAGGCCACTATCAAGATGGGCCCTGCGGAGCAGCAACAACCTCAATAAGCCTCGCATTGATTTGCAATTGGATGTAACAACGAAAGGTCGCTTTGGCGGCCTTTCGCATATCTAAAATCTGCCCTTTGCGACAAATTGGAGGCTCAGGCAAGGTAGGTATGCTGTCAAACACAAGGAGGATACAGCATGAAATTCATAGGAAAATTATTTGTCATCACGGCATTACTAGCAGGTTTTAATATTCAACCTTTGGCTTATGCCGCCCCAAGCTCCGCTGAGGATAAAGTTCTCAACCCGTCAGTATCAGGTAAGGCTACAACCAAGGCAAATATCGTATCGAAAACCCTCGAGAAAGCCACGCATGATAAAATGGTCGTAACAGCCACCACTGGCCATTTACAGGATAATCCACCGAGCCAAATCAATATTAATAGTGCAGATGCGGAACAGTTGGCGCAGTCCCTCAGCGGGATTGGCAGGAAGAAAGCGGAAGCAATTGTTAACTATCGTGAGCAGTTCGGCTTTTTTACTGATGCAGAGCAGCTGCTTGAAGTGCCAGGGATTGGACCCTCTTTCTTAGAAAGAAATCGCAGCAAGCTTAGAATGTAAATAGAGTCAGAAAAACAGATATCGCAGTCAGGCAGATGTTGTGTTTGCCTGGCTTTTTCACCAGGAACAACTCTCAGTCTTTCATAATGTAAGTCGCAACTGTCAGGTAAAACTGTGATGTTGATCCGGATTATATAATAAGCACGCTATGAAGTGATTTTCCTCTGCTAGGCTTTCTTTTTGAGGTCATACCAGTTGTAGCTATCATTCTATAATAACAACTCATTGTCTGGAGAAGCTCGCCGCATGCATACTCATATTAGAGTCAGGGGTTTTCATATTGATGTTTTTCAACATGTTAATAATGCCCGCTATTTAGAGTTTCTCGAAGAAGCCCGCTGGGAATGGCTTGATGGAGAGCCAGCTGCACAATGGATGGCTGAAAATCAAATCGCTTTTATCGTGGTTAATATCAATATTAACTATCGTCGGCCTGCGGTTTTGGGCGATCTGTTACGGATCGATAGTCAACTATTAAGGTTGAATGGAAAAAGTGGTGTGATGAAACAGACTGTCACGCTAGAGCCTGATTCTATTTCAGTGGCTGATGCAGAGCTGACTTTTGTGTGCATCGATTTGCGTAATCAAAAGGCATTACCCATTGATGGGGAATTACGCGAAAAACTTCAGGAGTTTGTTAATCGTGGTTTATAAAAAAGGGATCGTGCTTAATAGGGCTCTACCTCGCTCTGGAGGAGGTAGAGAAAGTCAGCTCGCCGCTAGTGTATGGCTTAAAGCGGTTAAACCAGCCCGGTTTTTTGTTTTAGGCTTAATATGACTTTAGGCTTATTAGCCAGATAGAACTCTAACCCTTTGGCGCGTAAGTGGCAGGCAGCACATTGACCGCAACCATCACCTTGAATCCCGTTATAACAAGTTAATGTGTCATGACGGATACGATCGAGTTGCTGATAGTAATCCGCCAACGCCCATGTTTCGGCTTTATCCAGCCACATCAGCGGGGTGATAAAAGCAATATCACGGCCAATACCTAAATCTATGGCATGGTTAAGAGCCTTAACGAATTCATCTCGGCAATCTGGGTAACCCGAAAAGTCTGTCTCGCAAACACCAGTAATGACAGCCTGAGCTTGTACTTGATAAGCATAAATAGCAGCCAGTGTCAGAAATAGAATATTACGGCCAGGAACGAAGGTGCTGGGAATAGAATCCTCCCCCTCTTCACTGTAAGACGGTACAGGGATGTTGTCACGGGTCAGGCTACTGACAGCTAACTCATTAAGCATGCCGACATCCAGTACTTTATGCGCTTTAGCTCCAAGTTGGATTGCCAGTTCACGAGCAACATCGATTTCAGCACGATGTCGCTGGCCATAATCGAAGGTAATGCAGTGGACTTCATCATACTGCTGTAATGCTTGAATCAAGCAGGTGGTGGAATCTTGTCCACCACTAAAGACAACTACGGCACGTTTCATACTGTTACCTCGTACAGCTGTGAGCCTTAAAGCGCAAATCTCACAGCAAAATTGAAAACTGGCAGTATGGTACTTAGATAGCGCAAGAAAAGGTAGCTACCGGAGTTTGGTTATCACGTCGCAGTCGCAGGGAGCCACGCCTGACTGAAGTCGAACCAACCGTAAGCTGTTAATGTCACACCATTAATTCGTGGTGGAGCATTGACCTGATATTGATAGTTGAACAGAGGTAGAATCAATCCGGATAGCATCAGATCATTATAATGCTCTCGTAATTGGTGATGCCGCTCTGAAGCCAGCTCTATTTGCTGAATATGGGTCAGTGTTTTTTGCTGCTGCTCCCACTGTGATGGTGACAGGATGCCACGCCACAGGGGATCAAGTCGGAGCCAGCTTTCCATTGCGGCCTCTGGTGATTCACCAACCAAATGGTCTGCTAATAATAAATCAGCCTTTTCAATTTGGTGGCTATCTTTCCACTGTTTATCGTGGCTGGAACGGATTTCTAATGTGCAGCCCTGCGCTGCCAATACAACTTTTAGCTGCTCGGCGACACTTTTAAGCTCCATTGGCGGTTGATATATCAGTATCAGGTGAGCTGGCAATGGCGAGTCATTATCAGATGCAAACCGTGGGATGGGCCAACCCGGCAACATTTCATGGCTTGGAGTTATGATCCCGCGCCGGATTGATAACTCCTCTAATATACCTGAGGTTTGCACTAACATCAGTAACCTAGCGAGTTGCTGAGAAGTCATATTGCTGCGATGCTGATTAACTGCCAGATAGCAAAACCCCAAGCTCATACTGCGTTGAACAGGGCGTGCTAAAGGGAAGTCCTCTTCCTGACCGATGGTAATACGCACCGGATGTTGGCAACTACCGTCGGTTGATTGCACCATTAGGTTCGGGGTTATCCAGTATTCAATGATTTCCAGATAAGGGTGCTGCAAATGGTAGAACTCATGTTGTTCTAACCGCACCAGATGCTGTTCGAAGGTCGCCAATTTAAACGGGCCGGCACCCAGCAAAGGATGGTCTGGATGAAATAGCCGGCAGGGTAAATCAGCCAATCGATGAGCCAACCAGTAGTCCGGCTGAGAAAGGGTAAACTGTAGGCATAGGGCGTGGGGTAGGGTAATGGTCAAAATATTGGTAAAACTTGGCTGGCTGCGGGTATTGGCACGCAATAGCTTGAGTGTTTGCAATAATTGCTGACCATGAAGGCGCTCCCCATTATGCCAACGCAACTGGCTGCGTAAAAAGAATTGCCAGGTCAAACCATCATCACTGACTTGCCAGTGGTGAGCCAGATCCGGTTGGGGTTGTGGGCAACCGGTATTAAAACGAGTCAACCCCGCGTGCAAGGTGTAAATCAGGTGCTGCTCTGCCCGGCCCGTGGCGGTGAGTGGATTTAACGGCTCAAGCATACGGTAATATGGAATACGTAATACTGGGCTGTCTGCTTGCCACTGCCCCCCCATATGAGGGTTCAGCAACGCCTGTAAACGTTCAGGTTCCAGTTGAGCCAATTCGAGCGCAGCCTGATGATCACCTTGTTCGAGAAACGCCTGCATATAGGTTGCCCGAAGTGTATCGGGGCTTTTCAGGCATTGTAGTTGTGCGCGTTTGCCCCGGCCCACTTGTGAATGCCAACTGAGCCAGCCATTTGCCTGTAACTGTTGTATTAAGGTGCGAGTGTGGCGTTCACTGCAAAATAGCAAACTTGCGACTTCACTTACTGTCGTCGAAGCCAGGTTTTCTCCGAACTTTTGGAATAAGCGCTGATATTGGGTAAGTCGGTGAATAATGCGCATGCTAAATCCGGAATAGTTTAAATTATTTGTTCACTATTAGTTCCGTAAATACTACGCCATAATTTTATACATACCACCAGTTTCACTCTTAGTGAGGTTTTGAATGTACCGTTTAGCTGCTTTTGATATGGATGGAACCTTACTGATGCGTGACCATCGAATTGGTGGCGCGACATTGAATGCGTTACACCAGTTAGTGGACAACGGGATGATCCTGACATTCGCTACCGGTCGGCATTGCCTTGATATGAAAGGGATTCTATCTCATTCGGGTATTAACGGTTATTTAATTACGGGTAATGGCACACGGGTGTGTGACATGGATGGCATGCATTTAGATGGTATGGATTTGCCGGCAGAATTGGTGGAGTTTGTGCTGCGTACCCCCTGGCAGACCAATGCCGGCATTCATATCTTCCGCGATGATGGCTGGTTTACTGATTACAATGATCCCGCGTTATTGGCAGCCCATAAAACCAGCAGTTTCCAGTTCCAACTGACCGCGCTAGATGCATTACCGAAGACGGGTAATCACAAAATTTGCTTTATTGCGCCACATCAGGAACTGGCCGAACTTAAGATTCAGCTTGAGCAACAAATGGGTGATCAAGCCGATTTCTGTTTCTCAGCCGTCGATTGCCTCGAAATGCTACCTCGTGGTTGTAACAAAGGGGCTGCTTTAGAGCGATTGAGCCATCATCTTGATTTAACCCTGGCTGATTGCATGGCGTTTGGCGATGCGATGAATGATAAAGAAATGTTGTCGCGAGTCGGTCGTGGGTTAGTCATGGGAAATGCATTACCGCAACTGAAACAAGAGTTACCTCAGTTACAGGTTATTGGTCGCTGCGAGGAACAAGGCGTAGCTCATTATTTGCAACATTGGCTAAGTTCACCACACCTCACCTATTCCCCCGAATTCTGAGGTATATCCACGGGTTATTAGTGCGATAAAACTAATAACTTTGAGGGTAGCTATTAGCCAGCCGGATAACCATCCGGTTTTTTTTATTCTGAAAGGGGCCGGTTTACGGCCCCGTTTATCACGATATTACAGATTGTTTAATTCATCACGATATGGCGTTAAATCGCCGATATTGTTGCTGACCCATTGAGGGTCGTAATAAGTATCGAGATAACGCTCACCGCTGTCGCACAGTAACGTCACGATAGCGCCGGTTTTACCTTGCTCGCGCATCTGCTTAGCGAGTTGTAATGTTCCCCAAACGTTAGTGCCGGTTGACGCTCCCACTTTGCGGCCCAAAATGCCTTCCAGCCAATGGATGGTAGCAACGCTGGCTGCATCAGGAACCCGCAACATACTGTCAATCACTTCTGGAATGAATGATGGCTCCGCTCGCGGCCGGCCAATACCTTCAATACGGCTGCCACAACTGCCGGTTACGGTACGGTCACTGTGACAAAAACAATCATAAAAAACGGAGTTTTCCGGATCGACCACCATCAGTTGGGTGTCATGCCCTTGATAGCGAATGTAGCGCCCCAAAGTGGCTGAGGTGCCGCCGGTACCTGCGCTCATCACGATATAGTCAGGTACGGGGAAAGGTTCGCGCGCCATTTGGCGGAAAATGCTATCGGCAATATTATTATTGCCGCGCCAATCAGTTGCCCGCTCAGCATAGGTGAACTGATCCATATAGTGGCCGTTAAGTTCATGCGCCAATTGCTCGGAGGCAGCATAAATTTGCCCGGCACTTTCAACAAAATGACAGCGGCCACCATACAAGGAGATTTGCTCCACTTTACGCCGGGCAGTGCAGCTTGGCATTACCGCGATAAAGGGCAAACCAATTAAGCGAGCAAAGTAGGCCTCCGACACCGCCGTGCTCCCAGATGAAGCCTCGATTATCGTTGTGTCTTCTTTAATCCAGCCATTACATAAGCCATAGAGGAACAATGAACGGGCCAAACGGTGCTTTAAGCTACCGGTTGGATGCGTGCTTTCATCTTTTAAATAGAGATAAATGCCAGGGAATGCAGGCAGATTAAGGCGAATCAGGTGTGTATCAGCGGAGCGTTGAAAATCGGCTTCTATTTCGCTGATCGCATTTTTTACCCAAGTGTTGGTCATTTTTATGGCCTGCGATGTAGGTAGTAAACTAATGATGACTAGATTAACGGTTATTAAAGAAAAAAACGTTGCCATTTTTCCTTCTTTATCGCCAAATGGTAGAAATTTATTCTATGGTTGCTCGCTATGTTAGATAAAACTGACCGTAAACTTCTGTGCATGTTGCAAGAAGATTGCACGCAGTCGCTGCAAGTACTGGCCGAAGCCGTCAATTTGACCTCTACACCCTGTTGGAAACGTTTGAAGCGCCTTGAGGATGAGGGGTTTATTCGTGGGCGCGTGGCATTACTAGACAGTGAAAAATTAGGATTAGGACTCACCGCATTTGTACTGATCAAGACACAGCAGCATAATAGCGGTTGGTATCAGGAGTTCGTCGAGTTCACTAAGCAGATGCCAGAGGTGCTGGCCTTCTATCGCATGGCGGGGGAATACGACTATTTGATGCAGGTCGAAGTTGCCGATATGAAAAGCTATGACAGTTTTTACAAACGTATGGTTAACGGTGTTCCAGGGTTGATTGATGTGACTTCGAGCTTTGCGATGGAAAAGATTAAATACACCACCGTGTTGCCAGTACCTGAGTGATAACCCGCTATGGTTCAAACAGCTGAAGTGTTGGCTGCCTGGCATCTATTGGATATAAAAAACCATTTTAACGATGATATTCTATACCCTAAATAATTCGAGTTGCAGGAAGGCGGCAATTAAGCGAATCCCCAAAAGCTTACTCACGTAAGTGACTGGGGGGAACGAAAGCAGCCAACGTACATGCAGTTTGAAGTATGACAGGTATACTTCCTTGTCGCGTTTAGCGAACAAATACCGATGTTATTCGGTGTCAGATCATGGATAAAACTGCGTGAGATTGTTTGCACAATTAGGCTGGTATTTCCGCCGTGAATGGCGTCGCTATGTAGGTGCTGTGCTGCTACTGATCGTTATTGCTATTTTGCAATTATTGCCCCCTAAATTGGTCGGGGTAATTGTCGATGGCATCAGCACCAAACAGATGTCGACCAATATGTTATTGGTATGGATTGGCGTGATGCTGGTGACGGCCATCGTGGTATATTTGCTGCGCTATGTTTGGCGAGTGTTACTTTTCGGGGCCTCCTATCAATTGGCCGTGGAGTTACGGGCGAATTTTTATCGCCAACTTAGCCGCCAGGCTCCTGGGTTCTATTTACGTCACCGTACTGGCGATTTAATGGCACGCGCCACGAATGATGTTGACCGCGTAGTTTTTGCCGCAGGTGAGGGCGTATTGACGCTAGTAGATTCGCTGGTGATGGGGTGTGCGGTGCTGATTGTCATGAGCACGCAAATCAGTTGGGAACTGACCTTGCTGTCATTGCTTCCTATGCCAGTCATGGCGGTGGTTATCAAATATTACGGCGATCAACTGCATCAGCGTTTTAAGTCAGCTCAGGGAGCATTTTCAGCTCTGAATAATCAGGCGCAGGAAAGCCTCACCAGCATTCGCATGATCAAAGCCTTTGGTCTGGAAAACAGTCAGTCGCAACAATTTGCGAAGGTTGCTGAGGAAGCGGGTGCCAAGAATATGTATGTCGCTCGTATTGACGCCCGTTTTGATCCAACCATTTATATTGCTATCGGTATCGCAAATTTATTAGCCATCGGTGGTGGTAGCTGGATGGTGGTCAATCACAGCATCACCTTAGGGCAGTTAACCAGCTTTGTGATGTATTTGGGGCTAATGATCTGGCCGATGCTGGCACTGGCGTGGATGTTCAATATTGTTGAACGCGGCAGTGCTGCCTATAGTCGTATCCGCAGTTTGCTGGAAGAAGCGCCAGTCGTGAAAGATGGCGACATCGCATTATCAAACGATCGCGGTACTTTAGCGGTGAATATTCGTCATTTCTATTACCCTGAAGCTGAAAAGCCCGCTTTACACGATGTATCACTGAAATTGGCACCGGGGCAGATGTTAGGTTTATGTGGGCCAACGGGTTCCGGCAAAAGTACCTTATTGGCATTAATTCAGCGGCAATTCGATATTGATGACGGCATGATTTGTTATCAAGGGCATCCGCTGTCTGATATCCGTTTGCATGACTGGCGCGGGCGTTTATCGGTGGTTAGTCAGACACCTTTCTTATTCTCTGATACGGTCGCGGCTAACATTGCTTTAGGTAAACCTGATGCCACTCAGGATCAAATCGAACGCGCTGCTCGTTTAGCCAGCGTACATGAAGACATCCTGCGTCTCCCACAAGGATATGACACTGAGGTGGGTGAGCGCGGTGTGATGCTGTCTGGTGGGCAAAAGCAGCGAATTTCTATTGCTCGGGCATTGTTGTTGGATACTGAAATTCTGATTCTTGATGATGCACTTTCTGCGGTTGATGGCCAAACCGAACATGAAATCTTAAAGAATCTGCGCGAGTGGGGCGAGCATCGTACTGTGATTATCAGCGCCCACCGCCTTTCTGCTTTAACTGAAGCCAGCGAAATTCTGGTGTTGCAGCATGGTGGGGTGATGCAACGCGGTACGCATAATGTATTGGTGAATCAGTCTGGCTGGTATCGGGAAATGTATCGCTATCAACAATTAGAGGCAGCATTGGATGACGGTGAGTCGGAGGCCAAAACCGATGAGTAAAGTTCAGCAACTTTGGCCAACCCTCAAGCGCCTGCTTTCTTATGGCTCCCCCTATCGCAAGCCATTAGGGCTGGCGGTGCTGATGCTGTGGGTTGCTGCAGCAGCCGAAGTCAGCGGCCCACTGTTGATCAGCTATTTCATTGACCATGTAGTGGCGAAAGGCACGTTACCTTTGGGATTAGTCAGTGGGCTGGCCTTGGCTTATTTGCTGCTGCAATTGCTGGCAGCCGCATTGCACTATTTTCAAGCATTGCTGTTTAATCGCGCGGCAGTCGGTGTGGTTCAAAGGCTCAGGATTGAAGTGATGGACGCAGCTTTGCGTCAGCCTCTCAGTGCTTTTGATACTCAACCTGTCGGGCAATTGATTTCCCGCGTAACCAACGATACCGAAGTCATAAAAGATTTGTATGTGATGGTGGTGTCGACGGTATTGAAAAGTGCGGCGTTAATTGGTGCAATGTTGGTGGCGATGTTCAGTCTGGATTGGCGCATGGCGCTGATTTCTATTTGTATTTTTCCTACGGTACTGGTGGTTATGGCGATTTACCAGCGCTACAGCACGCCAGTTGTGCGTCGGGTGCGGGCCTATGTGGCCGATATTAACGACGGCTTTAATGAAGTCATTAGCGGGATGGGCGTTATTCAACAGTTCCGCCAGCAGGCGCGTTTTGGTGAGCGTATGGAGTCTGCCAGCCGTGCACATTATAAGGCGCGGATGCAAACATTGCGTCTGGAAGGCTTTCTGCTGCGCCCGTTACTGAGCCTGTTTTCTGCCATGGTGCTATGCGGTTTATTGCTGCTTTTCGGTTTCAGCCCGGAAGGTTCAGTCGGGGTTGGGGTGCTATATGCATTTATCAACTACCTTGGCCGCCTCAATGAGCCTTTGATTGAATTGACATCACAGCAGTCGATTTTGCAACAGGCGGTGGTCGCGGGAGAGCGTATTTTCGATTTGATGGACCGCGTCCAGCAAGGATATGGTAGCGATGATCGCCCGCTGACCAGCGGCCATATTCAAGTGAAAAATGTCAGCTTTGCTTATCGCCACGATAAAATGGTGCTGCAAAATATTTCCCTTGATGTGCCTTCACACGGCTTTGTCGCTTTAGTTGGGCATACCGGTAGTGGCAAGAGTACCCTGGCAAATCTGTTAATGGGCTATTACCCAGTGCAGCAAGGCGAGATTTTGCTTGATGGTCGCCCGCTGGTCGAATTATCACATCAAACTTTGCGACAGGGCGTTGCTATGGTGCAGCAAGACCCAGTGGTATTGGCTGATTCGTTTTTTGCCAATGTGACATTAGGTCGTGATATTAGTGAGCAGCAAGTGTGGGATGCGCTGGAAACTGTGCAACTGGCCTCGCTAGTCCGAGCGTTGCCTGATGGACTACACAGTTTGCTTGGGGAGCAGGGCAACACGCTATCCGTCGGGCAAAAACAGCTATTGGCGATGGCACGCGTATTGGTGCAAGCGCCACAAATTCTGATTTTGGATGAAGCGACCGCCAATATTGATTCGGGCACTGAACAGGCCATTCAGCGGGCATTGCAGTTGATTCGCAAAAACACCACGCTGGTGGTGATAGCTCACCGCCTTTCAACGATTGTCGATGCTGATACTATTTTGGTATTGCACCGTGGTGTGGCTGTTGAGCAGGGTAAGCATCAAGAGTTGCTAGCTGCACATGGGCGTTATTATCAAATGTATCAGTTGCAATTAGTCAGTGAAGATTTGGCAGCTATTGATCAAGTCGAAACTGCAGTCAGTTAAAGAATAAGCGATGGGGTCAGCGGCTCCATCACTTTTCGCCATTCCACTGATATTAATTTTCATTTCAGTCAATAACTCTGCCACTGCCTATTAGGAATAAGCTGCCGCACCATAATCAGGCAAAACCATAGCGCGAATATACCGCAGTGCACTTCTGTGACGCGTGTCGCACTATTTTGGTGCGCAAAAACTGTTCAATCCACTCTATTTCGTCACACCGCTATTGTGCTGCGTATCTCAACCCCCATCAGTTCGCCATTTCAGTATTAAATTCTCGTCAATATTATTTATGGCATAGCCTTTGCTTTACTTGTTTTAAGAAAAGTAAATGTTTTAAGAAAGGTAAGTGTTTTGTAGAAGATAAGTATTTCGTGGCCGACATAAATTCGACTTAATTCGAGAAGGGGCAAATATGAAGCTGGTTACCGTGGTTATCAAACCATTTAAGTTGGAGGATGTGCGCGAAGCCTTGTCCTCAGTAGGTATTCAGGGGTTGACCGTAACCGAAGTGAAAGGATTTGGTCGCCAGAAAGGGCACGCAGAACTCTATCGGGGAGCGGAATACAGCGTCAATTTCTTACCCAAAGTGAAAATTGATATTGCGATTGCGGATGATCAATTAGATGAAGTGATTGATGTTATTAGTAAGGCCGCTTATACCGGAAAAATTGGTGACGGCAAAATTTTCGTTGCTGAATTGCAACGTGTTATTCGCATCCGTACCGGCGAAACAGACGAAGCAGCACTGTAATTTGCAGGCTCAAATTTAGTGAATAGGGATGGGTTGATGATGAAAAAACTTTTATCCGTGTTGGGCCTGAGTTCGGTAGCGATGCTGCCTTCTTTGGCAATGGCTGCTGCACCGGCAGTGGCTGACAAAGCAGATAATGCCTTTATGATGATTTGCACCGCGTTGGTGCTGTTTATGACCGTGCCCGGTATTGCCCTGTTCTACGGCGGCCTGCTGCGTTCCAAAAACGTATTGTCAATGATGACTCAGGTCATGGTGAGTTTTGCGCTAATTTGTGTCTTATGGATTTTGTATGGTTACAGCCTGGCGTTCAGTACGGGCAACGCGTTCTTCGGTAACTTCGATATGGCGATGCTCAAAGGTATCGGCCTGACCAGCTTGAGCGGCACCTTCTACCAATATATCCATGTGGTATTCCAGGCTTCCTTCGCCTGTATCACAGTAGCTCTGGTGGTGGGTTCATTTGCTGAGCGTATCCGTTTCTCTGCGGTACTTATTTTTGCTGTGCTGTGGTTCACCTTCTCATACCTGCCAATGGCGCACATGGTATGGGGCGGCGGTTTCCTGGCAATGGACGGCGCACTGGACTTTGCGGGCGGTACTGTAGTGCATATTAACGCCGCGATCGCGGGGTTGGTTGGGGCTTACTTACTGGGTAAACGTGCCGGTTTTGGTAAAGAGGCATTTAAACCTCACAACTTACCAATGGTGTTCACCGGGACGGCAATTCTGTATATCGGCTGGTTTGGTTTCAACGCCGGTTCAGCCAGCGCCGCTAACGAAATCGCTGCATTGGCTTTCTTGAATACTGTTGTTGCAACCGCAGGTGCCATTCTTTCCTGGGTATTTGCTGAGTGGATTTTGCGTGGCAAGCCGTCTTTGTTAGGTGCATGTTCAGGTTGTATCGCCGGTTTGGTTGCGATTACACCTGCGGCAGGTACTGTTGGTGTCGGTGGCGCACTGATTATCGGCTTAGTGGGTGGGGTTGCCGGTCTGTGGGGGGTGGTGCTGCTGAAGAAATGGCTGCGGGTCGATGATACCTGCGACGTGTTCGGTGTCCACGGCGTGTGCGGGATTGTCGGTTGTATCCTGACGGGGGTCTTCACCTCTGCTTCATTGGGCGGCACAGGTTATGCAGCTGGCGTCACTATGGGTCATCAAGTGGGTGTACAGTTGTTCAGTGTGGGGGTGTGTTTGGTCTGGTCCGGTGTGGTTGCTTTCGTTGCCTATAAAATTGCTGACCTGGTGGTTGGCCTACGGGTACCAGAAGAGCAAGAACGCGAAGGTCTGGATGTCAACAGCCACGGCGAAAATGCTTATAATCAGTAAGTTAATAATATCAGTAAGTTATCGCTGATAGTAGAATAAATAATAATGATGTAGCAGAATAAGGGGCGATGGGGACATCGCCCTGAGGTTAATGACAAAGTGCCCGTAACGGTGAAAACAGGCAGATCGTAAAGACGCCATAAACCCCTCCCTGGGGGCTCGACCCGCGCCCTCCCTGGCGCGGACGCTTTACTCTTCTACCTGCCTTCACCTTGCAAGATCGAGTTCTCGAGGTTTGTCAGCAGTCTGGGGGCGATGGAGACATCGCCCTTCTATTTTTTGTTATGAACGATTTTTTGCTATAACCGATGTAAACGAATCACACCTTCCTGCACCGTAGAGGCAACCAAGACCCCTTCCCGGTTATAGATTTGCCCGCGAACAAAGCCACGAGCACCTGAAGCTGAGGTACTTTCTACCGCATACAACAACCAGTCATCAAGACGGAATGGGCGATGGAACCACATGGAATGATCGATTGTGGCGATTTGCACCCCCGGTTCAAGGAACCCAATTCCATGAGGCTGCAAGGCCGTCGGTAAGAAATTAAAATCAGAGGCATAACCCAGTAAATATTGATGAACTCGCAAGTCATCCGGCATTTCGCCGTTAGCCTTAAACCAGACATAGCGATTGGGTTCCGCTGTCGAACCTTGCAGTGGGTTGTGGAATTTCACCGGACGCATTTCAATCGGTTGATGGCCGATAAATTTATCCCGCACTTTCTCGGGAATTAAATGGGCAAATTTGCGGGCGATGTCTGTTTCAGACATTAATCCCTCCGGTGGTGGGACGTCCGGCATGGTATTTTGGTGCTCAAAACCCTCTTCCTGACTCTGGAATGACGCCGTCATATAAAAGATAGGTTTACCATTTTGAATCGCACTGACCCGACGGGCGCTGAAACTGTTACCATCGCGCAGTGTTTCTACGTCATAAATGATGGGTTTGCTGCTGTCCCCCGGACGTAAAAAATAGCTGTGAAATGAATGGACCACTCGATCAGTGGGGACAGTTTGTTTTGCCGCATAAATCGCCTGACCGACAACTTGCCCCCCGAAGACCTGGCGTAAACCTAGATCTTCACTTTGGCCACGGAAGATCCCTTCTTCAATTTTTTCAAGAAAGAGTAGATCGAGCAATTTTTTTAATGCCTGGCTCATGTTGTGGCCCCTGGTGGTTGAGTTCGTACACAGTGTGCTGAATCATCAGGGCTATCGTCAATATATTGCTGTGAAACAGCTGTGCGGTTGAAGCTAGCCTTATAAGGAATAGTCTGATAAATGGCTTAATCGGGAGGGAAACGGCAGGGACTAGCAGATTGTGCTATAATTAGCTTGCTAGGTGGTTGAAGCCACTTATTAAACGCGAGTTTTTTTGGATAGAACTCGCATCTTAATAATAAGAAGGAGTGCGACCTATGAAACCTTGGCAATCAAAAAAATTCTGGCAGATCGCGGGTGGGGCAGCATTGGTAGTCAGTTTAGCTGGGTGTGCCCACAAAGGGGCTGATGTTCCCGTTCCGGCTTCAGCAGGAATCACGACAGCCGCTGCGCCTATTGCGCAACCTGCCGTACAAGGGACAGTGAATATCCGCGAGCGCATTGCCTTGCCACCTGATGCTGTCGTTACGGTGACGCTGTCGGATGCCTCACTGGCTGATGCGCCAACGCGAGTTATTGCTCAGAAAGCGATTCGTACCGAGGGTAAACAAGCGCCCTTTACTTTTACCTTGCCGTTTAACCCAGCTGAGATTCAGCCAAATGCGCGGATCATTGTGAGTGCAGCCATTACCCATAATGGTCAGCTAATGTTTATCACTGATACCATCCAGGAAGTGATTAACAATGGTACCGGTACTCAGGCTAACTTGCTGCTGGTTCCTGTGACTTCTGTGGCTATTGAAACTGCTCCTACCGCTACAATGACCGGCACTGGAACGATACAGTAACTTTCGACTGGCTTTATGCGCTACAGGGCATAGTTCCCTGTGGCGCTGAAGCTAGCTGTATTGCCAACGATATTGCTGTAAATCAATCCGCCCGGCAGGGCTTATTTCAATACCTTCCGCCAGCAATGCATTTTTCTGCCTGAGATAATCTTCTCCAATTAACGATATTTCGCCATGGCGATTAATCACCCGATGCCAGGGTAAAGTAGAGCCTTCAGGTAAGCGTTTCAGAACACCACCCACCTGGCGCGCTGCTCTGGGGGAGCCTATCAGCCGGGCGATATCACCATAGGTAGTCACTTGCCCGTAAGGGATAGCTGCCACAACGTGAAATACCCGCTGACGAAAGCTGTCCATTTTACTATGTTCTGCTGCGTCACCCGGTTTTTTTAGTTCTATTTTTGTTGTTGTCACTGCGTCCTCTTTCTGATCTGTTTTCACTACACATGGTCATGGAGAGATAGTAAGAAATAGAGTGGGATAAATAGAATGAAGGCAATAAATAACATTATCAGCGCATTTTTTGCCAGAGGAAAATAGGTTTAGGCCTAACTTTGAACCGCCTGGGCAAGAAACCACCAGTTAGCGCGTGTTGTCTTGCTATTTCGAAGTCCATAGCCGATAATGCCCACCGCTCCAGAGTATAAGGAGCCGTTAACGACAATGGAGGCCCTGTTGGTTCTCCCGCAACACTAACTTGTGAACTCGGTCAGGTCCGGAAGGAAGCAGCCGCAGCAGGCGAGGTGTGTGCCGGGATGTAGCTGGCAGGGCCTCCACCATTTCTGATGAATCAATATTTCACTTGAGCGCCGTAGGTGAGGAGTATCGTTCACACAAGCGCAAACATCATCAACTGATGACTGAATGATAAAATAAGAATATTCTCATTTATTTACAGGTTGAATTTTCTATTTGCATTTTAATTTTAGCCAATAATTAATAATATCTCTAAATTATTAGCAGTCAGGCAGGTTTTTAATAAATTAAATAGCACGTAAGAGCTTACTACTTAAATACTTTGATAACGCATTGGGCCATATCTAAACACAGGTATGCAATAACGCGGGATTAAAGTTAACCTTCAATACCGTAGTTCTATCAAGACGTTTGTCTAACATTAAACACTTACAACCCGCTTACTGCATTGAAGCCGATAACGATTATCGGCTCAACGTTGTGTGTCTTAACCAGCGTTAAGCAGACTATTTCACATGTTGCCATACAGTAGGTGGAATTTTATCATAAAGTTTATTCATTGTGAGTTCAGCTAAGCGGTGGTCTGCTGCTGAGTAAAACAATTCCAGCTCATCGTCAGAAAGTTCGTACTTATTTTTTTCAATTACACGTTCCAATGTATCAATAGTCGTACATTTTCTTAAACGCATCAGGTAGTCAGTTTTTGTCATGGTGTTTTTCTTCTCAATATAAAAATAATATAGGGAAACTATCCCTTAAGTTTTCATCAGGGTACAGATGTATTCCCCTGAGAAAAGTCTGAATAAACGCTCTTTGGTTTTTTGCCAGCGCTGCAATTCCGGATCATTGATTCCGTAACTACTAAACAGAGTATATGTGTCGTCTAAATATTCTTCCACTAACTCTGAAAGGTCGCCGCCATCCGGGTATTTTATTTTAAAACTCATCACAAATGAAGCTATATGCTCGATCAAATCATTGAGTTGCAGGTTTACGGCTGAAGTTGGATCATTTACCCAGCCATGATGGCTATCACCAAGGGTAGCAATGCCTTCATCATACAAACTCTCGCACAGGAACTTCAATTGGGCAACGTCATGCCGCTTAGGTGAGTACTCATCCATATCATCCCCTCCGTAAACGCTTAATTCGGTGTTGATAACACAATGTGAGTAGATCGGTAATCATATAAATGCAGAGGCTTATCAGAAACTAAATAAACTGGTCTTGCTATTAATATAAATCATTTCTCCGCTCACCGCGCAACTTTATTACTTAATCTTACAATTCGTCAGCGGTTGAAGGTCTGTCATTGTTAATTATATCAAAGATGATTTTTTGCGGATGTACAATAAATGTTACAGTATTTGTTAGTAAATCTTCAGTGTTGATATCCAAACAGGGGTTGAAGATATACCACCTATAACAGTAACTCATTGAATAACAGTTATCTTTCAAAGCGGAAATATCAAGAATTTCTAATGAGCCTTCTGTGTACTGTGCATTTTCAGAATAATACATTAAACCGGAAACTAAACTTCCTTCAATTTCACGAATATTATTTCTGATAGCATCCGTTAGTAATGAAATCGGGTAACACCCTGAGGGGAAGTCCCCAGCTATTTCATTGTTCATTAATTGTCCGCTCATGGTGACAAGATTAATTCATTAGCGCATTGCCATTGCCACAAAAAATGCGATAACAATTTTTTTGAGTCACTACGCGTATGATTTGAATCAAAAAAATCAAATTTAATGAGACTTATCAACTTAACTGGCGAGTTAACCCTCAGTGGTGTTATTAACACCGCCATCTTCAATAACGCCATATGGCAATAAAATAACAATTCCCAAATAGTCATCCTCATATTTACGACTATTACTTACGATTAATTCAACCTACTTCTATTAATTTAGAATGCTATGCGGATTTGATCAAGAGGTGGGGCCGCCGCATGGCTTATTTTTTATTGCATAATTTACTGTTTTGCGAGCACGAGCGAATAGTTCTGCTGTTAGATTACCAAAATTCAGCAGGTACTCACCAGTCAGCCCTCAGTAAAGATAGTTTAATTTACTGTAACTAACTATGAGAGTGTTGTGTGTTTTATCAACAGCGGCAGGTTTGCTTCCCCCTTATGTCCATATTGTGCAGGTATCCCGTCATAGCTTGTTACTTTTGAAATCGGTAAGGCAACGATGTGCGCTTGAATTTAATAACTTATTGTGATGTTATATCATTTCAATAAATTGCCTATTCTTTCTGACATGAATAAATTCACTGCTCGGTTTACCCCACTGCCACATTGGACATTGTTCTCATTATCTTCTTTGCAGCGCATTGCCGGTGTTGCTTTGCTTTGTGTGTTGCTGTGGTGCGCTATTTATTGGGCGACTATATTGCCATGATAAATCTGAAGAATACTGAAATTGGATATGGTAATCATGCTCTGACACCGCCTATTGATGGCTGTTTTGTTGCCGGTTCGCTTACCGCCATTATCGGGGCAAATGGTGCGGGTAAATCCACTTTGCTTAAAACTTTGGCAGGACTACAACCGGCCGTAGCGGGACAGATTACCTTTACCGGCGGGAGAGTTCCGCAAATGGCCTACTTACCGCAACAAGCCGAATTAGACCGGCAGTTTCCTATTGTCGTTCAAGATGTTGTTGCCATGGGGTGTTGGCCCCAAAGTGGGTTACTCGGCGGGATTAATCATCAATCCAGACAACGAATTAACCTGGCATTGAGCGCGGTCGGAATGCAGGATATGGCTCGTCAGCCTGTAGGTGAACTTTCCGGCGGGCAGTTACAGCGGGTGTTATTTGCGCGTCTTTTAGTGCAACAAGCGCAATTGATTTTATTGGATGAGCCTTTTACTGGGATCGATAGCCAAACTGTCGGATTGCTGCTTGAGGTTATTCATCAGCTACATACTGAAGGGCGAACCATCATTGCTGTCTTGCATGACATGTCGATGGTGGAAGAACATTTTCCTCATGCTTTATGGCTAACACCTCAAGGCCATTGCTGGCAGTCCGCAGAGCAGGTTTTAGTACAGTGGCATCACTCGCACGGCTCATCTTGCTCCTTTTCTTCGCGGCCCAGCATATTAAGAGCAATCAATTTATGACGTTGTTTCATTTACTTGCCGATCCTTTTATGGATTTCGGCTTTATGCGACGAGCATTGGTGGCCTGTTTAGCTTTGTCACTCAGTTCAGCGCCTCTAGGGGTTTTCTTATTATTAAGACGAATGAGTTTAGTCGGTGATGCCCTGTCACATACGGTATTGCCGGGGGCGGCTATTGGATATCTGATTTCAGGTATGTCGTTGGTTGCGATGGGAATTGGTGGTTTTATTGCCGGGCTTGCGGTTGCCATGATGTCGGGCTGGGTGAGTCGCCGAACACTGTTAAAAGAAGATGCCAGCTTTGCCGGTTTCTATCTTGGTTCTTTGGCTTTGGGGGTCACCCTCGTCTCTTTGCGCGGTTCCAGTATGGATCTGCTGCATGTGTTGTTCGGTTCTATTTTGGCGGTTGATACCAACGCCATGACTATGGTTGGTGTTATCACTACATTTTCCATGCTGGCATTAACCGCCATTTATCGCGCATTGGTGGTGGAGTCATTTGACCCCGTTTTTCTACGGGTGAGTATGGGGCGCTGGTTGATGGTGGTTCATGCGCTATTTCTGTCGTTGGTCGTCCTTAATTTGGTGGCTGGATTTCAGATCTTAGGCACTCTGATGTCAGTCGGATTAATGATGCTACCGGCAGCCAGTGCGCGTTTTTGGGCCAAAAATTTGCCGCAAACACTGGGGATCGCCATGACGATCGGCATGATTGCCAGCATCATCGGTTTACTGTGGTCTTATTACGCCTCATTACCTGCCGGGCCCGCGATTGTTTTGAGCGCCAGTTTAATTTTCTTTTTATCTATTTTATTTGGAACGCGTGGTGGTGTGCTAGCCACCGCGCGCCGTTGAGAACTATTTATTATTGAGAACCCCGTGTCATTAAAGGAGAGTTAAATGAAGTATTTACCTATTAGTTTGGCGGTAGCTGCCCTACTGTCAAGCCCACTGGCGATGGCCAAAACGGTTGCAGCCGTTGCCAGTTTTTCTATTTTAGGTGATATCGTCCAGCAGGTTGGCGGCGAGCACGTCAATGTGGTTACCTTGGTTGGGCCAAATGGTGATCCACATGGTTTTGAACCTACGCCGAAAAATAGCAAACAATTGTCCAAAGCTGATGTGGTGTTTGTCAGTGGATTAGGGTTGGAGGGGGGGTTAGAAAGGTTGATCACCGCCTCGGGGTATAAAGGACAGGTCGTGATTGCATCTACCGGGGTTGATACCCGTAAGATGGATGAGGAAGGCAAAATGGTGACGGATCCCCATGCATGGAACAGTATGGCGAATGGTATCAAATATGCTAACAACGTAATGAATGCATTGATTGCCGCCGATCCAGAAGATGCAGACTATTTCCGCAAGCGTGGAGGAGAATACATTCAGCAACTGGAAAAACTGGATGCTTATGCCAAAGCGCAGTTTGCCGCAATCCCTGCCGGGCAGCGAAAAGTGCTGACCAGCCATGACGCATTTGGCTATTTTAGCCAAGAGTATGGGGTTAACTTCTTGTCACCAGTCGGGTTTTCCACCGAGTCTGAAGCCAGTGCCAGTGGGGTTGCTGCGCTGATTAACCAAATCAAAAAAGAGAAAATAAAAACCTATTTTATTGAAAACCAAACTGATCCACGCTTGGTAAAACAAATTGCCGAAGCCAGTGGTGCACAAGCCGGCGGAGAGCTTTATCCAGAGGCGTTATCTGCTGCTGGCGGCCCGGCAGCAACCTATGCGCAAGCGTTTAAACACAATGTGGATACCCTTGTCGGTGCCATGAAGTAATAATAGGATGAAATTTGCTCAGCCTCGAAGGGAACCAAGGGCTGAGTTCTCGAACCTTTGATGACAAATAGAAAAGCCCCATTGGGCAGCAACGGGGCTTTTTAGTAGCAGGTAATACACTCAACATCAACGCTTCTTATGGGTTCCTCCCTGAACCGCTTTAAAACGTGGATTACTTTTGCAAATAACATACACCCGACCACGACGACGGACGATTTTGCAATCGGGATGGCGGTTTTTTGCCGAACGTAATGAACTCAATACTTGCATAATTACTCTCAGAATTAGCTGGCTTTTTTGGTCAGGAAACTGCCGTAACGCTGATGGAAACGCGCGGCACTGCCTTCTTTTGAAAACTCTTTTTGTTTACCGGTGTAATACGGATGCGACGCTGAAGAGATATCCAATGTGACGTAAGGATAGGTCTGACCATCGCGCTCAATGGTGCGCGCTGTGGCGATAGTTGAACCGACAGTGAAATAAGTGTCTGCACTGGTATCGTGAAAAACCACAGTTCGGTAGTTAGGATGGATGCCAGGTTTCATATGAACTCCACTTGTTATGTTATACTATAACAATAATTATGCTCCTTTCGATTTTCAGTTTCAAGTCTGAGTTTCAAATCCGAATAAATAAAAAGCCCGCAAAGCGAAATTTGCGGAGAGGTTAATGACAAACTGAGCATCAAGCCAGGTGCGTGAAGGGGGGACTGCCCCTAGGAGCGCTTCGGTCGCTTACGCGACTACGACCCCAACGGAGCATTTCCCCTTCAATCGACTTTGTCAGTAGTCGGTTCGCAAACCGCAGTTTGCGGACTTGTTAAGCTAGGTGATGTTGTTATTGGCGATTAAGCGACCACGTGTAAGCCAAGCACAGCAAAGATATTCGCCAATATACCGACGACAATGGCCGCAATCGGGCCTGCCGCCAGTTTCATAACCGGACGGCCACAAATTTCGTTGAGGATATACAAGCTGACCACCACGAAAATGCCGGTACCGGGCCAGATCTGATTTGCCGCATTAACCCCGCCCACTAAAAGTGCAATTTCAAGAATTTGCGTCATGGCGGTACGAATATTATCACCGGACATTTTCAACGACGGGAAGCGGTTCATCGCCTTACCAATTCGACTCAAACTGGTGATCTCGACCCCCATTGCCCCCGCGCCCAGTATGCCAGCCACCACTGGGTTAGGTGCCAGATAGCCTAAGCCGAGGAACCAGTCACACCAGCCATTAGTGCCATACACACCGCTTATCATTGCAGTCGTAATAATCAGTGGCATGAAGGCGAGTGCTTGGACAATTGCCACTATGGCCGCAGAGGTAATTTGCCCTTTTCCGAGTAATGCTGCTGCAATCGGTTCACCCGCAATCCAGTGGTAGTGGGCAGTGATGGTAATCAATGCGGCCATTGGCAACAGATAAATCGCGTTTTTCCGGATGCGATTAATATTATCATCAAACAGGCTATGTTCTATTTCTTCGCCGTGGCGTTTATCGCGGGAAGCAAAGAACAGCAAGCAAATCATACCAAACAGCATTGCAATACCTTCCGGGCTGAGCGCGACTTCATTACCAGCAATGGTTACTGGGTTAATTCGCTCAATCACCACACGGGCCAGGAAGGCAATAATGATGGTGATTAACCCGGCTTTCTTACCGAATTGATAACCGACAGCAATGGCAGGGAAGGCCACAAATGCATAAATTATCGGATCACCCACCGAGGCGAGGGCATCAAGGAAGTTGACCGGTAGATAACTGAAACCTTTAATCAATCCATCCAGCGCAATAGTGATTAAAGCACCATAAACTGTGCCAATTAATACAGCTAACTTAGTATTATTCAGTGATACCCCAATAATATCTGCGGTTAGCAAAACGATATGAATAACGATAATGCCGGTTGCCAATGTAATCGGCATGGCGAAACCAGTAATAAACCCGATGCTGATAGCAAAAGATATGCCCGCCAGCTCTTTCCGGCTCATATTGCCGTTCATGAACTCCGGCATAATAGGCCGCAATCCATCGTGATACACCGCGATAGATTTATTGGCGAGAAAGGTGGCGTACCCCCCCATTAGCGAGAAAAGAATAATCTTGACTAAATTAAACGATTCCATATCACGACCCCATCGGGGCCAATGAGCCCCAGGCTAATTTGTTTATTATTGTTGTCAGTTGTGTCAGTCTTTTTAGAATAAAATGAATGACAGTAATAGATTTGCAGTATTATTTTTCAGCCAATAAAACGGCACATAAGGCTTTAACAGAATTTTCAACACGGTCATTGGTAAAACCGAATGCTTTTTTCCCCTGATCTATCAATTGGCTGATATTGGCTTCTGAGGGTTGGGTCAAAGCATTGGCTATTGTGGCGCACTTATCGCGCCCAATCAGGGCATAAGCCATAGCCAAAGCACCACCGGCACCGCTTTGGCAAGCTCCTACGTAATAGTCGAAGCTGCCATTTTTGACTTTCATCGCGGCATCCATGTCGGTAAATATGTCAGAGGTGATTTTCCCCGCACCATATTTAATTAAACAGTCTTGTATTTCGTTTTTATTCAACTGCCCACCAATAGCAATTTTAAACATTATGACTTCCCCTTAAGTACCCTGAATATATTTTAAATAATCTGAATATATTCCATTATTTGCTGGCTTCAGTAAGTTGTCGCCAGAAAGAGTGACCGTTTTGTGGAGCAATTGCCGCGAAAAACTCACAGGCTGTCGCGCCAACATCTGACATAGTTTCCCGGATCCCCAGGTGGATGGCTTTCTGCTGTGAATGTTTCATTCCCGGATGATAGACCAGTAATGGAACTTGCTCGCGAGTGTGCTTGCTGTGGCCGATTGTTGGGTCGTTACCATGATCGGCCATCACGACCAGACAATCACCGGGTGCCATGGCTGCGGTAATTTTTCCTAACATGTTATCGACTAATTGCAGGCGTTCTGCATAGCGTGCAACATCTTGCCCGTGGCCTGCCAAGTCAGTTTCCTGAATATTGGTACAGATAAAGGCACTACCCGCGTGTTGCACTTCTGCTAATGTGATATCCAAAATAACTTGGGAATCAACCAATTGTTGGTAACTTCTCCCCGCCGGATTGGCAACAATATCCGCGACTTTACCCACCAATACTGTGGGAATATTCACTTTCTCAAGCTGATGAGGCACCTGAACATCGGCATCGACACCATAACCGAGATGAATAACCTGAAAACCGGTATCGTAAACACCGGATTTTGGACTGTTAATGCCAATATAATGTTGTTGCTTAACTTCAGCTGCACTGATGATTGCCTGGCTATTCATCAGTTGCCCTCCGTAGGCGATAACGCGGTTTACTTCCACACAACCGCGAACTATCCGACCTATCTTTTCGACCTGCTCAAAATCAATGGCATTTAAATTAGCACAAATATTAAATACTTGACCTAAATCTGCCTCAAGATTATCGCCAATTGCGACGCAGTTATTGACCCATAGAAATTGTAAATCACTGCTATCATCAGGCGCACTGTGCTTTTCAACCTGATAACCTTGTTGGCGTAATGCATCAGCAACACGTGACCTTACGGTGGAGAACGGCATGCTTAAGGGCGCGCGGGGCAGGGTACCCATGATTTCTTGATGACCCATAAAGGTATCACCACCTTCATGTTGCAATAGTGCGACACCAAAACTGGCCAGTGGGTTGTCTTGCATCACGCTGTCCTGAAAATCAGGAGAGCCGATATGCAAGGCGTTGAGTAACCCCAGCTTCTCTAAAGTGGCTAAATGCAATTCCGGGTAAGCTTGTAAAATATGGGCACAAGTATTCGCTCCCAGATCCTGTGGACGCACGTCAGAGACATCAGGCATGGCACCCACACCAAAGCTGTCGATGACCAGTATAATAAACTTACTCATAACCCCTCCTGTCCTGTGGACGTTGGAATGGTATTACCCTGACTATCAAAAATTCCGAGCAATGTGGGTTGACCGGATTGGATACCTGCGACCAAGACCACATCACTGCGGGTAACGAAAATTTGTGTACGAAAGCACATCACCACCGGGCTGCCGATGGCGAATGGCTCGGTAAGACCCAGTGTATAATCAATGCTGTCATTGGCTGGACTCACTACTTTGGCGGCATGCCACTGTTGGTCATACACCAGCGCATTGCTTAAATGGCCGCGCCGATAGTATCCGCCACCATAGCAATAACTTTTGCCTTGATGGCAATGGGAAACTTCAGTCAGATACAGCATGGCGACATGCTCGGGCTGATTACCTGGTTGGTTAGAGGGCATGGTTCCGGTTAAAGAGTGACCCGGTTCGGCGTGCGTTACTCCCCATTTAGCCAATTGCGGCAAGCTTTCAACCCCGGTGGCGGAAGGGCCATTAACCTGCTCAACCTGTATGCCCTGTTGCTCAAGAATACTTTTTGCTTCAATCAATGTGCTGAGATTTGGGCTAGGCAGTGTCTTGCCTTTTTCATTATCAAAAAGCATGCAAGGGAAATGCGTGACACCCACCAAACGGATGCCTGGTATTGTTTTTATTTCACGGATAACGGTGGGTAATTCATCCAGAGAGAACCCCGCTTCCTGGCCGGGATAAACCAGGTCGCCGTGATGACAAACCTTTAATAACAGGGCTTGTTCTTTATTTTGACGCACGGCTGCAGCAGCAATTTCGCGTGCTTTGTCAATACTGTAAACAGTAATGACCTCGGGTTGGCGGGATACAACTTCATCCACCATTGCGCTGGGAATTTGAACTAAATGGCCGACGTGGGCGACCGGCAAGTTATATTGATAGAGTTGACGTGCTTCTTTGAAATCTACCGCGACGATACCTTGGTAGCCACATTCCAGCAGGATCTTGCACAGTAGTGGATTGCGGCCAAACTGCTTACTCATCAGATAAAGAGTAATGCCATAACGTGTTGCTGTTTCCAGCAGCAAACGTGCATTCTGTTTGACCTGATCAACGTCAATAACATAGCTGTCAGGTCTAACCACCCCTTGTTTCCAGAGTAAAAGAGCGACTTCTATCAGCGCTGGATTTTGTTTTTGTAATGCTTTCAGTAGCATATTAGATCCCTATATAACGCTATCTTATTTTCATTTTTTTGAATATTTAATGAACGCTAAAATATTTAGCACGCCGTCTGCTGCGCAAGGTGCAGGCCATATAGATTTGCTAATAAATATCCTACTTCGTAATCGGGCACTTGAAAGGTAAACAGTGAGAGTAGGTCGTTATTAATTTCCCTGATATTGGCAAAAACGGCTGTGGTTTCGATCTCTTTTAATATTTCATCATCGATAGCCGGAATAACTTGCCCCTGACTCGCTCGCATCAGCGCATTTGCCATATGAGTGATCAGCATTTCTCCCTGGGAATGGCGAATAGATAGTTGCCAGTGTTGTTCCAAACGAGTGAGAACATTCAGCATCCCGAAGTAGACAGTAGAATCAATAACCTGCGCGTCATATAAAATTTTTAATCTCGTTTCCATTTCTTTATCTTCATTTTTATGAATATTTGTATCATAGTAATTTATTGTACGGCTGCAAATGCTCAAATCGTTATTTGGTATATTGATCACAATATAATCATTCGCACGAAATTGGCTGCTTCAGTGTGGCGATAGCGCCCTGTTTTCTGCTGAGGCGATGCTGCAGAGATTGATGGGAGATAACGAAAAAGGCCGCATTGGCGGCCTTTTAAATATGACATCATGGGTTACCAGTCAGGTTTACTTCACCTTATGGTCAACAGCATGTGCATGTTCTACATCTTCATTTTTCCGGCTGAAGCGGCGGCGAACCACCACGAAGAATACCGGAACAAAGAAGATAGCCAGTACGGTAGCGGTTATCATACCGCCCATAACACCTGTACCAACCGCATTTTGTGCACCAGAACCTGCACCGCTACTGATTACCAATGGTAGAACCCCAAGGATAAAGGCCAGTGAGGTCATCAAGATTGGGCGCAGACGCATACGTACCGCTTCCAATGTTGATTCCACCAAGCCTTTGCCTTCTTTATCCATCAAGTCCTTAGCGAACTCAACAATCAAGATGGCGTTCTTGGCCGATAGCCCGATAGTGGTCAACAAGCCTACCTGGAAGTAAACGTCGTTATTCAGGCCACGCAGAGAGGCTGCCAATAACGCACCGACCACACCCAGCGGTACCACTAACATAACGGAGAATGGAATCGACCAGCTTTCATATAACGCTGCCAGACACAAGAACACCACAATCAGTGAAATGGCGTACAGCGCCGGAGCTTGGTTACCGGACAGACGTTCCTGATAGGACATACCCGTCCAGTCATAGCCGATGCCGCTTGGTAACTTAGACGCCAATTCTTGCATCAGATCCATCGCCTCACCGGTACTTTTACCCGGTGCAGCCTGACCCAGAATTTCCATGGATGGCAAGCCGTTATAACGTTCGAGTCGCGGTGAGCCATATTCCCATTTGGCGCTGGAGAAGGTGGCAAATGACACCATCTGACCGGCATTGTTACGGACATACCACTTATCAATATCACTCGGCAACATACGGAATGGCGCATCAGCCTGCACGTAAACTTTCTTCACACGACCGCGGTCGATAAAGTCATTTACATAGCTGCCGCCCATTGCTGAACCCAGGGTGGTATTGATATCAGAAATAGCCACACCCAGAGCTTGTGCTTTTTCCTGATCCACTTCGACTTTGAACTGCGGCGTATCTTCCAGACCGTTAGGACGCATACCTACCAACATATCCGGGTGTTGCGCCGCCATGCCGAGCAGTTGGTTACGTGCTTCGGTTAACTTTTGGTGTCCTACGTCACCCTGGTCAATTAACTGGAAGTCAAAGCCGGTAGCTGTACCCAGTTCCACAATTGCTGGCAAGTTAAAGGCAAACACCAAACCGTCTTTAATTTGCGAGAAAGCAGCAGAAGCACGGGCAACAATCGCTGGAACTTTGTTTTGCTCGCCAGGGCGTTCATCCCAGTTTTTCAAACTCACGAATGCCAAACCGGTATTTTGACCCTGACCACTGAAACCGAAGCCGTTAACGGTAAATACTGAGTTAACAACATCTTTTTCTTTGTCGAGATAATAATCAGTAACCTGATCCAGCACTTTTTGCGTACGTTCTTGGGTCGCACCTGCTGGCATTTGCACCATAGTCAGGAACACGCCTTGGTCTTCTTCCGGCAAGAATGATGTCGGTAAGCGCAGGAACAGCACACCCATACCAATCACGATGGCCAGATAGATAACCAAATAACGCCCGGTACTGCGCAGGATGTTGCCAACACTGTCGGTATAGTGGTGGGTACTTTTCTCGAACATGCGGTTAAACCAACCGAAGAAGCCGGTTTTCGGGCCATGTTCGCCTTTGGCGATCGGTTTTAACATGGTGGCGCACAGTGCTGGCGTCAGTATTAATGCCACCAGAACAGAGAGCACCATGGCCGAAACGATAGTGATAGAGAACTGACGATAAATCGCCCCGGTTGCACCACCGAAGAAGGCCATCGGGATAAATACCGCTGACAGCACCATCGCGATCCCCACCAATGCGCCCTGGATTTGCTCCATGGATTTCTTGGTGGCTTCTTTCGGTGGTAGCCCTTCCTCTTGCATCACACGTTCGACGTTTTCTACCACGACGATGGCGTCATCCACCAATAGCCCTATCGCCAACACCATCCCGAACATCGTTAGGGTGTTTATCGAATAGCCAAAGGCCGAGAGAATGGCGAAAGTCCCCAGTAATACTACCGGAACGGCAATCGTTGGAATCAACGTCGCCCGGAAGTTTTGCAAGAACAGGTACATTACCAGGAACACCAGGATAATGGCTTCTACCAGTGTTTTAACCACTTCGTTGATGGAGATTTTAACGAACGGCGTGGTGTCATACGGGTAAACCACTTTCAACCCTGCCGGGAAGAACGGCTGTAATTTTGCCAATTCGGCTTTTACTGCCGCAGAGGTGTTCAGGGCGTTAGCCCCTGTTGCCAACTTAATACCTATACCCGCTGCTGGCTTACCATTATAACGGGCAATAATGTTGTAGTTTTCAGCACCTAGTTGAACGATAGCCACATCTTTCAAGCGAACCTGTGAACCATCGGTGTTGACCTTCAGCATGATTTGGCTGAATTCTTCCGCATTGGTCAGACGGGTCTGAGCAATAATGGAGGAGTTCAGTTCTTGCCCTGGAACTGGCGGTGTACCACCTAATTGGCCGGCGGCAACCTGGTTGTTCTGCACTTTAATGGCGTTAATAACATCAACCGGCGTCAAGCCGTAGTTATTTAGTTTGTGCGGATCCATCCAAATACGCATCGCGTATTGGGAACCAAATAACTGAACATCCCCCACACCTGCGGTACGGCTGATCGGGTCTTTAACGTTAGAACCTACATAGTCGGCGATATCTTCCTGTTTCATGGTGCCGTCTTCAGAAATAAAGCCGGCAACCATCAGGAAACTACTACTGGACTTTTCAACGCTCACACCTTGCTGCTGCACTTCTTGCGGCAGTAAAGGCATGGCTAATTGCAGTTTGTTCTGCACCTGAACCTGAGCAATATCGGGGTCAGTGCCTGAGTTAAAGGTCAACGTCAACTGCACGTTACCGGAGGAGTCACTGCTGGAAGACATATACAGCAAGTTATCGATACCGTTCATGTTCTGTTCGATAACCTGCGTAACTGTATTCTGCACCGTGGTCGCATCGGCGCCAGGGTAGTTGGCGGAGATTGAAATTGCCGGTGGCGCAATGGTCGGATATTGCGCTACAGGTAACTTCATTATCGCCAGGCTACCGGCCAACATAATTATGATGGCGATAACCCAGGCGAAAATAGGGCGATCAATAAAGAACTTAGCCATGAATTACCGGCTCCTTTTAAGACTTCTTCGCTGTGTCAGCCGGGGCTGCTTTTTGTTCTGTCTCAGTAACTTCCTGCACTTTCACCTGCACGCCCGGTCTGATTTTCTGCAAGCCGGAAACGATCAGACGGTCGCCTGCTTTCAAGCCTTCAGTTACCAACCATTTATTGCCGATAGCCTGATTAGCGACCAGTGTGCGTAACTCAACTTTGTCATCAGCACCAACAACCATTGCCGTTGCTTCACCGCGTGGGTTGCGCGTCACACCTTGTTGAGGCACTAACAGTGCATCAGGGCGGACACCTTCATCCAGACGGGCGCGGACAAACATCCCTGGTAATAACGCTTCATTCGGGTTAGGGATGATAGCGCGGATAGTGATGGATCCTGTGGTTTCATCTACGGTCACACCAGAGAACTCCAAGGTACCGGTTTCGGCATACTCAGAGCCGTTTTCCAGTAACAAGCGAACTTTGGCTTTACCGTTTTCCTGTTTCAGAGTGCCATCAGCCAGCTCTTTTTTCAGGCGCAGGAACTCATCACTTGACTGAGTTACATCAACATACATCGGGTCAAGTTGCTGAACTGTTGTCAAAGCAGTTGCCTGACCACTGGTCACCAATGCACCTTCAGTCACTGAAGATTTACCGGTACGGCCACTGATTGGCGAGGTCACCTGAGTATAGGCCAGGTTAATGCGGGCACTTTCTACTGCCGCTTTTGCCGCAACTACTGCTGCATTAGCTTGCATAGAATTAGATACCGCCTGGTCATACTCTTGCTTACTGATGTAGTTGGTACCCAGCAATGGTTTATAGCGATTAACTGTCAGACGAGCGATTTCAGCCGCAGCTTGTGCCTTAGCTAAGTCACCTTTGGCGCTGTCATAAGCAGCCTGATAAGTGGCTGGGTCAATTTGATAAAGGGATGTTCCGGCGGTGACATCACTGCCTTCAACGTAGTTACGTTTAAGAATAATACCGCTAACTTGCGGACGAACTTCTGCAACACGAAATGCGGACGTGCGGCCAGGCAATTCGGTTGTGATATTCAGTGGTGCTGCTTTTAATGTCACAATGCCGACTTCAGGTGCCTGTTGAGCATGGGCTTGCGCCGCATCTTTGTCATTACATCCTATAAGTACTAAGCTGCCTGAAAGTACCAGAATTGCAGCCAGAGGCATTACCCCTCTGTTTTTGCTCATAGATAAACCTCAAGTGTCCGATTTTTAATTTAATTCAATGGATCACAAGCTTTAAAACCCATTGCTGCGTAAATTATATGTGCGTGCTATGGTACATACATTCGTGAATGTATGTAAATCGCACCCCCTCGAAAAAACAACGCTATGGCACGAAAAACCAAACAGCAAGCCGAAGAGACCCGGCAACAAATTTTAGATGCCGCAGTGCGGGAATTTTCTGCGCACGGCGTTTCAGGCACTTCACTTACTGATATTGCTGTCGCCGCAGGTGTCACCCGAGGCGCAATTTACTGGCACTTCAAGAATAAGGTAGACCTATTTAACGAAGTCTGGGAGTTATCAGAGTCTAAAGTTGATCTGCTCGAATTAGAGTATCAGGCAAAATATCCTGATAATCCACTCCGTATTCTGCGTGAAATACTCATTTATGTGCTTGTTTCTACGCGAGAGGATTGCCGGCGACGCGCTTTGATGGAAATTGTGTTCCATAAATGCGAATTTGTCGGAGAGATGACCTCTTTCCACGATGCACGTAAAGTCCTTGATTTAGCTAGTTATGAGCGAATTGAATCGGTTTTGCAAGGCTGTATTGATGCTAATCAGCTGCCCGTCAATCTTGATACCCGCCGTGCTGCGATTATTATGAGAGCCTATATTACAGGTTTGATGGAAAACTGGCTTTTTATGCCAGAAAGTTTTGATATAAAACAAGAGGCACCGGTATTAATTGATGCCTATCTGGATATGTTAGCCCACAGTCTCTCATTGCAAAAAGAGATAAATAGCAAGGTATCGGATTAACTGGAAAAATTTATATGAGCGATAAAACGAATTCACTGGTCGTCATTGCCAATGGTGCGGCGTATGGACAAGAGTCGTTATTTAATGCGTTGCGTTTATCCATCGCATTGAAAGAACAGCAAGGCGATCTCGATTTACGTTTATTTTTAATGTCTGATGCGGTTATTGCCGGCCTTCAAGGGCAGCAGCCAGCAGAAGGTTACAATTTACGGCAGATGTTGGAAATTCTCACGGCACAGAATGTTCCGGTTAAACTCTGTAAAACTTGTACCGATGCGCGTGGGATAACTGGATTAGCGTTGGTTGATGGAGTGGAAATCGGCACTTTGGTTGAATTGGCCCAATGGACGCTGGCTGCCGAGAAAGTGCTGACGTTTTGAGTGACCAGAGCGCTTCTGATTTTGATTTTCTCAATCAACCGTTATTGCTATCTGTTACATACTGTTCAAGAGTAAATGCGTAACTGCTCGCATTAATGACAGCTATTCATGACCGGAAAAACTTTTCTTATTATGACTCGAGACTGAACGTGATAGGATTTCACTCTCTCTGTTGAAATGAAGTTCAAATATGAGCAGCAGATTTCCTAATCCAGATACTTTGTCATTTTCGTTGTTATCAAGCGCCTTTTTATTGCGCCTGCAAACAATGATTATCCTGCTTATAATATCATTGCTAATTTCACCGGCGATTTTCGCGGCTGGAATGAATATAGATGTGCCAACGCGCAGTGAAGTGCTGAGTCAGTTGGATGCATTATCAAAACAAAAAATATTGTCACCCGCTGAAAAGTTATCGCAGCAAGATCTGACCAAAACGCTGGAATACCTTGATACCATTGAGCGTACCAAGCAGGAAGCCGCTCAACTTAAACAACAATTAGCACAAGCTCCGGCGAAGTTGCGCCAGGCGACGGAAGAGCTGGATGCGCTGAAGAACAGTTCAGCCGATACTCTGACCCGAGAATCTCTGTCTAATTATTCTTTGCGCCAATTAGAATCTCGCCTAAATGAAACTCTGGATGACTTACAATCTGCCCAAGAAGATCTTTCGGCTTATAACAGCCAGCTAATCTCCCTGCAAACTCAGCCAGAACGCGTGCAGAGTGCTATGTATAACGCGTCGATGCGATTAATGCAGATCCGCAACCAACTCAATGGATTGGCTCCGAATCAAGAAATTTTACGGCCCACCCAACAGCAAGCGCTATTGACTGAACAAGTCATGCTAAATGCGCAGCTGGATTTACAACGTAAAAATCTGGAAGCCAATACCACCTTACAAGATTTACTGCAAAAACAGCGGGATTACACCACTGCGCATATTAATCAGTTGGAGCGTTATGTCCAGCTACTGCAAGAGGTGGTGAGCGGCAAGCGGTTAATTCTTTCGGAGAAAACAGCCAAAGAAGCGCAAGCGCCCAATGATGCGACTGATATCCAAAATGACCCCTTGGTTAGCCGTGAGTTGGCGATAAATAAAGAGTTGAGCCAGCGGTTGATTAACGCCACTAAAGAAGGTAACACGCTGGTACAACAGAATATCCGGGTCAAAAACTGGCTGGATCGTGCATTGCAATCTGAACGTAATTTAAAGGAGCAAATTACCGTTTTACGTGGCAGCTTGCTGCTTTCCCGTATTCTGTATCAGCAGCAACTCAACTTACCTGCGTCTGGGCTGATTACCAATATGGGGCCACGCATCGCTGATTTGCGCCTGGAACAATTTGAAATTAATCAGCAGCGTGACCAGCTATTCCAGGGTGATGACTACATTCAAACCCTGATGACTGACAGTAAAGAAAAAGTCAGCCCTGATGTTGAAGACGCACTGGGGCAAATAGTTGATATTCGTCGCGAATTGTTAGATCAATTGAATAAACAGCTGGGCAATCAACTGACTCTGGCAATTAACCTGCAAATTAATCAGCAGCAGTTATTGAGTGTTAATGAGTCACTGCAACATACACTGACACAGCAAATTTTCTGGGTTAGTAGCAATAAACCGATGGATTGGTCTTGGCTAAAAGCATTACCGGGAGCAGTGAAAGCTGAGCTGAGTAATTTTAATTTTACCCTGTCATGGAATGATGTATTAGCAGGATTAATGAAATCACTGGTATTCCTGATACCAATGCTGATTGTGGTCGGGGTGATCCGCTCACGCTACAAAATCATTAATAAACATCTGGATAGTCTGGCCGCTGATGTCGGGCAATTAAAACACGACAGTCAAATGCACACACCGAAAGCCATCATGCTCACCTTGCTGAAAGTGTTGCCAGGGTCTCTGATCATATTGGGTGTAGGTTATTGGTGTTTGCGTTCAGATTTTAATCTTAGTGATTTCTTCTGGAGTTTCTTCCAACGTCTGGCTCTGTTCTGGCTGGTGTTTGACCTGACATATCGCATGTTATCGCCAGGCGGCATTACCGAGCGGCACTTTATGATAGCCGCTGACCGATGCGCCCATTATCGACGTCAAATGGTGCGGTTGGGGGCTGCATTGCTGCCGGTTATCTTCTGGTCAGCCTTGGGGGAGAAAAGCCCACTTCGGTTGGTAGATGATGTTATCGGGCAGGTGGTTATTGTTATTGCTTTGGCATTGTTGGCGCTGTTTGTCTATCCATTCTGCCGTGATAGCTGGCGTGAGAAAGATTCTCATGCGGTTCGACTCGTGATAGTCACCGCCATTGCGGGAACGCCGATCATATTGATTGGATTAATGGTTGCTGGGTATTTCTACACAACTCTGCAACTGGCAGGCCGCTGGATTGATAGCCTCTATTTATTATTCCTGTGGAATATCATTTACCTGACGGCGATTCGTGGATTAGGGGTTGCGGCACGGCGTTTAGCCTATCGTCGAGCCATCGTCCGGCGACAAAATCTGGTGAAAGAGGGGGCTGAGGGTGGTGAGCCGGTCGAAGAACCACCGCTGGCTCTGGAACAAATTAACCAGCAGTCATTGCGTTTGACCACTATGGTTCTGTTCCTGATTTTCGCCACTTGTTTCTATGCCATCTGGGCTGATTTGATAACGGTTATCTCCTATCTCGACAGTATCTCTTTGTGGCATTACACCACAACCGTGGCGGGCGCGAGTGTTTCTCAGGCGGTTACATTGGGAAATATGCTCGTGGCATTAATGGCGCTAGTGGTTGCTTATATCCTGACGCGCAACCTGCCCGGATTGCTTGAGGTGGTGGTGTTGTCGCGGTTACAGCTACGTCAGGGCACCTCTTATGCCATCACCACTATTTTAACTTATCTCATTACCGCTATTGGGGGGATAACTGCACTCAGCTCTCTCGGGGTATCGTGGGATAAACTGCAATGGCTGGTTGCGGCGCTGTCAGTTGGTTTGGGCTTTGGTTTGCAGGAGATTTTTGCCAACTTTGTCTCCGGTTTGATTATTTTGTTCGAACGCCCCGTTCGTATCGGCGATACCGTAACCATTGGCACTTTCTCCGGCAATGTTAACAAAATCCGTATTCGTGCCACCACGATCACTGATTTTGACCGCAAAGAGGTGATTATTCCGAATAAGGCCTTTGTTACCGAGCGCCTGATCAACTGGTCGCTATCAGATACGATTACCCGGATTATTATTAAAGTTGGTGTTGCGTATGGCTCTGATTTAGCGAAAGTTAAAGAGATATTGCTAAAAGCCGCTCATGAGAATCCGCGGGTTATGACTGACCCTGAGCCTCATGTATTCTTCCTCAACTTTGGTGCCAGTACTCTTGATCATGAATTGCGTGTGTATGTGCGCGAATTACGTGACCGTAGCTATACAGTGGATGAATTGAATAGCGCGATTGATAAGTTATGTCGCGAGAATGACATCAACATTGCGTTTAATCAGTTGGATGTGTATTTACACAAACCTGATGGCACTGAAATTCAAGAGGTAAGCCGGCCTTTTGATACGAAAGAATTGCCCTCTGTACCGTCGGAGAAGTCGGCAATTGGGGATACCAAACCTGATTTACCGGATATCAACAAGCCACTCGCTTAAGACTGTTAGGTAGGGGAACGGTGAATTCAGACGTTTTGCATGCAACGAACCACAACAAGGCGATATTTGATGGTATCGCCTTGGCTAAACATCAGAAATAACCGGGTCAATCAGATGTTTGATTGCGTAGCTTACGCTGATAATCAAGTTGCACGATAGCTAACGCTGCCAGTGCTGTTTCCGGCGCTATCTCATTGCATTCCAGCAAGTAGATAAGATCTACTGCCAGTTGCAGTTCTGGTGAAGCTTTTTCAACTGACATAATCTGGCCAATATTTGATTTTCAGTGAGTGAGGAAAGTCGGATGGGGATAAGTTACTGCCAGTTCCCACCTAACTTGATTTCAATTCATCTACCCAATAGATTTCAAGCGGTACTCAGGTGGCTAGTGAGAAAACCCGATAAGTTCACATAAACACGGCACATGGGGGATTGAACCAGCTAACCCCTGCAACTTGAAACAAGGTAGGTATAAACATTATAGAAAAGTATTCGCTATCGAAACCTTAATGATTCAAAAAATGTGACAAATATTCAAAAACCGTTCTCTTTCTTCTCAATACTGCGTTCTATTTTTATCAGTGCCTGCCGGCAGCGCATTAAACGGCCCTCCAGTGCGGCGAGTTCTTTCTGTATCTTCTGTTGCTCGGTCAATAAATTTTGCTTACCCAGTTGGCTCTCTCTGTCCTGAATCATGGCCAGTATTCGCCGCTCATAATCTTGATGCTCAGCCAGCTTGTGGTAAGGGTCTAACTTATTATACTTGGGTTCAGGGTTAGTTTTTCTCAGTTTTTGAGTGGCTAACTCTCTTTGTAAGGCGGATATTTGTGCGACCAGCTTTTCAGCTAAAAAGGCGACCTGCTGTGTGCGATTTTCTGCAACGACCTGTTTTAATTGGGCCATGTTTTTGTGTACTTCCAGTAGATAATCGCGAAAACGGTTACCATGATTACCAAATAATTTCAGGTCAAAACGGGCCTGCTGAGAAGGCATGTTAGCCTGTGGGCCAACCTGTGCCGATAATGCCTCAATTTGGCTTTCAAGCACCTGTAATAGCTTTTCTGTACTCATGGCGCTTCTCCTGGGGGATTTTTCCGCCAGCTTGCCTTTGAATGTCGATACTTACAAGCGAGGGGCGGTTAAAACGCTATGTTAGTGGTAATAATGCCAATAATATCTATTGATGATGACCAGTGCATGCGTTAATGATAGGGCCACATTAAGAAATATTATAAAGGGAGTGTATGTCTCGTTGGTTGTTGATAGCTTTGGGTTGGCTGGCAGTGGTTTTGGCAACCTTAGGTGTTGTGTTGCCTCTGTTACCCACGACGCCGTTTTTGCTACTGGCAGCGTGGTTTTTTGCACGATCCTCTCCCCGTTTTCATCATTGGCTGCTTTATCGTTCATGGTTTGGTAGTTACCTACGCACATGGCAGCAACATCGGGCTTTGCCTCCAGGCGCTAAATGGAAAGCAATATTGGTGACGGTGCTCACGTTCGCTATTTCGCTCTGGTTGGTGAAAATTTGGTGGGTCAGAGGCATCTTGCTGGTGATATTGACGCTATTGTTGACCTTTATGCTACGGATGCCAGTTATTGACCTATCGCAACAAAAAAGGCCCTGAGTCGCTCACATCAGTTGCATTTTAATGCCAGTTTGCATAAATTTGAGCGTTTTCGTGCGCGGGATAATCCCTCGTTGTGTCCTTAGGGTTAAGGATGCAGTAATTTAATCTATCAAGACCAGAGTTAACTGGTAGAGCAAGTTACTCAGCTGATGACATTTTAGCATCGACTGGCCGCGCTTTAGTATGTACAACAGTTTTATCAGGCACAAATTATGACCGCTACTGCACCTAATACAGCACAACAGCTTAAATATATTAAAGACAGTATCAAAACTATCCCCGATTATCCAAAAGCGGGAATACTGTTCCGTGATGTGACCAGTTTGCTGGAAGATCCATTAGCTTATGCCGCCAGCATTGAGCTGTTGACTGAGCGCTATCTGGATAAGGGCGTGACTAAAGTCGTGGGCACTGAAGCGCGTGGTTTTCTGTTTGGTGCGCCAGTGGCTTTGTCTCTTGGCGTTGGCTTTGTTCCAGTCCGTAAGCCGGGCAAGTTACCGCGAGCCACCATCAGCGAAAGCTATGAGTTAGAATACGGTACTGACAAACTTGAGATCCACACCGACAGCATCAAACCGGGCGATAAGGTCTTGGTTATTGATGACTTACTGGCGACTGGTGGGACAATTGAAGCGACAGTTAAACTTATTCGCAAACTAGGTGGCGAAGTCACCGACGCCGCATTTGTGATTAATTTACCCGATTTGGGTGGCGAAGCTCGCCTGAATGATCAAGGTATTACTTGCTACAGTCTGGTTGATTTCTCCGGCCATTGATTGTACTGAAAATATCAGCCTCGCTGTCAGTAGTGAGGCTGTGTTAGCATGACCCTCTATATTATTCAACTTCTCCGGTATTAATGAGCTATCAGGTCCTTGCCCGTAAGTGGCGCCCCAAAACGTTTGCAGACGTCGTTGGTCAGGAACATGTCCTGACGGCGTTGGCTAATGGCCTTTCATTAGGGCGTATTCATCATGCCTATTTATTTTCTGGCACCCGTGGGGTAGGTAAGACCTCTATTGCCCGGTTGTTAGCCAAAGGCCTCAACTGCGAAACGGGCATTACTGCCACTCCTTGTGGTACCTGTGCAAATTGCCTGGAAATTGAGCAAGGCCGTTTTGTTGATCTGATCGAAATCGATGCGGCCTCGCGCACTAAAGTCGAAGATACCCGCGAACTGCTGGATAATGTCCAATATGCGCCGGCTCGTGGCCGCTTCAAAGTCTATTTGATCGATGAAGTGCACATGTTGTCACGGCACAGTTTCAACGCATTATTGAAAACTCTTGAAGAACCGCCAGCCCATGTGAAATTCTTGCTGGCGACAACCGATCCGCAGAAGTTACCCGTCACCATACTTTCTCGCTGCTTGCAGTTTCACCTAAAGGTCATTGATGTTGAGGTGATTCGTGCCCAGCTCGAAAAAATACTGTTAGCCGAGCAAATCAGTAGTGATGCCAGAGCATTGCAATTACTGGCGCGCGCCGCTGATGGCAGTATGCGCGATGCGCTCAGTTTGGCTGATCAGGCCATCGCGATGGGGGATGGGCATGTCACTACCGCCACCGTCAGCCAAATGTTGGGAATATTAGATGACGAGCAACCGCTGGCGATTATTGAAGCGTTAGTGAGTGCCGATGGCGCGCGAGTGATGGCCCAGCTTGAGCAAGCGGCATCACGCGGTGTTGACTGGGAAAATCTATTAGTCGAAACCTTAAGTTTGCTGCACCGCATTGCGATGGTGCAGTTATTGCCTTCCATGCTGGATAATCACTACGCGACTATTGAGCCGCGATTACGCGAGTTGGCGCGAACACTGCCGCCGACAGATATCCAGCTGTACTACCAGACATTGCTGGTGGGGCGAAAAGAGTTGGCATATGCCCCTGACCGCCGCATGGGGGTCGAAATGACTTTATTGCGCGCCTTGGCGTTTCACCCTAAAGCGATAATTGCCGAGCCTCAGAAGGTACCAGTCAGTGCTCCTGCGGCGATAACGGATAATACGCCAGCGCCGCAGCAACATTTTCAGGCCCCGTCATCTACCCAACCTGCGCCACAGCATGAGGCCCCGCCACTAGGTGCCACTGCGCCGGTTAACACCGAGCTTCCGGACGCTACCGCGCAATTGTTGCAAGCACGCACGCAGTTATTGCGCAAGTCGGGGACGACCCCACCAAAAAAGAATGAGCCGGCAGCGCCAGGAAAAGCGCGGCCGGTAAACTCAGCGCTGGAGCGTTTAGCTTCGGTGACTGAGCGCAGCCAGCAGCGCCTGGCCGCCAAATCCACGGAAGAGAAGAAACCGGCGAAGAAAGAAGCTTATCGCTGGACGGCGCAGAATCAGCCAGAGGTGCCAGCAGAGCCGGTAGCGACACCAAAAGCATTGCGATCTGCATTGGAGCATGAAAAAACGCCGGAACTTTCTGCTAAATTGGCTCAAGAAGCGATGGTGCGCGATCCTTGGGCAGCAGAAATTGATAAATTACACATTCCCAAATTGGTGCAACAACTTGCGCTGAATGCATTTAAAGAAGAAATAGAACCGGGTAATATTCGCCTTCATCTGCGTTCTGCGCAGCGCCATTTAAACTCGCCCTCGGCACAACAGACGTTGGCAGACGCATTGAGTAAATTACACGGCAATACAGTCACACTAAGTGTTATCGAAGATGATAATCTGGCGGAGCGTACCCCGTTAGAGTGGCGGCAGGCCATTTATGAAGAAAAACTGGCACAAGCACGCCAGTCAATTATTGCGGATAATAATATTCAGACGCTGCGTCGTTTCTTCGACGCCGAACTGGATGAAGAAAGTATCCGACCGGTTTAACCGCTGCGATAAGTGCATGGTGCACTGACGCGGCCCCTTGCTATGAGAGATGACTATGTTTGGTAAAGGCGGTATTGGCAATTTAATGAAGCAAGCCCAGCAGATGCAGGAAAAAATGCAGCAGATGCAGGAAGAAGTCGCCAAATTGGAAGTTACCGGTGAATCTGGCGCGGGCTTGGTAAAAGTGACTATCAATGGGGCGCATAACTGCCGCCGGGTTGAAATCGATCCAAGCCTGTTGGTCGAAGAAGATAAAGAGATGCTGGAAGATTTGATTGCAGCGGCTTTTAACGATGCTGCTCGTCGCATCGATGAAACGCAAAAAGAAAAAATGGCTTCGGTATCAAGTGGTATGCAGTTACCACCAGGCTTTAAGATGCCGTTCTGATGCAAACCAGCCCACTCCTTGAATCATTGATGGAGGCGTTGCGCTGCTTGCCGGGCGTTGGCCCGAAATCGGCGCAACGTATGGCATTTCAATTGCTACAGCGGGATCGTAGCGGTGGAATGCGCCTGGCACAGTCATTGACGCGCGCAATGTCTGAAATTGGTCACTGCGCTGACTGCCGTACCTTTACCGAGCAAGAGCATTGCACTATTTGCTCTAATCCGCGGCGGCAAAAAAATGGTCAAATCTGCGTGGTCGAAAGCCCGGCAGATATTCATGCCATTGAGCAAACGGGCCAGTTTGGCGGGCGCTACTTTGTGTTGATGGGGCATTTATCTCCCATGGACGGCATAGGCCCCGGTGATATTGGTTTGGATTTGCTTGAAAAACGGCTGGAAACTGAAACTATCAGTGAAGTCATACTGGCGACCAACCCGACAGTCGAAGGGGATGCAACCGCCAACTATATTGGTCAGATGTGCGGCCAGTATGGTGTGTTAGCCAGCCGGATTGCACATGGTGTACCAGTCGGCGGTGAGTTGGAAATGGTTGATGGTACCACCCTATCTCACTCATTAGCGGGTCGTAATCCCATTAAGTACTAGTTTCAGCAAGTCCCCATCCTATTTAATCTGGTGGGCGATGTTTTGTTATTGATTATCATATGAATAATCTCATCCATGATGTTCAATCAATCGCCCCTGATTCTCTGTTTTTTCTGTATTAAGGCTTGAAAGCTGCCGCACTTGACCCCATTTGTTACTCACTGTTCGATTTTATCTATACCCGTCATCTTTCAAATTACAGGTGTGTTGGCTGCACTCGTTCACCCGAGTCACTGTCTGGAGTCAGCTCATTGGGCTAACAGGCTTGCCGTCGGCCTGTATTTTTGAAATCTATAGGGTAACCCTGTCGGTAATTTGGATTGAGGTAATTAATGAGTATGAAAGGTCAAGAAACCCGTGGATTTCAGTCAGAAGTAAAACAACTTCTTCATTTGATGATTCACTCGCTTTATTCCAATAAAGAA
The DNA here is from genome assembly GCF_901472495.1 of Yersinia enterocolitica subsp. enterocolitica. Taxonomy (NCBI): domain Bacteria; kingdom Pseudomonadati; phylum Pseudomonadota; class Gammaproteobacteria; order Enterobacterales; family Yersiniaceae; genus Yersinia; species Yersinia enterocolitica. Next base: position 4,527,186 of record NZ_LR590469.1, read on the forward strand.
ATTTTCTTGCGCGAGCTTATCTCTAACGCCTCTGATGCGGCAGATAAACTCCGTTTCCGCGCACTGTCTCACCCAGAATTGTTTGAAGGTGATGGCGAGCTGCGTGTGCGTTTATCTTTTGATAAAGAAAAGCGTACTTTGACCCTAAGTGATAACGGCATTGGTATGAGCCGTGAAGAAGTCATTGATAATCTCGGTACTATCGCGAAATCAGGAACTAAAGCATTCCTCGAATCTATCGGCTCAGACCAGGCTAAAGATAGCCAATTAATTGGCCAGTTTGGTGTAGGTTTCTATTCTGCTTTCATCGTGGCAGATAAAGTCACTGTTCGCACCCGCGCAGCTGGCGCACCGGCAGATGCAGGTGTGTTCTGGGAATCAGCAGGTGAGGGTGATTACACCATCGCCGATATTACCAAAGAAGATCGCGGCACAGAAATTACCCTGCATTTGCGCGAAGGTGAAGATGAATACCTTGATAACTGGCGCTTGCGTTCTGTTATCAGCAAATATTCAGACCATATTGCACTGCCAGTCGAAATCGAAAGCAAAAATGAAGAAGATGGCACTGTCACTTGGGAGAAAATCAACAAAGCCCAGGCGCTGTGGACTCGCGGTAAAGCTGAAATAACTGACGACGAATACAAAGCATTTTACAAACATATTGCTCATGACTTCACAGACCCACTGATTTGGAGTCATAACCGCGTAGAGGGTAAGCAAGAGTACACCAGTCTGCTGTACATCCCGGCGCAAGCACCTTGGGATATGTGGAATCGCGACCATAAGCACGGCCTGAAATTGTATGTACAGCGCGTGTTTATCATGGATGACGCTGAGCAGTTCATGCCGAATTATCTGCGTTTTGTTCGCGGCCTGATTGATTCCAATGATCTGCCGCTGAACGTTTCGCGCGAGATCTTGCAAGACAGCCGTGTAACGCAGAACCTGCGCAGTGCGTTGACCAAACGGGTACTGCAAATGTTGGAAAAACTGGCTAAAGACGACGCTGAGAAATATCAGCAGTTCTGGCAACAGTTTGGTATGGCGCTGAAAGAGGGGCCAGCGGAAGACGGTAGCAACAAAGATACCATTGCCAAGTTACTGCGTTTTGCTTCGACCCATACTGATAGCTCCGCGCAGACCGTGTCGCTAGAAGACTATGTCAGCCGCATGGCCGAAGGGCAGGAGAAGATTTATTACATCACTGCGGATAGCTATGCTGCGGCCAAGAACAGCCCGCACCTGGAACTGTTCCGTAAAAAAGGCATTGAAGTCTTGCTGTTGTCCGATCGTATTGACGAATGGATGATGAGCTACCTGACTGAGTTCGATGGTAAAGCTTTCCAATCAGTCAGCAAAGCAGATGACTCATTGAACAAATTGGCCGATGAAGAGCGGCCTGAACAGCAAGAAGCGGATAAAGCGCTGGAGCCTTTTGTCGAGCGTGTGAAAACGCTGCTGGGTGAGCGTGTAAAAGATGTCCGTCTGACCCACCGTTTGACGGATACTCCGGCCATTGTCACCACCGATGCGGATGAAATGAGCACGCAAATGGCGAAATTGTTCGCCGCTGCTGGTCAGCAGGCACCGGAAGTGAAGTACATCTTTGAACTGAACCCGGAACATAGCCTGGTCAAACGTGCTGCTGATGTGGCTGATGATACGCAGTTCGCTGAATGGGTTGAGTTATTGCTGGATCAAGCGCTATTGGCTGAGCGGGGAACCTTAGAGGATCCTAACCAGTTCATTCGTCGAATGAATCAGTTATTAACCGCTTAATTTAGTATTGGAACGCCTCGAACAGATAATGTGTCCGGGGCGTTTTTATTTTAATGAATTAAATTTTTATCCTGCCTGTTTTTGCCGATCCAATTCCACTAACTCGCCTCGTGCGCCTTGAGCCAACCCCCCTGAAAATGGTAAGGTTGCTTGTTTCCGCAATTTTGATTTGTTTACGTAAAAATACATAGAAAAACTACATAGCAAGGGGATTTACGCAATGCGTATCATTCTGCTGGGCGCTCCGGGCGCTGGTAAGGGTACTCAGGCTCAATTCATCATGGAGAAATACGGTATTCCGCAAATCTCTACTGGTGATATGTTGCGCGCCGCTGTAAAAGCAGGTTCTGAGTTAGGTCTGAAAGCGAAAGAAATTATGGATGCCGGCAAGCTGGTCACTGATGAGCTGGTTATCGCATTGGTTAAAGAGCGCATTACACAGGACGATTGCTGTGACGGTTTCCTGCTAGATGGGTTCCCGCGTACCATTCCTCAAGCTGATGCCATGAAAGAAGCGGGTATCAAGGTTGATTATGTACTGGAGTTTGATGTTCCGGACGATCTGATTGTTGAGCGTATCGTCGGGCGCCGGGTACATGCGGCTTCAGGTCGGGTTTATCACATTAAATTCAACCCACCGAAAGTTGAAGATAAAGATGATGTCACTGGCGAAGATCTGACCATCCGTAAAGATGATCAGGAAGCAACAGTGCGCAAACGTCTGGTTGAGTATCATCAGCAAACGGCACCATTGGTTTCTTACTATCGTAAAGAAGCTGATGCAGGTAACACACAATATTTTAAACTGGACGGAACCCGTAAAGTAGCAGAAGTCAGTGCGGAACTGGCGACTATTCTCGGTTAATTCTGGATGGTAAGATAGTCAAGGCGGCCTAAGGTCGCCTTTATTATTTTACAGATACAGCTGAAACTGAATAAACGGCGTAATACACAATAAGGACTCCTGCATGAAGCAAAGCAAGCTTGGCGTACTGATGGTTAATCTGGGAACACCGGATGCCCCGACACCGCAAGCAGTAAAACGCTATCTGGCTGAGTTCTTGAGTGATCGCCGGGTAGTTGATACTTCACCGTGGTTGTGGTGGCCTTTGCTACGTGGGGTAATTTTACCGATTCGATCCCCGCGCGTGGCAAAACTGTATCAATCTGTCTGGATGGATGAAGGCTCTCCTTTATTGGTCTATAGCCGTCGTCAGCAAAAAGCCTTGGCAGAACGTATGCCAGAAATCCCAGTAGAGTTGGGGATGAGTTATGGCTCACCGAATCTGCCAGATGCTATTGATAAACTACTTGCGCAAGGTGTGACCAAGCTGGTGGTATTACCGCTTTATCCGCAATATTCTTGCTCGACCAGTGCGGCCGTCTGGGATGCTGTTGCCCGCATTTTGCAAGGCTATCGCCGTTTACCGTCGATTTCTTTTATCCGCGATTATGCTGAGCATCCCGCCTATATTTCAGCGCTAAAACAAAGTGTTGAAAACTCTTTTGTGCAACATGGTAAACCAGACAGATTAGTCCTGTCTTTTCACGGTATTCCTAAACGCTATGCGCAATTAGGGGATGACTACCCACAACGCTGTGAAGACACCAGCCGCGCTTTACGTGCTGAAATAGCCTTACCGGCAGAGCAAATCATGATGACATATCAATCACGTTTTGGTCGTGAGCCGTGGTTGACCCCATATACCGACGAAACCTTAAAAAGTCTGCCCTCTCAAGGTGTTAAACATATTCAACTTATATGCCCCGGTTTTTCTGCTGACTGCCTGGAAACATTGGAAGAAATCAAAGAACAAAATCGAGAGATTTTCTTACATGCTGGCGGCGAGAAGTTTGAATATATCCCTGCATTGAACGATGACAAGGGGCATATAGACCTTTTAGAACAGTTGGTTAGGGATCATTTGTCGTGTTAGTGGCTAAATAAGCTTAGGGTAACTATATTCATATTTGATGAAATAATTACATATGAATGATTTTTTTTCAAATTTCACACACATTTCTGAGTGTTTTTTATTCTATAAATCAGAAAAAACCGAATTGATATTGCTATATTTTCGTGATGCTAATTAGTTGTGGATTGTGAAATATCCAAAAATGATATGTTTCACATTTTTCTTGTAATGATGAGGTATATGTTGGAAAATTAAGACTATATTATAATTTTTTATGTTTTTCAGAAAGCGCCGTTTAGCCGTTTAGCCAACTGAATCAGCGATATGGCTCTAGGTAAGACTTTGGGTTACAAGATTTTTGCTAAGAATTCAGTGTATTGGTAGCTGTGAGCCAAGGGCGGTAGCGTGCGTATTTCATGTTATTTATTAAAAATTTTCCCGGATATGTTTTTACAATGAAGGTAATTGATTTATTGTATTTATGATGTAACCAGAATGGCCATTATCTTTTCATATTAGACAACTGAAATATTTATAGTCCTTAATTATATTTTTAAGTTTTTTGTTTCAAAATAAAATATTATAAGGCGAAGTCAATTCTCTAGCGTAATTAAGTTTAATATATTGTTATTCGTCAATAAAAAAAATAACTTCTCGCATTGAAGTAGTATACGTTTAGCTAGACGTATTTATAATCTCAGTATTCTCATCAAATATTAGCGATATTAAAATATCTTTTAGCTAAAAGATATCTACTTTTTATTTTTTTACTATCAAAATAATTATTAATGGAGTGTAAAGTGAAAGCAGTTATTCTTGCTGGTGGTTTGGGGGCTCGCCTTAGCGAAGAAACAGTAATTAAGCCAAAACCCATGGTTGAAATCGGTGGGATGCCTATTTTGTGGCATATTATGAAGCTTTACTCATCATATGGAATAAATGACTTTATAATTTGCTGTGGTTACAAAGGTTATGTAATAAAAGAATATTTCGCTAATTATTTCATGCATATGTCTGACATTACTTTCTCTATGCGTGATAATGAAATGAAAGTACATCAGAAGCGTGTGGAACCATGGAATGTGACATTAGTTGATACTGGCGAGCATTCAATGACTGGCGGGCGCTTGAAACGAGTTAAAGATTATGTCAAAGATGATGATGCTTTTTGTTTTACGTATGGCGATGGTGTCAGTGATATTAATATTTCTGAATTGATAAATTTCCACAAAAGCCATGGTAAGAAAGCGACACTAACTGCAACCTATCCTCCGGGTCGTTTTGGTGCATTGGATATTGAAAATAAGCAGGTACGCAGTTTTAAAGAAAAACCAAAGGGTGATGGTGCGTTAATTAATGGTGGATATTTTGTTTTATCCCCTAAAGTTATAGATCTGATTGATGGTGATAAGTCTATTTGGGAACAAGAACCACTAATGATATTGGCTGATAATGGTGAGTTAATGGCCTATGAACATACGGGATTCTGGCAGCCAATGGATACTTTACGCGATAAAATTTACCTACAGCAATTGTGGGAAGAAGGGCAAGCTCCTTGGAAAGTTTGGGAATAAATATCATGATTAATGAAAAATTTTGGCAAGACAAACGTGTTTTTATCACCGGCCATACTGGCTTTAAAGGTAGTTGGCTGAGCTTATGGCTGCAAAATATGGGAGCCAAAGTGAAAGGTTATGCTTTGGACGCACCAACAAAGCCAAGTTTATTTGAAGCAGCCAACGTTGCGGATGGTATGATTTCGGAAGTAGGTGATATTCGTAATTATGCTCAGCTACTCAAGTCAATCAACGATTTTAAACCTGAAATCGTTTTTCATATGGCTGCACAGTCTTTAGTCCGGTTGTCATACTTAGAACCGGTTGAAACTTATTCGACAAATGTTATGGGTACTGTCTATTTGTTGGAAGCTCTTCGACATGTAGGAGGAGCTAAGGCTATTGTTAATGTAACTAGTGATAAATGTTACGAAAATAAAGAGTGGGTCTGGGGATATCGTGAAGACGAAGCAATGGGGGGATATGATCCTTATTCAAATAGTAAAGGTTGTGCCGAGTTAGTTACTTCATCATATCGAAATTCATTTTTTAATCCGGTTAAATATGAACAACATGGTACAGCATTAGCGACAGCACGTGCAGGTAATGTTATTGGCGGTGGTGATTGGGCTTTAGACCGTGTGGTTCCAGATATGCTACGCGCATTTGAGAACTCTGAGCCTGTTATTATACGGAATCCATATGCTATACGTCCTTGGCAGCATGTTTTAGAACCCTTGTCAGGTTATTTATTGTTAGCTCAACGATTATATATTGATGGAATTAAATATGCTGAAGGCTGGAATTTTGGCCCTGATGACACAGATTCTAGCCAAGTACAAAGTATTGTTGATAAAATGGTAAAATACTGGGGAGGAGATGCTTGTTGGCAGTTAGACGATCATGAACATCCACATGAGGCAAATTATCTAAAACTGGATTGTTCTAAAGCAAAGGTTTTATTGGGCTGGCAGTCTCGATGGAATCTAGATTGCACTTTAGAATATATTGTTGCATGGCATAAAGCGTGGTTACGCGGTGTTAATATGCATGAATATAGTATTGTTGAAATTAATAAATATATGGCTAGTAAATGATATGGTCTATATAACTAGTCTTGTTAAGTAATAGTGAGCGTTAAGAAAGACTATATTATTAAATTATTGTTTCAAATGGCATTAAATTAATTTTGCTACCGCAAGAGGGGATTTAAAATATTCATGATTATAAATATAACTGAACTTAATATAAGTGGTTGTTATCTGATTGAGTCACCAATATTTTCTGATGAACGAGGCGAGTTTGTTAAAACTCACCATCAAGAAATCTTCAAGAATTTTGGTTTAGAAATTCCTTCTGCCGAGGAATATTATTCAAGATCCAAGAATAATGTTATCCGTGGTATGCATTTTCAGCAGTATCCCGATGATCATAATAAGTTGGTGTTTTGTCCTGAAGGTGAAGTGCTAGATGTATTTTTAGATATTCGAAAAGATTCAAATACATATGGCCAGTTTATGAGTTTCATACTAAATCCGCATAACAGACGGAGTATATTTTTAGCAAAAGGAATAGCTCATGGTTTTCTTTCTATGAAAGATAATACTCTCATTGTATGTAAAACAAGTACTGTTCATTCTCCTAGCCGCGATTCGGGTATTCATTGGAATTCTTTTGGATTTAAGTGGCCAGTAGAAAATCCTATTATTTCTGATAAAGATAGAAATTTAGATTGTTTTTTTTAACTTTAATATCAAAATTTGGCTGACAGAGTGATATGAGAATATTAATTACAGGTGCCAGTGGATATATTGGTTCGAATTTGGCTTGCTATTTGAATAGCAATGGATTTGAGGTTTTTGGGTTAATAAGAAGTGAAGTTGTTGATGAAAATAAAATAAAACTTTTGTCCGGTGTTAAATTAGAGATATTGGATGAAAAAAACTTATGCTCTTTGGTCGAAAATATTAATCCCGATATAGTGATCCATATAGCATCGCTTACTTCTGTCACCCATGATTACTCAACAATAGAAAATTTACTCAGAAGTAATATTGAATTCCCTACGAAACTACTTGAAGCCATGGAGGTTGCAGGGGTTAAAAAATTCATTAATACAGGAACAACATGGCAAAATTACAACTCTGCCGATTATGAGCCAGTTAATTTATATGCTGCGACGAAGCAAGCATTTGAAGATATATTAAAGTATTACATTTTTGCGAAAGGTTTTAGTAGTATTACACTCAGGCTTTTTGATACTTACGGGCCTAATGATACAAGAAAAAAACTTATACCATTACTTGATAGATTGGCTGAGACTAAAGAATCATTAGATATGTCTGAAGGAAATCAAGAGATCGAGCTAGTACATATAAATGATATTTGTTCGGCGTATAAAACTGCAATACTAAAACTTCAAGATGGACAACCAGGATATGCTAACGTGTATTCAGTGGATACAGGTTCAAGAATGAGCTTAAAGAAATTAGTAAAACTTTATGAAAAGGTTAATGATGTGACTCTAAATATTAATTGGGGGGCTAGGCCGCCACGAGAAAGAGAGATTATGCGGCTTTGCACTAATTTAACAGTATTGCCTAATTGGTCTCCAACTATCCCTTTAGATGAAGGTATTAATAAAAAAAACAGATAATTATTATTTATAATGAGTAAGGATTATTACTGGAATTACCAATTTATATGTAGTGGTGACATGGTTTGAATAATATAAAAATATCATTTTGCATTCCGACCTATAATAGGTCAAGTCTATTATCTGAATTAATAGAAAGTATTGTTTCTCAATGTAAGGATAGAAATGATATAGAGATTTGTATTTCTGATAATGCATCTGATGATAATACAATTGAAATGATTAACAATTGGATTAAGAAAACTCATATCTCGATAGTTTACAATGTAAATAAAACTAACCTTGGGGCGGACATAAACTTTCTGTTAGCTCCTAAGTTAGCATCCGGTAAATATTGTTGGTTATTTGGAAGTGATGATAAATTGTTTCCTGGAGCTATCGATTATTTAGAAGATTTCTTAGAACTAGATAATGATATATATTTAGTCGAGCGCACTGAATATGATTTTAACTTTGCTAAGGTAAATCGTGCTGGTAGGAGATGGATGTCTACTGGTAGTAGAATATATAATTCAAATAATAAAAATGAATTATTAGACTACTTTTCCAATAGTATTTCAATAGGGGCAATATTTAGTTTTTTAAGCTCTAACATTGTAAAGAGGGCTAGATGGGAAGCCATAGAATTTGATGATAATTATATTGGGAGTGCATATCCACACGTATATATACTATTGTCTATATTGAATGAAGGCGCAGTTGTTAATTATATAAATAAGCCTTTAGTTATGTGCCGTGGAGATAATGACCATTTTTCAAAAGACGGTGTAATAAATAGAATTGAGCTAGATTTTAGAGGTTTTTTAAGTTTTTCAGATGAATTTTATAGTAATCAGTCACAAATTAAATCGAAATTCAATAGCATATTATGCCATGAGAGACCATTCTTAAAGACAATTGCTGTTGTATCAACGATAGGAACTAAAGAAGAAAAGGAAAGGATAAGAGGGTACTATAATAAATTAGGGATGAGTAATATTGTTATCCATTTTATTTATTTATTGAAGCCGTTGCTAAGATTAAGTAAGTATATAAGAGATGGTTTTTTAAATTGGAAAATAGATAAATAACTAGTCTGATTAGAGATGATTAAATTAATTAAATGATAAAAAATACATATGAAAAAATATTGCTTAATAAGTCATTAAATAAAGCTTTGAGAAATTCGGGATGGCTTATTTTCGATAAAATAGCGAGTCTAACGATTGGTCTTTGGGTCGGTATTCTTTTGGCAAAGTATCTCGGCCCCGCTAATTATGGTCAGATCGTATATGCAGTAACATACGTTACATTTTTCCAAACTATCAGTATTCTTGGGTTGGACTCAATTGTTGTTCGAGATCTATCCAATGGCGTAGAAAAATGCTCTGCTATAATTAGTACGATTTTTACAGCTAGATTTTTAATGTCTATGGTATGTTTAATTATTGCAATTTCTCTAGCTTATAATATCATGCCAGATAAGAGGCTTATACTATCTATTATATCTCTAAATATACTTTTTTCGGTCGGGAGCGTATTTGATTTATGGTTTCAAAGCCAGAGTAAAAGTCGTTTGACTATTTGCGCTAAATTAATATCCTATATTTTCTGCGCACTAGTTAAAATATTTATGATTTACTTACATGTCGAACTAATTAATTTTTCAATCATAATTGTTATAGAGGTTTTACTATATTCAAGTATACTTTATTTTCTAATGAATAAAAATTATAGTGAAATAAAAGTATCGCTAAGTATTAATAGTGTTTATTTGAAGAGTGCTTTAAAAGAGTCATGGCCTCTAATGTTATCTGCATTTTCTGTAGTGATATTTATGAAGTCTAATATATTATTCATTCAACATATGTTGGGTGATAATTACGTTGGAATTTATTCTGTTGGCGCAAATTTAGCAGAATTAACATATTTCTTCCCTGCGATCATAGTCACCAGTTTTTTGCCTATCTTAGCAAAGTTAAAAGAAAAAAATATATCTGAGTATCATTTGTTTTTTCATAGACTGATGTTTTTCATGTGGTGGGGCTCTATTTTTATAGTGATTGTCTTTGGAGGTATAGGGTATTTTTTAATACCATATATATATGGTATTAAGTTTGAACAAAGCAAATATATTTTTATCATTCATGTGATTACATTAATTCCTGTCTGTGTTGCAAATGCTCAGTATATATGGATTATAAATGAAAGAAGAAGCAAGATGTTTCTTGTCCAAACGCTCACGTGTGCCTTTTTAGCTATCACATTAAATTATTTTCTAATAAGAAAATTGGGACTCATTGGTGCTCCAGTTGCAACTTTAATTTCACAGCTTTTTCAATGTCTGATTTTAATTTCATTTTTATCAAAGAATCTTTTTAAGATAACAATACAATCTTTATTATGGAAATAATTTATTGTATGAGGAGCTACTCGCTACTATGTTAAGTATTTGTATTCCAAGTTATAATAGAGCTAATTACTTATTAAAAGCACTGAATTCTATATATTCGCAAAATAATCACAGTATGAACTTTGAGGTCTGCATATCTAATAATTGCTCTTCAGATGATTATTCAAAAGTTGAAGATTACATAGATGAAATAAATCAGTATAATATAAGGTATATTATTCAGGAATCTCCTCTCTCAATAGATGATAACATGCATTATGTTACCAAGATGGCTAGAGGTGATTATATATATTTTCTTGGCGATGATGACTATTTCTATTCAGATGCATTTAATAAATTGGAAGAATTGTTGCTCAAAAATGATGTTGATTTGGCAACGTTCAATGCAACTATTATTGATGCAAGCGATAATATAGTAGGTTCTCATTTTAATATTGCACCCCATAAGTACGACTGCTTTGATGATGCTTTCCTTGAGCTTTGTGATAAAACATATTTTGGTGCTGTTCTAGTTAAGCGAAAATATTTATCTGATAATTATTTCAATCTTTTAGCTGGTTCGTCGCATGCATATTGTTGTTTCTGGCTAAATATGCTTAACAGAGAATGTTGGAATTTTAATATCATTATACCGGATTTCCCATGCGTATATATGAGGAGGGCTGAGAAGTTTTATAATTTAGCAAGTGTGCATTACAACGATATTTTTATTTATTTTAAGGTATTCCATAATAGTCTTAAAATACCGATGGCTAGAAAATTAAACGAAATATATTTAGCTAGTTATATAAAGAAAACTTATAGTATACGGTTTATGGTGCTGGTTTTTAGGAGTTCTGCAAAATTTAATGGTATCTACATTAGTAAACACAATGAGTTAATTTATGTTAATCCAAGTTTATTTTTTATTAAAAAACTAATCGCTAGAGTCTTGTCAGTTGATGTGGTTTATTATATATCCAAGTTTATATATAAAAAATTCAGATCAAAATAATTTTAGTAAAAGATACTGCATATTAGATGTGTGTTTTATATTCTTCATATTGTTAGACTCTTATGCGACTTTTTTTGATAAATTAGCCATATTAAATCTTAATAAGAAAGTATAGTTCATTGCTAACATATAAAGTATATCCTTATCACTTTAATAAAAAGCTTCAAGATTAAGGTTAGATAATGAATTTTGTTTCTGTCGAAAACTATGTTTTAGTCACAGATGGAGTGCTTCCTAAATATCTGTTTTTGATTATTACTTTTTATATATTTTGCATGATTGTTTTGATAAATGAAGTGAATTCTAAAGTATCATCTTTAATTTTATTTTTTTACCTTTTTATTTTAAGTTGTTTCTTCTCTTTAAATGGTCCAGATAAAGGCTCTTACTCTTATTTTTATACATATCTAGTAAATTTCTCAGATATATTTTCAACATTAAACACAGTAGACTCTCCTCTATATTATATCTTAATGGTTAGTGTTAAGAGTTTAGGGGCCAGTTATGAAATGTTTTTTATTTTTCAAAATATACTAATTTGTTTGGCATTGCTTTTTTTGTGTTTGAAAATAAAAAATGGAATTTATGTTGTTTTTTGGCTTTGGTTTACTCATTTATTAATCCCTTTTTCTGTAAGAAGTCATTTATTATTATTTTCTGTACCATTACTTTATTATATTAGTAATAAATGGGGGGGGCGGGATCGTTGCATTATTGTCTGTTGCATTACATCCATTAATGGCTATATTCCCTTTGGCTTATTTTTATAGAAATAAACTTTCACTGATAAAATATTTAGTCATAGTAGGTGCAGTGCTTTTAATTTTCTTTGATTATTTTTATAATAAATTTTCATCGTATATACTTGATAGTAAGAGTTATTTTAATGATAGTAGTGCCTTTTATATTTCTCCCATTTTTGAATTTATCGAGTTTACTATTTTTTACAATGCACTAAAGAAATCCTCTATCTCAATATCATTTAATACTAAATTACTCCTGATATTACCAATATTTGTTTCTTTACTCTCAATATATCTACCGACATTAGGTCGATTTGGATTCGCATTTGACCTCATGTATGTCTTGGTTTTATTAAATTATAACTTAAAAATATCGAAGTCGATGTGGCTTCTCCTCTGCCTCATAGCCTTTGTACGTTTCGCAAAAATTATATAATGCAGGAGTATTATATTATATGATCCCTTCTTTTAGTGACCCATTAAACACCTTCTCTACAGGTGTGACTTTTCTTAAAAGTATTTTATTTAAAGAAAGTGTTGTAAGTAAAAATATATATTCAAAACTATATTTATTTACACGTTTTTTTTCTAAAAATAAATGCGAAAAGGTTGTATTTATACCTATTGAATATAAGTGTCTGCTTGCGCACAAGGACGATATTATAATATTACCAGATGATTCTTTGAGATCAATTCAAAGTATTGCTAAAGTTAGATTTGCTAATAGATCATATTTGAAGTTTACATATCAAGTTTATCGATATATTATTACATATATCCTGATAAGTTCTTTGCGCCGGTGTGTGCTCTATACCGTTTCAAAAGATGATGAGACTTCCTTAAAAAGGAAGTTCCCTAAAAATAATATAAAATATCTCCCTCATCCAATCCAAGCCAGATATAATTTGGGACGAATAAGTGATTTTACTCTTAATGTGAAAACCATAGGTTTTATTAATTTGCAGAACCACTATTCTGTAGATGCAACAAATTTTCTTTCTTATAGTGATTTAACTGAGCTTAAAAATAAAACTATAATCTTTCATGGCTCAGCCAGCAAAAATTGGTTTCAGAAGGCTAAAGAACTATATGTCGGAGTTGATTTTATTGAAAAAAGATATATTGAAGACTTTGATACCTTTTTTGATAGTTTAGATCTTGTCATTATGCCTCTAGATGCTGGTGCGGGGGTTAAAAATATCTTGCTAAACTCTGTGTATAAAAACAAATTAGTTTTTGGTACGAAAGAAGCTTTTTCAGGAATCCCTGAACACTTAGCAAAACCTTTTATAATTAATAGTATAGGTGATATTAATGAGAAACTAAAAAAAATGCTCTCTTTAGAGAAAGATTTTTTTAGACTAAGAGAGTACATTTTAGAGCATCACACAATTGAAAATTTCAAATCTGCTTTATGCGAGTAAGCTACATGATTGACGATATTGATGTATCTGTGGTTATTCCTGTCTATAACGCTGAGCGTTTTATTCGTACTGCTATTAGCTCGGTTTTATCTCAGGAATATGTAAATATTGAAGTGATAATAATTGATGATGGCTCTACTGATTCTAGCGGTAAAATAATACAATCAATAAATGATGACAGAATAAAATATTTCAAAAAAGAAAATGGAGGAATTGTATCTGCTCTTAATTTTGCGATACCTAAAGTTCATGCAAATATAATTGCTAGAATGGATGCTGACGATATAATGGAACCATTAAGGTTAAGAAAACAACTTGACTATATGGCAAGGTATAACTTAGACGTTGTTGGTGGGAATATTAAGTTAATCGATGAAAATGACCGTATTATTGGAAGAAAAAAATTCCCGACTAATCACTTCGATATAATATCATCATTACCTTTTATTAACCCTCTTTGTCATCCTGCAACCATGATTAGGACGGCCGTATTAAAAAAAGCTAATGGGTATAGTTTAGGCACCGATGGAGCAGAGGATTTTGATTTATGGTGTAGATTATCGAGAGTATGTACTTTTGGGAGCGTCCCTGAGGATTTACTTTCCTATAGATTAACATCTAACAGTATATCTCAAACATTACATTTACATCGAATATCTTTATGTACTAATTCTATTAGAAAAAATATTCCTAACGCTCCAATAGTTTTTTATTCGTTTTCTTTGTATCTTTCAAAATCACTTGCTGTCCTTATTTATGCAGCTAAATATGCTTATATTACGAAATTTAAATCTTTCTATTATATGATTTCTGGATTTATCAGAGCATTAAATTTCTCATTTAAAATACATAAGGGAAAAAATGAGTGTTAACGTTCTTGTACAAGGGGGATTAGGTAATCAATTATTTCAGGTGGCATGGGCTTACTATTTGAAGGATAAGCTAAAGTTCGATGTTAATTTAAATGTGCATCTTTTTTATCAACAAAGGCAGCATTCTTCTGTCAGCTTTTTCTCCTTGCTGGGAGAATTAGAAACTATTCCTATTTCAGAAGAAAGAATACTTACTTTTAATGATGACCTACTATCTAAAATTATTAGATTTTCACTAAGAAAAATGAAGATTAATCATGTGCCAAATATTTTGATATATGATTATGATGCTTTAAGTAGTTTAGACGATTGTTTGAAGATACCAATGCCTAATTATCACTATGGATATTTTCAATTTCCAGATGCTGCGCTATATTCTTCGGATTTTTTGAGAGTTAGCATAGCGAATAAACATGGCAATCTCATGGGAGATATTGGTAATAATATATCTGATCATGTTGGTATTCATATCCGCAGAGGTGATTTTGTTACATCCAGCAGCAAGTTACATGTTGCTAGTGATATTGAATATATAAGTAATGCAATTGAAAAGTTTCCGGGTAGACGTTTTATGGTTTTTTCAGATGATATTGATTGGTGTAAAAAACATTTACCGAAAATTAGTTCAATTGATTATTTTTCTGGGAAATCAGCAATCGAAGATTTTATTGGATTGATGTGTTGCCAAGATTATATCTTGAGTGGAAGTACTTTTAGTTGGTGGGCCGCCATTCTTAATGGAAATAAATCAACTAAAGTTATTATTCCAAATTCAGATGCCCAGTTTATGTCTGAGCAATCTAATAAAAAAATCGGTTGGAATTATGAACGAGTGTAAAAGTGTTTGTATTATACAAAACTCAATAAAGACCGTTGTTGTGTTTAGGCTATCATATATTAAACAGTTACTATCTCGTGGGCATAAAGTATACTGTATTGCACCTAACGATGACAATGAGTCAGTTGATTGTCTAAAGAAATATGGTGTTATAGTTATTACTACGGATAATGAACGTCTTTTATATAGATATTTTTTTATTAACCTATCATTGCTGTGGGTTTTATTCAAAGAGAAGTTTAAATTAACTGTGTCTTGTCATTTTCTTGTTACATTTATTTTCTCTATCCCATCAATTTTCTTTGCAAGAAAGACTGTTTGTTTTATTGAAGGTATCGGGACTTTTTTTACAAAAAATAAAGGTTTTCTCAATATATTGAGATTATTGCTGACAAGAGGTGTTGGTAAAAGAATCTTCATGAACAAATATGAGAAGAATTTACTTGGTTGTGATGGTGATTTAGTGCTAGGTGGTATCGGCGTTGACATTGAGAGTTTTTGTTATAGCTATAAAATAAAAAAATGCTCGAGAAAAATAGAACTACTCTATGTTGGACGTTTAGTTGAAGATAAAGGTATTTTTTATATTATCGAGCTAATCAAGCATTTAAAGTTGGCTGGTGTAGACTTTACTCTTAATGTTGTTGGTGATACTTACCCTGCTAACCCATCCTCTCTGACAGAAGATGATATAGCTAATTTAAAAGCTGAGTTTGAGGAAGACATAATTTTTCATGGCTATTTGTCTGATCTTCGTCATATTTATGCAAAAACTGATGTTTTGCTTCTTTTGTCTAAACATGAAGGTTTTCCTGTCGTGGTTATGGAGGCTAACGCATGTGGTATTCCTGCAATATGTTATGCTGTGCCAGGCTGTATTGATGCCATTGAACATGGGGTCAATGGCTTCCTATTTAATGAGGGTGAAATCGAAGATATTGTGAAATTAATTAGCACTCAAAATTTTTCTTTATTGGCAACACAATGTCGTAATTATGCAGAAAAAAATTTCAATCAAGTAATCAAGAATAGAGCTATTATTGAGGCGATAGAATCGTTATGAAAAAGGCATTAATCACAGGTATTACTGGCCAGGATGGATCTTATTTAGCTGAGTTTTTGTTAGAAAAAGGCTATCAAGTTCATGGTATTAAACGCCGTTCATCTTCTTTTAATACAAGCCGTATTGATCATATTTATCAAGACCCTCATGAAGTAAACCCTCATTTCTTTTTACATTACGGTGACTTGACTGATACTTCTAATCTAATCCGCCTGGTAAAAGAAATTCAACCTGACGAAATCTATAACTTAGGTGCTCAATCTCATGTGGCTGTTTCATTTGAATCACCTGAGTATACCGCAGATGTAGATGCTATGGGTACATTGCGTTTGTTAGAGGCAGTACGTATCAATGGGTTAGAACATAAAACTCGTTTTTACCAGGCTTCTACGTCAGAGCTTTACGGCTTGGTTCAAGAAATTCCGCAGCGAGAAACCACACCATTTTATCCCCGCTCTCCGTATGCAGTTGCGAAGATGTATGCTTACTGGATTACAGTAAATTACCGTGAATCCTATGGCATGTATGCCTGTAATGGAATTTTATTCAACCATGAATCTCCTCGCCGTGGGGAAACGTTTGTTACTCGTAAAATTACTCGGGCTATTGCTAACATAGCACTCGGATTAGAAGATTGCTTGTATCTAGGGAATATGGATTCTCTGCGGGATTGGGGCCATGCGAAAGATTATGTTCGTATGCAATGGATGATGCTGCAGCAAGACCAACCTGAAGATTTTGTTATTGCAACTGGTAAACAGATTACGGTTCGCGAATTTGTTCGGATGTCTGCAAAAGAAGCGGGAATAGAAATTGAATTTTCAGGCAAAGGAATTGATGAGATTGCTACTATATCTGCAATCAGCGATGAGTATGCAACTTCAGCAAAAGTAGGTGATATTATTGTTCGAGTCGATCCTCGATACTTTCGCCCTGCTGAAGTAGAAACACTTTTAGGTGATCCATCGAAGGCCAAAGAAAAGTTAGGCTGGGTTCCCGAGATAACTGTTGAAGAGATGTGCGCTGAAATGGTCGCTGGCGATTTACAGCAGGCTAAGCAGCATGCTTTGCTCAAAGCCAACGGTTTTGATGTATCCATTACTTTAGAGAGCTAATACTGATGGTTATGAAGCGCGTATTTGTGGCAGGGCACCGAGGCATGGTTGGGTCAGCGATTGTCCGTCAGTTAAAAGGTCGTAGTGATATTGAATTAATTCTTAAAGCCCGCGCAGAATTAGATTTAATGTCTCAATCAGCTGTGCAGGCATTTTTTACTGCGGAGGCAATTGATGAGGTTTACCTTGCAGCGGCGAAAGTAGGAGGAATCCAGGCCAATAACAATTATCCCGCAGAATTCATTTATGAAAACCTGATGATCGAATGTAATATTATTAATGCAGCTCATATGGCGGGCATACATAAATTACTTTTCCTCGGTTCATCATGTATTTATCCCAAGATGGCGGACCAGCCTATGAGCGAGTCGACACTGCTTACTGGCGTGCTGGAACCAACGAATGAACCTTATGCAATCGCCAAGATAGCCGGTATTAAATTGTGTGGAATCGTACAATCGGCAATATAACCGTGATTACCGCAGCGTGATGCCAACTAATCTCTATGGTGAAAATGACAACTTCCATCCTGATAATTCTCATGTTATTCCTGCATTGTTACGTCGGTTTCATGAAGCAAAAATGCGTAATGACAATGAAATAATTGTTTGGGGAAGTGGTAAACCGATGCGCGAGTTCTTACATGTAGATGATATGGCTGCTGCCAGCATCTATGTGATGGAACTGGCAGATGATATCTATGCTGCTAATACTCAGCCAATGTTATCGCATATTAATGTTGGAACGGGTATTGATTGTACTATTCGTGAATTAGCAGAAACGATTGCTCAAGTGGTTGGCTTTTCAGGTAAATTAGTTTTTGACTCAAGTAAACCAGATGGCGCACCTCGTAAGCTGATGGATGTAAGTCGTTTGGATAAATTAGGCTGGCGGTATCAAATTTCCTTGGAAAAAGGTTTAAAGATGACCTATCAATGGTTCTTGGATAATCAAAATAACTTTAGGAAGTAACTGCGCATGCTATTACCTGTAATTATGGCTGGGGGGGCTGGCAGCCGCTTGTGGCCGCTATCTCGAACCCATTACCCCAAGCAATTCTTGGCTCTTACGTCAGAGTTGAGTATGTTCCAAGAAACCTTACTTAGATTGGGAAATCTCCCCCATCTTTCACCATTAGTGATATGTAATGCAGAACATAGGTTTATTATTGCTGAGCAACTTAGGCAGCAAAATTTATTGCATAGCGGCATAGTATTGGAGCCTATTGGGCGTAATACAGCACCTGCAATTGCCTTGGCTGCGCTACTTGCCACATCAAATGGTGAGGACCCGATATTATTGGTACTAGCAGCTGATCATGTCATACAGGATAAGCCTGCATTCATTAGTGCTATTCAACTTGCAGAGCCTCTTGCAGAAATGGGTAAGTTGGTCACTTTTGGAATAGTTCCTAATACACCTGAAACTGGGTATGGCTATATCCGACAAGGTAAGCAGATCGAAGGAGGAGCTTTTCAGGTTGACTCTTTTGTCGAGAAACCTGATTTAGCCAAAGCAGAGCAATATTTATCATCTGGTGATTATTACTGGAATAGTGGGATGTTTGTATTCAAAGCATCTCGTTATTTGCAAGAGTTGGAAAAGCATCGGCCAGATATTTTTGAAGCCTGTAAAAGTGCCATTGCCGGACAACGCAAGGATCTAGATTTTATTCGCCTTGATGAGGCTGCATTTTACAGCTGTCCCGATGAGTCCATCGATTATGCAGTCATGGAAAGAACAAGCGATGCTGTCGTGGTTCCGATGAATGCGCAATGGAGTGATGTCGGGTGTTGGTCTGCGCTCTGGGAAATCAATGATAAAGATAGCCATGGTAATGTGGTTCGTGGCGACGTATTAACGGAAGATACAAACAATAGCTATATCTACTCTCAGAATAGATTAGTAGCCACTGTCGGTATTAATGATTTAATTATTGTCGAAACCAAAGATGCTTTATTGGTGGCGAATAAGAATAAAGTTCAAAGCGTTAAAGAAATCGTTGGGCAACTTAAACTTGGCTCGCGACTTGAATATCTCCAGCATAAGGAAGTCTATCGACCTTGGGGGTCGCATGATGCGATTGCTGAAGGTGTCCGATATCATGTACAGCATGTAACAATCAAACCGGGACAACGGACTGCGACTCAAATTCATCATCATCGAGCTGAACACTGGGTTGTCGTCTCTGGGACGGCCAGAGTATATAGAGACAACGAAAGTTATTTAGTGACAGAGAATGAGTCAACCTATATTGCTGTTGGAGTGGCTCACTCTATTGAGAATCCAGGAAAACTTCCTCTGGAAATTATAGAGGTTCGTACTGGAAGTTACTTAGAAGAAGATGATATTGTTCGAATTGAGCATAAAAATATAGAGCTAGAAATCATGAGTGCACTAAGTTGTTTTAAAGCCTACGATATTCGTGGTCGATTAGGTGATGAATTAAATGAAGATATTGCTTACAGAATAGGCCGGGCATACGGCGAGTTTGAAAAGCCTAAGAGAGTAGTCGTTGGTGGCGATGTCAGATTGACCAGTGAAAGTCTAAAATTAGCACTGTCGCGTGGTTTACAAGATGCCGGTGTTGATGTATTAGATATTGGTTTATCTGGTACGGAAGAGATATATTTTTCAACTTTCCATTTAGATGTTGATGGTGGAATAGAAGTAACTGCCAGTCATAATCCAATCGATTATAATGGTATGAAGTTAGTTCGAAAGAACGCTTGCCCTATTAGTGGTGATACTGGTTTACGAAATATCCAGCATTTAGCAGAAATTAATAAATTTCCACCAGTAGAACCATCAATGAAGGGTAGTTATGATAAAATATCGATTATTGATGACTATATTGACCATTTGATGGGATATGTAAATCCGTCTTTATTTAAGCCCTTGAGGTTAGTTGTTAATAGTGGAAATGGCGCTGCAGGGCATGTAATTGATGCGTTAGAGAAACGCTTTACTGCTTTAGATATTCCTATTACCTTGATTAAAATCCATAACGAGCCAGATGGCACTTTCCCTCATGGTATTCCCAATCCATTATTACCTGAATGTCGGCAAGATACAACGGATGCGGTGTTAGCCAATGGTGCTGATATGGGGATCGCTTTTGATGGTGATTTTGATCGCTGCTTCTTTTTTAACCATAACGGGGATTTTATTGAAGGGTATTATATTGTAGGTCTTTTGGCTGAGTTCTTTCTTCAAAAAGATGGTTTTAGTAAGATAATTCATGACCCACGTTTAACTTGGAATACAATAGATATTGTCAATTCTTCCGGAGGAAAAGCGATAATGTCTAAAACTGGCCATGCTTTTATTAAAGAGCGCATGCGGAAAGAAGATGCAATTTATGGTGGTGAAATGAGTGCTCATCACTATTTTCGTGATTTTGCTTATTGTGACTCAGGAATGATTCCATGGTTACTTATTTCAGAGATTATATCTGTCAAAGGAAAGAGTTTAGAACAATTAGTAAAAGAACGTATGAAGGCCTATCCTGCGTCAGGAGAGATAAATTCCCTACTAATTGATCCAATATCTGCGATTGCAAGAGTTCGTGCTGCATATGAAGCCAAGGCTATTAAGATTGATGAGATCGATGGCATTAGTATGGAGTTTGCAGAGTGGCGCTTCAATTTACGTAGTTCAAACACGGAATCTGTTGTTAGATTAAATGTTGAATCAAGGTGTGATACTAAACTAATGAACGAAGAAACTTCAAATATTTTACGCATATTAAGAGAGTGATTATGATTTCTATTTGACTTGTTGAATAATATTTTTGTATCAATGATAAAATAGGATATTTATGTCTATATTAATTACTGGTGGTGCTGGATATATAGGTTCTCATACAGTGCTTACATTGTTGGAACAAGGAAGGAATGTTGTTGTTCTTGATAATCTAATTAATTCATCAGCAGAGTCCTTAGCCAGAGTCTCAAAGATTTGTGGACGAAAACCTAATTTTTATCATGGCGATATACTTGATAGATCATGTCTTAAGCTTATTTTTTCAAGTCATAAAATTGATTCGGTTATCCATTTTGCAGGTTTGAAATCAGTAGGTGAGTCAGTTGAAAAACCTATTGAGTATTATCAAAACAATGTAGTTGGTTCTATTACTTTACTTGAGGAAATGTGTTTAGCTTAATGTCAAAAAATTAATATTCAGCTCTTCAGCAACAAGTATATGGTGAGCCTGAATTCGTTCCGTTGACTGAAAAAGCTAGAATTGGCGGGACGACTAACCCATATGGCACTTCAAAGTGATGGTAGAGCAAATATTAAAAGATTTCTCTTTAGCTCATCCCGACTATTCAATAACAGCGTTGCGTTATTTTAATCCAGTAGGCGCTCATCCTTCTGGTTTAATTGGTGAGGATCCTAACGGAAAACCCAATAATTTATTACCATTCATAACCCAGGTTTGCCATTGGCAAATTATCTAAACTATTAGTGTATGGTAATGACTACGATACACCAGATGGGTCTGGTATTAAGAGATTATATTCATGTTATGGATCTCGCTGAAGGGCACCTTAGTACTTTAATTAACTTGACCTCAGGATTTCGTATATACAATTTAGGAACCGGAGTTGGCTATTCTGTTTTTGCATATGATTAAGGAATTTGAGCGTATTACGGGTAAGAATATTCCATTTTGACATTGTTAGCCGTAGGCCTGGTGATATAGCTGAGTGTTGGGCAAGCCCTGAACTAGCACATCTAGAGTTAGTTGGTATGCAAAAAGAACTTTAGTTGATATGCTTCAGGACGCTTGGAAATGGCAAAAAATGAATCCTAATGGTTATAACTGTTAGTTATTATTTACAATGTTTTTCTTAATTTAATTGGTATGGGTAAAATTGATGAGTGATAGATCACAGGGTAATGATAAAAAACCATCCCCCGTTTGGAAAGTATATATTGCCTTCAAATAAAGAAGAAGTAGACCTTATAGAGATAATTTCAATAATATTTAGATCATCCAAGTTGATCTTTATTGTACTCGCTATATTTACTCTTGTGGGTGGAGGGGTTGTGTTTTTTTTCTCCAAAAGAATGGACTAGTTATGCAATAGTATCAGTTACTTCTGATGGTAAGATGCAACCACTTGAATCTATTGAGTCATCATTATCAGTGCTTAATATTGATTTGAATATTACCGCAGATGATCTGCTCCATGGATTTCAGGAAATACTACTCTTCTAAAGATATGTTGAGTAAATATATGTCCAAAGAGAAGGTTAACGCTAATAATTTTGCTGGGTTAAAGGCAAGAATATAAATTCAGATAGTGATGTTAAAGGTAATTACATTCTTACTTATAGTTCTAATTTAGAATATGGGTTAAAAGATGTTTTCACAGGTTATGTTAATTATATTAACCGGAAAGTTAATGATAATCTTAATGACCAAATTAAATTCACCATAGATACAGCTAAAAAGATGGCCACTGAAGAAATATAATTTAGCTTTACAACAGGTTGAGAATGAACATAAAAATCAGAATCCAGAGATTAGAATACGCAGCTTCGATAGCTAAAGCGGCTGGTTTGCAGAAGCCAGCTATTGGTGCATTTGATATTTCTGCTAGTAGTAATAATTATCCAATATCCATGGGGTATGATTTATTAAATAGGCAGCTAGAAATTGAGAGGTCTATAACTGATCTCACAAGTGTTAATGCTGATTTATTGAATAAAAAACTCTACCTGAATAAAATAACCGCATTACAACCTGTTGTTATAGATGTCCCAACATTTAATTACTTGCAGGAGCCATCGGATCCACTACAGCATAGTGTCCCATCTGAACCAAATACTTCAAAATAGTAGAAAAGGTTTATTGACGATTATTTCATTTAGTTTTATTGGTTTAATTGGTTCTATTACATTTGTATTGATGCGTTTTTTTGTTCGTGAGCGTCATAATTCCAGATTAGAACCACCAAAAAAATAAATTTATTATGCTCAGATAAAGAACTGTCGTGTTATAAAATACTAATTTTTTCATACGTATGCTTAATCTATCAGCGTATATTATGCTTACTGTAACAGACTATTTTGGTATTACTACTTATGTATGCCAGAGATTTTATCTCTGGTCTCCTTTTTTTATCTTCCCATTTCAATTTTTTACTCAAAACAATGAAATTTCCTGGTAAACGCAAATCTAAGCACTATTTTCCTGTTAATGCTCGTGACCCTTTATTGCAACCGGCTCAGACAGAAAATGAAGTGAGCACCTCTTATATCGTTGGTATTGATCAGACGCTAGTTGATATTGAAGCAAAAGTCGATGAGGGCTTTATTGCGCGTTATGGTCTGAGCCAAGGGCACTCTTTGGTTATCGAGGACGAAGTTGCTGAACGCCTTTATCAGGAGCTAACCGCTAATGGCTTAATAACGCATGAGTTTGCGGGGGGAACCATTGGTAATACGTTGCACAATTATTCTGTTTTGGCTGATGACCGCTCTATTTTATTAGGTACGATGTGTAGCAATATCAAAATTGGTAGTTATGCCTATCGTTATTTGTGTAATACCTCTAGTCGCACTGATTTGAACTATTTACAGGCAGTTGATGGTGCGATTGGTCGCTGTTTCACTCTCATTACGGATAATGGCGAGCGCACATTTGCGATCAGTCCCGGTCAAATGAATCAGCTACGACCGGAAAGTATCCCTGAAGATATTATCGCAGGGGCATCGGCATTGGTTCTTACCGCTTATTTGGTGCGTTGTAAAGCGGGCGAGCCAATGCCAGCGGCTACAATGCAGGCCATCAGTTATGCAAAGAAATATAACGTTCCTGTCGTGATGACACTAGGGACAAAATACGTTATTGCAGATAATCCGCAGTGGTGGCGTGATTTTCTTAAAGAAAACGTCTCTATAGTGGCGATGAATGAAGATGAAGCTTATGAACTGACGGGGCTTAATGATCCGCTGATGGCCTCAGATATGGCTTTGAACTGGGTTGATTTAGTGCTTTGCACCGCTGGCCCTAATGGCCTTTATATGGCGGGCTATACGGAAGAGGCTAATAAACGCCAAACTCAGCACCCATTATTACCCGGTGCGATTGCTGAATTTAACTTGTATGAATTCAGCCGCGCGATGCGTAAAGAGCATTGTGATAACCCATTACGGATTTATTCGCATATTGCCCCTTATATGGGCGGCCCTGAGAAAATAATGAATACTAATGGGGCAGGGGATGGTGCTTTATCTGCGGTGCTGCATGACATTGCTGCCAATGGTTTTCATCGTAATAATGTTCCGAACTCGAGCAAACATGTTCGTAGTTACCTGAGTTACTCTTCATTGGCGCAAGTGTGTAAATATGCCAATCGGGTTAGTTATCAAGTGCTGAATCAGCATTCACCGCGTTTGACGCGTGGTTTGCCTGAGCGGGAAGACAGTTTGGAAGAGTCGTACTGGGAAAGATAATTGTCGTCAAATAGTGAACAGGGCCAGCATATGCTGGCCCTATTGGTTTATAACTTGCTAACACTGAGATGTTTTTAAATTGGGCAAAGCGGGCGTTTGTCTTCTTCGGTCAGCGTTTCTATCTTCAACATATTAAGCATACTGTTGGCAATTTCACGTTCGCCCATCACAACCTGGTTCGCGCCACGATCCGAGATATAAACCACTTCGTCGTCATAATGCGCGCGAGCAATTATCTCAAGGTCTGGCCGTTTAATTCTGGCGGAGGCGACAATTTCCCCAGCTTCGTAGCCATTCGGTATGGTCAGTAATAACCAGCGGGCACAATCCAAACGAGCCAGCGACATAATATCTGCACTTGCAGCATTGCCTAATACCGCATTAATGCCTTGTTCACGTAGCGCCTCAACTCTTGGGTCGAGAGTTCTCAATGACCACTAATGGAATACCTTCCGCGTGCAGTTTTGCACCTAATAAACTCCCCACCCGACCATAACCGACTAACAGTGCATGATTGCACAAATCTACCGGGATCTGCTTTTCCTCTTCGACTGCCTCTTCCAGAATCAGATCTTCCATCGTCTCGTTTTTAGCCAAATAGCGATCTAATAATGTAAACAGTAGCGGGTTGAGCATAATTGATAAAATTGCGCCCGCCAGCACCAGATTACGGCCATGCTCAGACATTAAACCGAGAGAAATTCCAAGCCCGGCGAGAATAAAGGCAAATTCACCGATTTGCGCCAGGCTGACAGAAATGGTGAGTGCTGTACGTTTTGAGTGACCAAACATCCGCACTAATATAAACGCTGCTGCTGATTTGCCGAAGATAATGATAGCTAGTGAAGCCAGTACAGCTAATGGTTCACGTAGCAAAATCATTGGGTCGAACAACATCCCAACTGAAACGAAGAACAGTACGGCAAATGCATCACGTAGCGGTAAGGTATCTTGCGCCGCACGGTGGCTGAGCTCTGATTCATTCAATACCATTCCTGCGAAGAATGCACCGAGAGCAAAGGATACGTCGAACAGCCCTACAGCGCCGTAAGCAATACCAAGCGCTAATACCAGCACTGCCAAGGTAAATAGCTCACGGGAACCGGTACTGGCGGTTTTAGCCAGTATCCAGGGGACCAAACGACGACCGACAACAATCATCAGCGTAATGAAGGCAATGACTTTACCGATGGTTATTGCTAGTTCAGTGAATAACTGGCTGAGACTGGTGGTTTCGTTACCCATCACGCCGCAAAGGCTGGTAATAGCACCAATGTGAGTACCATCGCCAAATCTTCGACAATCAGCCAGCCGATAGCAATTTGCCCCCGCTGGCTATCTATGAGTTGCCGTTCTTCTAGAGCTCGTAGTAATACCACGGTACTTGCTGTTGATAGACAAAGACCGAAGACAAAACCTGTCATCAAATCCCAGCCTAATAAATGAGACAGTCCCATTCCGAGTAAGGTGGGCAACGGCAATTTGTGCCACAGCACCGGGTATGGCGATGGCTTTTACTGCGAGGAGGTCTTTAAGTGAGAAGTGAAGTCCGACACCAAACATCAACAAGATAACACCAATTTCAGCCAGTTCTGGTGCTAATGAGGTATCAGCAACGAAACCTGGCGTAAATGGCCCGGCCAGCACCCCTGCGGCAAGGTACCCCACCAGTGGTGAGATGCGCAGGCGGTGAGCCAAGGAGCCCAAGAGGAAGGCGAGAACAAGGCCTCCGACGATCGTGGTAATTAAGGGTGTTGAGTGGTGCATCCAGACTCCTTCTAGTTTGGCAGGGCGGCAAGCATTTCACAGCAATAACATCAGTTTATTGCATTTATGCGATCAATGCGCGATAAAAATTCATTTTTTATCGATAAAAGTCAGCTTTGGCACGGAAATTGTTTGAAGTGGTTGTTTGTGAGGGATTTGCTATTTCTATCTCTATTACGCAGGGAAATCGCCCAACTGAAACACATATCTCAGTCGGGATTATAGGGTTATTACTATTACTTATCTTCTATATTGGGCAGGAAGACCGTAATTATCCCCAGTAATGGTAAGAAGGCGCATATTTGATAAACCAGTTCAATACTGGTTAAATCAGCAACATACCCTAGTACAGCCGCACCTAACCCCCCCATACCGAAAGCAAAACCGAAGAATAGACCGGATACCATGCCCACTTTACCCGGAATAAGCTCTTGCGCATACACCAGTATTGCCGAGAAGGCAGAGGCAAGGATAAGGCCAATGATCACGGTTAAAACCCCGGTCCAATACAGAGAAACGTAGGGTAAAATAAGGGTAAATGGCGCAACGCCCAATATTGACCCCCAAATAACATACTTTCGACCTATCCTATCGCCAAGAGGGCCGCCAATGATGGTGCCAGCGGCCACTGCGAATAAGAAGACAAATAAATGTATTTGGGCATTTTGTACCGAAACACCAAACTTATGCATCAAATAAAAGGTGTAATAGCTACTAATACTGGTCAAGTAGAAGTATTTAGAGAATATCAGCACCATTAAGATAGCTAGGGCGCTAATAACCGTCTTTTTAGGCAGTATTTTGGCCGATGAGACTTTTACTACTTTGCCATAGGTTGCTCTTTGTTGTTGCTGATACCATTTACTGACCTGCAACAGCACCACAATAGCCAGCAGTGCCGCGAGTGAAAACCAACCTACATTGCCTTTACCGTAAGGTGCGATAAGGATCGCGGCTAATAGTGGGCCAAGGGCGCTGCCGAAGTTGCCTCCCACCTGAAAAATAGACTGAGCCATACCGTGGCGGCCACCGGATGCCATGCGGGCTACGCGGGAGGATTCTGGGTGGAAGACCGAAGAACCGGTTCCGACTAGTGCCGCTGCCAGTAAAACCACCGGGAAAGTCGTGGCAACCGCAAGCAGCAAGATACCTGATAAGGTGAAACCCATGCCAATCGGCAGTGAATAGGGCTGCGGATGCTTATCGGTATAAAGACCAATAAGTGGCTGTAATAATGAGGCGGTAAGCTGATAAGTGAGGGTGATTAATCCAATCTGCGCAAAACTCAGCGAAAACTCGGCTTGTAATAGCGGATAAATCGCCAGAATCAGCGACTGGATCATATCGTTAAGTAAGTGAGATACGCTAATAGCACCTAATATAGAGAAAGAGGTGCGTTTTACCTTGGTATTATCGAAGGGCTGGGTATTGACGGAGGGAGGGAGCTCCGTCTCAGAACGATCGGTCATAGTGAGTATTCGCCTAATAATTATCACTGTTAATAATATATTGGTAATGAATACATATTATGCAGATTGAATGATTTTTACTACAGCAGATACAATTTGATATATATTCAAATATTCTGAAATTCACCCCATAGATCATCAGACTACAATACGAACTCTGTCACAGTATCATCTTGATTTATCATGATAATTGGTATGTGTCACCCCATTTTCACTCATTAAACTGGCGCTGAACGGGCTGGTTTTAACGACAATATGGAGATTTGCGATGCGTTTTTCATTATCGACCACAGCAGCTGCTTTAGCTGTGTCGCTGGCGTTTGCTCCGGGATGGGCTGCCGCCTGGGAAAAAGATAAAACTTACGATATCACCATACTGCATACCAATGACCATCATGGCCACTTCTGGCAAAATGACCACGGCGAATATGGCCTGGCGGCACAGAAAACCTTAGTTGATGACATTCGTAAGCAAGTTGCCGCAGCAGGGGGAAGCTTGTTGTTGCTCTCCGGTGGGGATATCAATACCGGTGTTCCGGAATCTGATTTACAGGATGCTGAGCCTGATTTTCGCGGTATGAATTTGGTCGGTTATGACGCAATGGCTATCGGCAACCATGAGTTTGATAATCCACTGAGTGTGCTGCGCCAGCAGGAGAAATGGGCCACTTTCCCATTATTATCCGCCAATATTTATCAGAAAAGCACTCAACAGCGATTATTCAAACCTTACGCCTTGTTTGATAAGCAAGGTGTGAAAATTGCTGTAATTGGTTTAACCACCGATGATACCGCTAAGATCGGCAATCCCGAGTATTTCACCGATATCGAATTCCGCGTGCCTGCGACAGAAGCAAAGCAAGTTGTCGAGCAACTGAGAAAAACTGAAAAGCCTGACATTATCATCGCGGCGACTCATATGGGCCATTATGATGATGGCAAACACGGGTCGAATGCGCCGGGTGATGTCGAGATGGCGCGCAGTTTACCGGCGGGCTATCTGGATATGATTGTGGGTGGGCACTCACAAGATCCGGTTTGTATGGCCAGTGAGAACCATAAGCAGGCTGATTATGTGCCCGGTACGCCTTGTGCCCCAGATCGGCAAAATGGTACGTGGATAGTACAGGCGCATGAATGGGGCAAATATGTGGGGCGGGCAGACTTCAAATTCCGTAATGGCGAGTTGAAGTTAGTGAGCTATCAGTTAATCCCAATCAATTTGAAGAAAAAAGTCGAGAAAGCTGATGGCACCAGTGAGCGCATCTTTTATACACAAGAGATTGCGCAAGACCCGTCAATGCTGAAACTGCTAACACCTTTTGAACAGCAGGGCAAAGCGCAGCTGGATGTCAAAGTGGGTAGTGTGAATGGCAAGTTGGAAGGGGATCGCAGCAAAGTGCGTTTCGAGCAAACTAATCTGGCGCGGTTGCTATTGGCGGCACAAATGGAACGAGCGGGTGCTGATTTTGCGGTGATGAGTGGCGGTGGGGTTCGTGACTCTATCGATGCGGGTGATATCACCTATAAAGATGTTCTTAAGGTCCAGCCATTTGGTAATACACTGGTTTATGCCGATATGAAAGGCAGTGAAGTTGAGAAGTATCTGGCGGTTGTGGCCAATAAGAAAGTCGATTCAGGTGCGTATGCACAATTTGCCAATGTCAGCTTAGTCGCTGATGGCAAGGGTGTCAGTAACGTGAAAATACAAGGCAAACCGTTAGATCCGAATAAAACCTATCGTCTGGCAACCTTGAATTTCAATGCGCTAGGCGGTGATGGTTATCCGAAGATTGATACTTTACCGAGCTATGTAAATACCGGTTTTATCGACGCAGAAGTGCTGAAACAGTATATTGAAAAGCACTCACCGCTGGATGCCAGTCAGTATCAGCCGAAAGGCGAGATTGTTTATAAATAATAAATGAGATAAGGAGTCACTATAGTCAGTGACTCCTGAGGTTAATGACAAAGTGCCCGTAACGGTGAAAACAGGCAGATCGTAAAGACGCCGTAAACCCCTCCCTGGGGGCTCGAGCCGCGCCGTATATGGACGCTCCCAATAAACCAAGTGTTTTTTCTTGAAAATAGCGCTCAGGTATTGCAGCCATATATCCGGTTTCTTTATGGGCGCGATTGCGCCCGAACCATGATGAAATCCGCCAAGTGAGTTCCTATCATCCTTACGG
The DNA here is from genome assembly GCF_901472495.1 of Yersinia enterocolitica subsp. enterocolitica. Classification (NCBI taxonomy): domain Bacteria; kingdom Pseudomonadati; phylum Pseudomonadota; class Gammaproteobacteria; order Enterobacterales; family Yersiniaceae; genus Yersinia; species Yersinia enterocolitica. The sequence continues at coordinate 4,557,432 of NZ_LR590469.1, forward strand.
GCCAAATGCCCCGGCGGCTCACGGAGTTTCTCACTTGCGGTCTTACCTGTTTTTGCCATCTCAATAATTACACTTGCAATTACCTGAAACGTATTCACTTTTTTTCTTGAGCCTTGTCCGTGTTTGAGATTATCTCAAACCGCGGATAAGGTTCGATATTCCGTATGATGAACCAGCATCGACCACAAAATACGTGCCGTTTTATTGGCCTGTGCCACAACGGCTACGTTATAGGCCTTTTTACTCAACAGCCTGTAAAGCCACGGCATATTGTCTTTGTGTCTCTCAATAACAGCTGCAACTGCCCGCGCACCATGGACCAGAAGATAACGGAAATAGCGGTCACCTCTTTTGCTGATTCGGCCCAATCTCTGCTTACCGCCACTGGAGAATTCTCTCGGCACCAATCCCAACCAGGCGGCAAACTGTTTCGCTGAATGAAATTGTTGCCCATTCCCCACTGACGCCACAAGGTAGGTCGCCGTCATCAATCCCACACCAGGGACTTTCAAGACCCGCTGGCAGGCGGGTTGTGTTTTTGCCCAACTGCTAAGTTCTTGTTCGATCAACGTGATTTGATCTTCCACACCCTGAAGGTGTTCAAGTTGACGTGCGACACTACAACGGACAAAAGGTGATAACTCGTTATCATATTCTTCCAGTATTTCAGGGACTTTCTTATACAGCTGACTTAATGTGCGAGGCATGATGATGCCAAATTCAGCCAAAATGGCCCGCATACTATTAGCACAAGCCGTGCGTTCGCGGATAAGGATATTTCGCTCGGTATGCAACACCAGAATAGCTTGTTGCTCTGCCGTTTTAATCTGAACAAAACGCATATTAGGCCGTGCAACAGCTTCACAAATGGCTTCTGCATCAGCGGCATCTGTCTTATTCGTTTTGACATAAGGTTTCACATACTGAGGGGGAATGAGTTTAACCTCATGCCCATACTGCCGTAAAACACGCGCAAAA